>CANHKZ010000068.1 GCA_947461425.1 Flavobacteriaceae bacterium | reverse complement strand
TTGTAGTGAATGACAATTCAACTGATAGTACTCCAGATATTGTGTTGGATTTCGTTAAAAAATATTCTTGGATTTCATTAGTAACCAAAACCTCCAGTGCGACTCATTTACCAGGAAGTAAAGTAATTCAAGCTTTTCAAAAAGGATTAGAATCTATTGACGAAGAGTATGATTTGATCGTAAAAGTAGATGCTGATTTAATTTTTCCAACTAATTATTTCGAAACTATAATTCAGCATTTTAACTCTGATTCGTTAATTGGAATGGTGGGCGGTTTTTGTTACATCGAAAAAAATGGAAAATGGGTTTTGGAAAATCTAACCGATAAAGATCATATTCGCGGGGCGTTAAAAGCCTATCGAAAAGCAACTTTCAAACAAATAGGTGGTTTAAGAGCTCAAATGGGTTGGGATACGGTTGACGAGTTATTGTGTAAATTTTACAATTGGAAAGTTGTCACTGACCAAAGTTTGCACGTTAGACACTTAAAACCAACGGGCGCTAATTACAATAAAACAGCACGATACAAACAAGGAGAAGCATTTTATACTTTGGGCTACGGCTTCCTAATTACCACAATAGCATCATTGAAATTGGCATTGAGAAAAGAAAAACCCTTTTTATTTGTAGACTATCTGATTGGTTTTTGGAAAGCTAAATTGGCCAAAAAACCTTTGTTAGTCACTACCGAACAAGCTAAATTCATTAGAAAATACCGCCTTCAAAAAATGAAAGACAAACTTTTTCATTAATTGAAATACTAAACTTCAAAGCTATTTCATTTTTTGTAAATTAGCTTACAATAAAAAATATGATACTCATCAAATATTTAACTCAAATAGGCCGTTATTTCATCATGTTGAAAGATATGTTCAACAGACCCGTTAAATGGAGTGTGATGAAACAACTTATCCTAAAAGAAATTGACGACTTAATTATCGATTCTTTAGGGATAGTATGTTTTATTTCTTTTTTTGTGGGTGGAGTTGTAGCCATACAAACTGCTCTTAACTTAACTAATCCTTTAATACCAAGATATTTAATCGGATTTGCCACCAGACAATCCGTAATATTAGAATTTGCACCTACCTTTATTTCAATCATTATGGCGGGAAAAATGGGTTCTTTTATTACATCTAGTATAGGAACTATGCGTGTTACTGAACAAATAGATGCTTTAGAAGTCATGGGGGTCAACTCTTTAAATTATTTAGTTTTCCCAAAAATTATAGCCTTATTTCTTTATCCTTTTGTAATTGGTGTCGCCATGTTTTTGGGGATTTATGGAGGATATTTAGCCGCAATTTATGGTGGATTTGCTACTGAAACGGATTTCATCACCGGAATTCAAGTAGAATTTATTCCTTTTCATATTACTTATGCCTTTATAAAAACATTGGCATTTGCATTTATTTTAGCAACTGTTCCCTCTTTTCATGGATACTATATGAAAGGTGGCGCACTAGAAGTTGGAAAAGCAAGTACTGTATCATTTGTTTGGACCTCCGTTCTGATAATTATTTCTAACTATTTACTCACTCAAATTTTGTTAAGCTAATGATAGAAGTTACAAACCTTGAAAAGAAATTTGGGAACCAAAAAGTTCTAAAAGGAGTGAGTACCAATTTTGAGGCTGGACAAACAAGCTTAGTCATAGGAGAAAGTGGCTCTGGTAAAACTGTTTTTATAAAATCTTTATTGGGTATTCATGAAATTGACAAAGGAACTATTGCCTTTAACGGGAGAGTTTATGGTAAAATGAATCAGGATGAGAAACGCGAACTTCGAAGTGAAATAGGAATGGTATTTCAGGGAAGTGCTTTATTTGACAGTATGACCGTGGAAGAAAATATAGGCTTTCCACTCAAGATGTTTACCAATAAAAGTGCCAAAGAAATTAAAGATCGTGTCAATTTTGTAATTGAAAGAGTCAATTTAGGCGAAGCCAACCATAAAAAACCTGCCGAAATTTCGGGAGGGATGCAAAAACGGGTTGCCATTGCACGAGCAATAGTAAACAACCCAAAATACTTGTTTTGTGATGAACCTAATTCTGGTTTAGACCCTAAAACGGCTACTATAATTGATAATTTAATCCAAGAAATTACAAGAGAATACAATATCACTACTGTGATCAATACACACGATATGAATTCTGTAATGGAAATTGGCGAAAAAATTGTTTTTTTGAAAAATGGATTGAAAGCTTGGGAAGGCTCTAAAGAAGAAATTTTCAAAACAGATAATCAAGCAGTAGTAGATTTTGTGTATTCTTCAAACTTATTTAAAAAAGTAAGAGCAGCAGTTTTAAACGGACATTAATTAATTTTTATGAGCTCTACCTCAGCATTTGGATTGAACAAATAGGTTTTGCCAGTGCTAATTTCTAAACACTCAAAACGTTTGGTTCGAACTGCTATTTTTTTAAAAATCTTGCCATTTGAAATTCGAAAAATACTCCCATACGGAATTTCAAAAACATAATTTTTATCGTTTTGTTGGTCAAATTGTTTGAGTGCCAATGATAAAGTGGTATCTGTATCACTACTCGCCGTTGGGTTTCTAAAATGTCTTGCCAATAAAGGCAACAAATGCTGTGGAAAAATTTCTGGGCGAATAAAAGGAACCATCAAACGCTGAAAAGTAATTTTCCATTCATTGCCATGTGGTTTGATGTTTCTTCCAAATTTTTCAAAAGCGGCTAGATGGGCAATTTCATGAATTAAAGTAATCAAAAACTTGTACTGATTCAAACTAGCATTAACTGTAATTTCATGCTTCCCGCTCAACGCTCTACGATAATCACCGTGACGCGTTTGCCGCTCATTTACAATTTTAAGATGCACCTGATTTGAAACAATCAATTCAAAAACAGGTTGAACTGCATGCTCTGGAATATATCTTGCTAAAGTATCGCTCAAAACTATACCAATTTATGGGTTTGAAGAAGAAACTTCCAACACTTTCCCATTATAATATTGATTTCCAGTAAGCGTAAAATCAACAATGTATTGAGCCATATCAGCTGCCGAAATTGGTGCTTGATAGCCTGGAAAAGCTTCGGCCAGCATTTCTGTTTGAACTGCTCCGAGTGCCAAAACGTTAAAAGCAATTCCTTGTTCTTTGTATTCTTCAGCTAATAATTCTGAAAGTGTGATCACAGCACCTTTACTCGAACTATAAGCAGCTAACCCAGGAAATTTAAGACTCCCTTGAATGCCTCCCATCGAACTAATGGTAACTACATGACTTCCTTTTTGTAAAAAGGGCAAAGCTACTCTAGTTAAATTGGCAACTCCAAAAACATTCACTTTGTAAATACTTTCAAAATCAACTTGTGATGTTTCCGAAAAAGGTTTCAACAGTAAACTTCCAGCATTATGAACTATAGCATCAACTTGCTTCCAAGTAGTTGCTAAATAATCGGATACCTTTTGTAAGTCAGATTCAATTGCTAAATCAACCGATAAACAACTGATATTTTTATTGCCTAAAAGTGCTTGAGGAATTGTTCTAGAAAGTGCTAAGACACAATGTCCTTTTGAAGCAAATTGTAGGGCTAATTCTAAACCTATACCTCTACTCGTTCCTGTTACAATTATATTTTTCATAAAGCGAAAATAAACAAAATCAAACTCAAATAAATTTCTTTACCTAATAAAAATAAAAAAAGTTCTTATTCTTACAAACAAGAATAAGAACCTCAGTAAATTTTCAAAATAAATTAATCTGCTAAAACAGCTCTTGAAATTACAATTTTCTGAATTTCAGAAGTCCCTTCATAGATTTGAGTGATCTTGGCATCACGCATCATTCGTTCTACATGATATTCTTTAACATAACCATTACCACCATGTATTTGAACTGCTTCTATTGCCGTATCCATAGCCACTTGAGAAGCATATAATTTTGCCATAGCGCCACTAATATCATAATTATGATGATTGTCTTTATCCCAAGCTGCTTTAATACATAAATGTCGAGCTGCCTCAATACTTACTGCCATGTCAGCTAACTTAAAAGCGATGGCTTGATGGTTGCAAATTTCAGTCCCAAATGCTTTTCTTTCTTTAGAGTATTTCAAAGATAATTCGTAGGCTCCAGAAGCAATTCCTAAAGCTTGCGCTGCAATACCGATACGACCACCAGCCAATGTTTTCATGGCAAACTTAAATCCAAACCCGTCTTCGCCAATGCGATTTGCTTTTGGTACTTTAACATCTGAAAATAGCAAAGAATGAGTATCTGAACCCCTAATTCCCATTTTTTGTTCTTTCGGTCCAATAGAAAAACCTGGCATGTCCTTAGTCATAATCAAAGCATTGATTCCCCTGCTTTTTTTATCAATGTCTGTTTGTGCAATAACGATGTAAAAAGAGGCTGAGTTTCCATTAGTGATCCAATTTTTGGTTCCGTTTACCAAATAATAATCTCCCATATCTAGGGCAGTTGTTTTTTGTGAGGTAGCATCACTTCCAGCTTCTGGTTCGCTCAAACAAAAAGCACCATGGATTTCCCCCGAAGCTAGTTTAGGCAACCACTCCCGTTTTTGTTCTTCAGTTCCATACGTTTGTAATCCCCAACAAACTAGGGAATTATTAACAGACATTACTACTGAGGAAGAAGCATCTACTTTAGAAATTTCTTCCATTGCTAATACATAAGAAATTGTGTCCAATCCACTTCCACCATATTTAGGATCCACCATCATACCCATAAATCCAAGTTCTCCCATTTTTTTTACTTGTTCAGCAGGAAAAGTTTGATTTTCATCACGCTCAATTACACCAGCCAATAATTCATTTTGAGCAAAATCTCTTGCAGCTTGCTGAATCATTTTATGCTCGTCTGTTAAATTAAAATCCATATAAGGTTAAAATTAATAGGTTAAATTATTAAATAATCAATCAAAGATACTTTTTAATACGTAATTATCATATTTAAGATTCAAAAAATAACAGTCAAAAGTGCAACTTTTTCCTTTTCACTCTTGACAATTTTTAGTACATTTCGGCGTTATAAGAACACCCTATTAAAAATAAGCAAAATACATGAGTTTTTCTCCTTCGTCAGATCAAAAAAAGTCATTGGCATTTTCGTTGCTAATCTATGCAGCCATGGTATTGATTTTATTTTTCATCCGTTTTTGGCCTCCTTCCAATTTAGCGGAGCTAACTGGCGGTGGCGGTGGTGGAGTTGCAGTTAATTTTGGGGATAGTGAAGGAGGATCTGGCAGCAATTATGAAAGTGAAGTGCTTGATGTACAAAATCAAGTGAGAGAAACGCCTACAGAAACTACTCCTGATGAAGCAATAATTGCACAAGAAAACAGTACCGAGGAAAGTGTTGTTATCCCTAAAAAAGAAAAAACAGAACAAAAACCAACAGTAACCAAAGACGAGACAAAACCTGAAATAGTAAAACCCAAGGTTTCCAATACAACTAACGATGCTTTATCTAGTCTTTTAAAAGGGTCCAATAAAGGAGGCGATGGCGACGATAAAACGGCGGGAAATAAAGGAAAGTCTAACGGAAGTTTGAGTGCTACAAGTTATTACGGCAACGGTGGTTCTGGTGGAGGAACAGGTGGAGGAAATGGTTCTGGAAACGGAATTGGTAATGGCAGTGGCTACGGAGCGGGCTCTGGTAGTGGGTCTGGAAACGGAATTGGAGGAGGCTATTCTTTAGGCAATCGAAAAGCAATTTCAAAACCAGCACCAAAATACACTTGTAACGAAGAAGGTAAAGTGGTGGTAGAGGTTTCTGTAGATCGAAACGGAAAAACAATAAGTGCTATTGCAGGGATTAAAGGAACTACGAATACAGCCAAATGTTTACTTGATCAAGCTAAATTAGCCGCAATGAATACGAAATGGGATGCCAGTACCGATGCCCCTGAAAAACAAGTTGGAAAAATTGTGTACAACTTCAATTTAAATTAAATCCTAATCAATAAACACAAAAAAGACCCATAATTCTATGAATTATGGGTCTTTTAAATTGAACTATTTTTTATTTTGGACTTGTAGCAATCACAAATTTCAAATTGTTTCTTACTCCTATTTGCAATACATCAACCAAATCTTGTACCTGTAAGTCAAATGGGATTCGAACTACAACTGTTTGGTCCTTGGTTGCATTCATTTTTGACATTAAGGTACTCTCCAAAGCCTCAAAATCAACAGGCTCTTTATCAATATAAAATTTCTTATCTTCTGTAACCGATAGACTGATGAATTGTTTGTTTGTCTTGTCATTTGATTGCGCTTTCGGCAGGGTCATTTTAATTACATTAGGATTGGCTAAAGTAGAAATGATCAAAAAAAACAACAATAAAAAAAACATGATATCACTCAATGACGAGGTAGCCACTTCAGCATGAAATCTTCTTTTACGTTTAATTGACATACTTATGCTTTTTGAATAATATTGACAAATTCTAAAATTTGTTTCTGAACCTTCAAGGCAAAATTATCAATCTTACCGTTCAATAAATGGTAGGCGCTATAGGCAATAATACCTACAACCAATCCAGAACCACTACTAATCATTTTTTCATATAATCCTCCTGAAATGTTTCCAATACTGATATTCTCGGTCACAGAAATGCTGTAAAAAATCTTAATAACTCCTGAGATAGTTCCAATAAATCCTAATGTAGGGGCAATTCCCGCAATCAGACCTAAATGACCTAAACGACTTTCCATTTGTGCAATTTCGATGTCAGCAGCACGATCCATATTCGATTCAATTTCTGTGATAGGTCTTCCAATTACCAAAATCCCTTCTTTTAATATGTTTCCAGAAGCTGAATTACTTCTCTCCACGATACTTTTAGCTAAATCCAAATTTCCTAAATGCAATTGATCACGCACATCATTCATCAAGCGACTGTCTATAGCAGAGGCCTTACTGATATATAAATAACGCTCAATAATGACATAAATAGTATAAAATAAAAGAAGGGCAATTGGAATCAAAAAGAAACCGCCCTTGAATATGAATTCTAAAACAGAAATTTCAGTAGTAGCAGCAATTTTTTCGACAACTACATTTGATGTAGTTTTAGCAAGAGTATCTGATTGTAATAGAAATAAACTAAACATATATTATTCGTGTTTTTAATCTTTAATTGTAAAATTTGTGTGAAATTTGCAATAAAGATACTTTTCGATGCAATAGTAAACTAAAAAAATTGAAAAATATTTTAAACAATGATAATTTTTTACAACAAATGACCTACGAAGCAACTTTAGTGTGGCTCTTTAATCAATTACCGATGTACCAACTTCAGGGGGCTTCGGCGTATAAAAAAGACTTAACTAACGTCCATTTACTAATGGATTATTTGGGACATCCAGAAAATCAACTGCAATGCATTCATGTTGCTGGAACCAACGGAAAAGGGTCTTGTTCACATATGCTCGCTTCTGTTCTACAAGAATCAGGGTACAAAGTGGGTTTGTATACTTCTCCACATCTAAAAGATTTTAGAGAACGTATTAAGATCAATGGCGTTATGATTCCAGAAGATTTTGTTTGTGATTTCGTCAACCAACACCAAGTTTTTTTTGAAGCCAATGATATGAGTTTCTTTGAAATGAGTGTTGGACTGGCTTTTGATTATTTTGCAAAAGAAAAAATAGACATAGCTATTATTGAGGTAGGAATGGGTGGACGATTGGATGCTACCAATATAATTAGCCCGTTAGTTTCAGTAATAACTAATATTGGTCTAGACCACACACAATTCTTAGGAAACACTTTAGGTGCAATTGCATCCGAAAAAGCTGGAATAATCAAATCGGAAATTCCTGTTGTGATTGGGGAATATACTCCTGAAACGCAGCCAGTTTTTTTGGCTACAGCCAAAGCCAATCAGAGTAAACTCTACTTTGCTTCGGATTTGATCACAACGACTTACCCATCAGACTTAATTGGGGATTACCAAATTCAGAATAAAAAAACAGTGCTACAAACGCTTGCTGTTTTAAATCAACATACTAACTTCCGGACTACCGAATTACATTGGAAAAAAGGATTGTCTCAAGTAGTTAAAAATACAGGATTACAAGGAAGATGGCAGCAATTGGGAAAAATGCCGAAAATAATTTGCGACACGGCTCACAATACAGATGGTTTGGCTGTTGTACTAAACCAAATCCAAAAAGAATCTTTTGACCGCTTGCATTTTGTTTTGGGAGTTGTCAACGATAAAGATTTGGATGAGGTACTACCATTATTTCCAACAAACGCCATGTATTATTTTTGTAAACCGGCTATTCCTCGCGGACTAGAAGTCACAATTTTAGCCCAAAAAGCAGCTCAATACGAACTGAATGGAAAAATATATAATTCTGTTTCAGAGGCTTACGAAAACGCAAAGCAAAATGCTCACGCTTCCGATTTTATCTATGTGGGAGGAAGCACTTTTGTAGTTGCAGAAATTTTATAATTTTTTTCCTTTTTTACTTGCAAATACCAAAAACAGCCTTATATTTGCACTCGCATTAAGTGAATGAAAATTTACAAATTGCAATCGGGCGATTAGCTCAGCTGGTTCAGAGCACCTCGTTTACACCGAGGGGGTCGGGGGTTCGAACCCCTCATCGCCCACTGAGTTGTACCATAAACATCAAGAGAATTGTTGAGGTTTTTTTTATGACTTTCATCAAATTTTCGTTTTATTTAAAACTCACAATTATGAACAGGATT
>CANHKZ010000067.1 GCA_947461425.1 Flavobacteriaceae bacterium | reverse complement strand
GTCATCGACTCGATAGCTCAGTTGGTAGAGCACATCACTTTTAATGATGGGGTCCTGGGTTCGAGCCCCAGTCGGGTCACTAAAGGTTGTTCGTTTTACGAATAACCTTTTCTTTTTTAAGGCCACGTGGAGAAACGGTAGACTTGCCATCTTGAGGGGGTGGTGCTCGCAAGGGCGTGTGGGTTCAAATCCCACCGTGGTCACAAATAAAAAGAAACTCTAAAAAAATAATCAAGCTTGCTTGAAATTATTTTTTTAGAGTTTCTTTTTTCAAAGCGGAGCTTTGTTGGGAAAGACGAAGTCAATCCCTATAGCTTGAAATTATTTTTTTAGAGTTTCTTTTTTCAAAGCGGAGCTTTGTTGGGAAAGACGAAGTCAATACAGATAATCTTTATTGCTTCTTCCCTACTCTTCTTAATTCGTCACTTCCTGGAATTTTCATTTTATCGGTTAAAGCCGGTACTTCATTTAAATCAAAATCTCCTGTTATTGACATTAAAACGGTTTCTTTAGTTTTTGCATCTTCTATAAAAAGTAATAATTCTTTTAACTGTGTTTCACTAGTACCTTGTTTAGAATGAATTCGAACTACTTTACCTCCATCCGTAGTAGTCAATAACGCAGTGAAACCTGCGGTTTTTGAATAGTTCTCAGCCATCAAACGCATTTGAGTGGAGACGCGTTCGTTTTGAGTTCGGTACACTTTTAGATTATCTATTTTTTTAATTAAATTCATGTAGCCTAATGTTTCTTTGTCTGAAGTATCTAATTTTACTTTACTCATCAAATCAAACATTTTTTTATTAATCGTTACAGCACTAACAGCTGGTTCACCTTCAAATTGATCAAAAACAGTTTGTGCAAAGAAGGGACTTGAAGCTAAAGCAAGTAAAAATGTAAATACAATTTTTTTCATTATTTAAGTCAAATTTAATTTGGTTAAATATATTGATAAAACTTTTAGGTTTTCAAATAGTATGCTACAATTTTTTATGTATTTATTACAAAAGTTTGTATTTTTACTCTTCAAATCTAAACTTAAACATGAAAAAGATAATTCAACTTTCGACTGTAGTGCTTTTAACCATTTTCCTGGTACTATCATGTCAAAAAGACCAAGATGATACTGTTAACCCTTTAAACTCAAATCTGGAAGTTCAAAATTTCATCTGGAAGGGATTAAACCAATATTATCTTTGGCAACCAGATGTGCCAAATTTAGCTGATAATCGTTTTGCTAATCAAGCTGCTCGAGATGCTTTTCTAACAAATTATAAAGTTCCTGAAGATTTATTTGATGCTTTGCGCGTTAGCCCAACCATTGATCGATTTAGTTGGATCGTAGATGATTATGTGACTTTAGAGCAATCGCTTCAAGGTACTTCAAAAAACAATGGCGTAGAATTTGGGTTGAGCTACAAGCCAAATAGCACTACTGATATTTTTGGATACGTACGCTACATTATCCCTGGTTCAGATGCAGCTACAAAAGTTATCAAAAGAGGTGATGTGTTTACCGCAGTCAATGGTACCCAATTAACGGTAAGTAACTACCAAAGTTTATTGTTTGGTTCCAACGACAATTACACACTAAACATGGCAGATTATAATGGAACCACCTTTACTTCTAATGGGAAAACTATAGCGTTGACAAAGACTACATTGACTGAAAATCCAATATTAATTAATAAGGTAATCCCAATTGGCGCAAAAAAAATTGGATATTTAATGTATAATGGATTCTATGCTGATTTTGATGGGCAATTGAACACGGTATTCGGGGAGTTTAAATCGCAAGGAATTACTGATCTTGTTTTGGATTTACGTTATAATGGAGGAGGATCCGTTCAAACTGCCACTTATTTAGCTAGTATGATTACGGGTCAGTTTAAAGGAAAAGTTTTTGCAAAACAACAATGGAACACGAAGATTAATGCTTATTTTGAAGCCAATAGCCCTAATGAATTGCGTAACTTCTTTACTGATAAAATAGGTGCTACTTCTATCAATAGTTTGAATATGACCAGGGTATATATTCTTACTACTAAAAGTTCTGCCTCTGCAAGCGAACTAATTATTAATGGATTAAAACCTCATATTAATGTGGTTCAAATTGGAGATGTTACTACGGGTAAAAATGTAGGTTCGGTAACTTTGTACGATTCTCCAGATTTTACAGCAACAAATAGAAACCCAAAACATAAATATGCCATGCAACCTATCGTTTTAAAAATAGTTAATTCGGCTGATTTTGGAGACTACTTTAATGGATTGACTCCTACCCATGAATTAAAAGAAACCATAAGCACTTATGGAGTTTTAGGTGATGTAAATGAACCATTGTTGAAAGCTGCTATTGGAAAAATTACAGGTACTGGCAAAATGATTCAACAAAGTGCTGGAAAACAATTTGAATTCTTTAAAGATTCGAAGTCATTAAACCCATTCAGTAATCAAATGTATTTAGAAAAAGCGCCTAAAGGACTTCAGAAAGCATTCGACTAAATGGTATTATAATTTAAAAAGGCTTTCTAATCTAGAAAGCCTTTTTTTGAAATAGTCAATTACAAATTAATAGTCAATCCCAATTTATAGTTTCGCCCTAAAGTGCTATACCCAATATTCTCTACAAAATCTACATTAAAAATATTATTTATAGAACAAAAAACAGACAACCTTCTTTTGATAATTTCGTATCGAGCCAAAGTATTTAGTACTTGATACGAAGCCAATTTCACTTGTGCAGTGGCATAGGTATTTCCGTCAAAAAAAGCATCTTTTCTAGCATCAACATATTGATAATTGATAGTCCAAAAGAAACTGTCCGAAATTTTATAATCTACCGAAGTATTAATTTTATGTTTTGGAATCAATCGGTTTAATGCTTCGTCCACTTGAGTAAAAGTATAATTCGAATTCCATTTCACTTTATCACTTAATGTAAATTGAATTTCAGTTTCAATTCCTTTAGCTTTATTCAAGCCATCAATATTGATATAATTAGAAGCATAGGTGGTTGGATTGAAATAAAACCCAATAAAATTAGTTTGCTCTCTATAGAAGCCTACCACATTCCATCGTATTTTTTTGGTATACAATTCTGTTTCAAAACCGATCTCGGCTGTATTGTTTTTTTCTGGAGTCAATTTAGCATTTCCATACTGAGAATACAATTGGTACAAACTTGGCGTAACAAAAGCAGTACTGTAGGAACTTATTATTTTTAATGGAAGTAATTTAAAATCAAAAGACGGATTCAAATTATACACCAATTGATTGCCGTATGCACTATGGCTATTCCATCTTGCACCTGCGTTCAAATTAAATCCAACTTTAGTAGTAAATACTCCTGTAATGTAAGGATCAATCATATTGAATTTAGTGCTTTCTTTGGAAATATTTCCATAAGGAGTAACGCTGTTAGCATCGTGAAATTGATATTGCACCCCCGAAACTAAAAAGAAAGACGGAGTTATTTCATATTTATTAAAGCCATCTACGCTCACACTTCTAGATTCATATTGTGCAAAACCAACAGAATTCGAATAGGTATCGAACTCGTCATACGAACGGACTAGTTTATTAAAACTTGAATTTAAAATAAATTCGCCTTTAACATATTTGAATTTAGGTGAGAATCCGAGACGAAATTGTTTCGAGCTTGTAGAATTTAAGTGGGTATCACTAGTTCCAGTATTATCGAAACCACCATCATAATCATTCTTAATTTGGTCATAATTTCCAAAGAAATCCAATGTCAAATTATCCGTTAATGAATACCCCACTTTGGCTAAATAATTCAAGCGCGAAAAAGGATCATCCTCATAACTTACATTCAAATTGGGCGGGGCAATTTGTGAAATTCCTTTGGTTTCAGTGCTATTCAAAGCAGTAAAATAAGTTACTTTATTTACACTTCCATTAACCGAAAAGCCTTGATTAAAATCGGCGGCTTTTTGATTCTGATGCGTTGCCGTAGCATTGGTACCCATGTTGAAATAACCATTTGCAACCAAGTTTTTTTTAATTGCTTTTTTTAATCGAATGTTAATTACTCCGGTAGCAGCACCCGTTCCATATAATGTGCTCGCTGCTCCTTTCATAATTTCAATACTTTCGACTTGCTCAGCTGGAAGTAACCGCAAATCGTATTCCATACTAATTCCCGAAGCATCGTTGACCGGAATTCCATCAATCAAAATCAATACTTGACTATTTTTACCTCCTCGGATGTAATAGCCTAAGTTCTTCCCCGCAACACTTTGATTGCCATTAATTTCAACTCCTGCCACAGTATTTAAAATAGCTGCAATAGTTTGCCCTGACTTGTTTTTCAACTCTTCGGCGGTAATTTTTGTAATCACTTTTCCTGATTTTTCTTTTGCCAAAGCAAATTTAGAATCCGACACCACCACTTCTTGTAACTCATTTTGAGAGTTAGCATTTTCTTTTTCTTGCGCAAAAGCACAAGCAAATAATAGCACAAATAATGCACTAATACAAACGTTTTTTTTGTTCATTTTTTAATTTAACAATTGCAACAGACGAACTGTTACTTTACTAATAAAGGGGAGAAAAGTATAGAATTACCCATACCCAAACCTTTTTTCCCGAAAGTTTGATACTCGATGTAATAGGCAGGTCTCCTGGCTTGCGTCTTGTTGTTTACCTTCTCATTCGCATGGCGAACAATGGTTTTGTAGATAACAACAAGCTTTATAGCTTACAGTTGCGGGTACAGCGTAAGATTTTTGAATTTCGATTGTAGAATTCTTAATTTTATATGGTATTGTTAATCTAAAATCTAGAACCGTTAATCAACGATCTTCAATCACTCACTTCCCTTTTAATGCTATTTTGAAAAACAAAAAAGCAACCTCAATACGATGACAAATATAAGGCATAGTTTGGGATAAAAAATTAAATTTGATTTTTAAAACCGTTTACGCCTACCTTTGCAATTCTTCAAATCAAAGCGATGAAATCATTTATTGTTACTTTTATTTTCCTATTTACTTTGCTGCTCCTTGGCGGATGCAAAAAAAATAGTGCTATTTCAGATACTAAAAAAAATACCTCTAAAAATGAAATTCAATACGCCAAAGGTTTAGAAATATACCATTATCATGGGTACTCAGTTCTTAAGATTACACATCCTTGGCCTGGAACTACAAGTTCATTTACCTATATTTTGAAAGAAAAAAATGGAATTATCCCAGACAGTTTACAACAATTCACTTCCATTTCAGTTCCTATTGAATCCTTGGTAGTAACCTCAACTACACACATTCCAGCTTTGGAATTATTAGGCGTTGAAAATACCTTGGTAGGTTTTCCCAATACCGATTTTATATCTTCGCCAAAAACCAGAAAACGAATTGACTCAGGACAAGTAAAAGAGGTAGGAACCAATGAAACACTCAATACCGAGATTCTTATTGATATGGCTCCTGATCTAATTGTAAGTTTTGGTATGAATAATAAAAACACCTCTATAGACAATTTACAAAAGAGCGGCTTAAAAGTGTTTTTTAATGGCGATTGGAATGAGCAATCTCCTCTTGGAAAAGCAGAATGGATTAAATTTTTTGGTGCTTTGTACGGTTTGGACGCCAAAGCAAAAGATATTTTTTCCACTATCGAAAAAGAATACCAAAACACTTTGGCTTTAGCCAAAAAAACAAAACAAAAACCAACAGTTTTGAGTGGTGCTATGTACCAAGACCAATGGTTTGTTCCACAAGGCGAAAGTTGGATGGCGTTGTTTCTTAAAGAAGCGCAATCCAATTATTTATGGGCCAATACAACTGGATCTGGAAGTTTGACTCTACCGTTTGAAACGATTCTTGAAAAAGCTCAAAAAGCCGAATTTTGGATTGCTCCAGGTGATTTTTCCTCTCTAAAAGAGATGAATAACAGCAATCCCCATTACGCAAAATTTGAGGCGTTTAAAAATAAAAAAGTATATTCGTACGCATTACACAAAGGAGCCAAAGGGGGAATTTTGTTTTTTGAATGGTCTTCTACTCGCCCCGATTGGGTGCTGAAAGATTTTATTGCTATTTTCCATCCCGAATTAGTTCCCCATCACCAGCCGTATTTTTTTGAGAAATTAGATTAATTTGAATACAACTAGCCGAAATACAATTCTTTTCCTTCTCCTAACCATCGGATTGGTTTTTCTATTTCTAATAAATATTAGTTTAGGAGCTGTTGCAATCCCTTTAAAAGAAGTGTGCAAAAGTTTGATTGGTGCTGGAGCAAGCAAATCTTCCTGGGAGTACATTATTATGGATTACCGCTTGCCCAAAGCGATTGTTGCAATTTTAGTAGGTGGTGGATTAGCTATTAGTGGACTCTTAATGCAAACATTGTTTCGCAATCCCTTAGCAGGACCTTATGTTCTTGGACTGAGCTCAGGGGCGAGTTTAGGTGTGGCATTAGTCATTTTAGGATCGGCATTTTTACCCAATTTTGCAGGTGATTTAGTACTTTCTTCTTATGGAATTGTAATCGCTTCTAGTTTAGGAAGTTTAGTTGTTTTGTTAGCTGTATTAGCTGTTGCTCAACGATTGCGGGATACTATGGCGATTTTAATTGTAGGTCTAATGTTTGGTAGTTTAACGAACGCTTTGGTGGGTACACTCTCCTATTTCAGTACTGCTGAGCAATTACAAAAATTTACTTTTTGGTCTTTAGGAACTTTAGGTAACTTATCTTGGACTTCCGTAATCATTTTATCAGTTTGTGTTTTGATTGGTTTAGTATTAAGTTTAATAAGTGTCAAACCCTTAAATACTTTGCTTTTGGGAGAAAATTACGCCAAGAGTTTGGGATTGAATTATGCTAAAGCCCGTTTTGTAATAATTTTAGCCACCAGTATTTTAGCAGGTAGTATTACCGCTTTTGCGGGACCAATTGCTTTTGTAGGATTAGCGGTACCACATATAGCAAAATTAGTTTTTAAAACCAGCAATCACCTGATTTTATTTTGGAGTACGGTATTATTTGGCGCCATGATTATGTTGCTTTGCGACAGTATTTCTCAGTTACCTAATTCGGCAATTGTAATCCCAATAAATGCCATTACCTCGATTTTGGGTGCACCAATTGTAATTTGGTTACTCATTCGTAAACGTAAAATGATGAGCTAATGGAGAAAACTATTATTTTACAAGCAACAGATATCAGCATTGGGTATTCTAATAAAAAGGAAACTACTGTTGTAGCTTCAGAAGTCAATTTATCGTTAAAAAAAGGAAAACTAACGTCTTTAATTGGCGCTAACGGTATTGGAAAATCAACACTTTTACGAACCATAATAGGGATTCAAAAACCTTTAAAGGGAAGAGTGCTTTTAGAGGATAAAGACATTTATTCCATAGACAATTTGACTTTAGCACAACAGCTAAGTGTGGTTTTAACAGACACATTACCGCCAAGTAATCTAACCGTTTTTGAACTCATTGCTTTAGGAAGACAACCGTACACGAATTGGATTGGAAAACTGAGCCTAGAAGATATTTCGAAAGTAAATCAAGCTTTAGAACTAACACAAATAAGTCATCTTGCTGGTAAAAGACATTATGAAATTAGCGATGGACAACTGCAAATTGCTCTCATTGCACGAGCATTGGCTCAAGATACGCCACTTATTGTTTTAGATGAACCCACAACTCACTTAGATTTGTTGCACAAAGTAACACTCTTAAAACTCTTAAAAAAGCTAACTCAAGAAACCGGAAAATCGATCTTATTTTCTACGCATGATGTAGATATGGCGATTCAATTGAGCGATGAAATGATAATAATGACTCCCGAATTAGTGTTACAAGACCAACCTTGTAATCTAATTATGAAAGGAAGTTTCAATACCTTATTTCAGGATGAACATATTAGATTTGATGCAGAAAAAGGAAAATTTATTATCAGATGATAAGGAATTAACGTTTCAAACCAATTTGTCTTTTGGCTTCACCAATAACAAAGGCAACCGAATTAGCTACATTAAAACTTCGAATTAATGGCGACATGGGGATAGTTAAATGATTGTCAAATAAAGCCAAAACCTCCGAACTTAAACCCACACTTTCTTTTCCAAACACCAACCAATCTCCGTCTTGAAATTCAGTTTCTAAATACGATTTTGTAGCATGAGAACTCATTAAAAAGACACGGGAACGATCTGGAATTTGATGGACCCATTCGGCTACATTTTGATATTCCGTAACATTCAAATGCACCCAATAATCCAAACCCGAACGTTTCAAATTCTTGTCATTGATTACAAATCCGAAAGGATGAATTAAATGTAATTTACTTTCTGTTCCTACACAAAGACGGCCAATATTGCCTGTATTATTCGGTATTTCTGGTTCAACCAATACGATGTTTAACATATATTATTTATTTTCCATTTGAAAATCAGCTACTTCAATTACTTCACCGGCTTGTAAATCATTCAAATATACATTTCCTACACGAATACGAACTAAACGCAAAGTAGGAAAACCAACATAGGCTGTCATTTTACGAACTTGACGAAACTTCCCTTCATTAATGGTAATGGATAGCCAAGAAGTGGGTCCATGGCGTTCGTCCCGAATCTTCTTTCCTCTTGCACCAAAAGCGGGAACTTCATGCATCAAGAATGCCTTACAAGGTTGTGTAATGTATTTTTTTCCGTTGAAACCTATTTCGACGCCTTTTTGCAATTGCTCTATTGCCTCTTGATGAATCATACCGTCTACTTGTACATAATATTCTTTTTCTACTTTTTTGCTACGAACGAGTTCACTCATCATGCCATCAGTGGTCAACAATAACAAGCCTTCTGAATCTTCATCTAAGCGCCCAATCGCCATGGTGCCGTCTGGAAATGGGTATAATTCGCCCAACAACCTTTTCTTTCTTTTTAATTCATACACAAACTGACTCAAATAGCCATAGGGTTTGTGAATAATAAAATGCTGATGAGACATGATGTATCAATTTGTGGCAAAAGTACATTATTATGGAAGAAAAAATAACTATTTTCAAGCAGCAAATTCATAGAATTCCCTACTTTTACTCTTTACTAAATCTATCCTTTAAATGACTGCTATTTTTCCCTTTTTATTTGCTTTTATTGTTGCGTTAGCTATCGGTATATATATTGGTAAACTCATTTTCTCTGCCAAAACACAAGCC
>CANHKZ010000066.1 GCA_947461425.1 Flavobacteriaceae bacterium | reverse complement strand
GCTACTTTTGAATCGGCATCAAATGCCAAAAAATTATCAATTAATGCATCGGAGATTTGATCAGCTACTTTGTCTGGATGTCCTTCACTCACAGATTCTGACGTAAATAAATAAGCCATAATAGTTTAATTTGTTTAAAATTAAGCGAGAAAAAAAATGGTATTGCTACGAAATGCTAAAGGGAAGTTCCTGCTTTAGCATTTTTTAACGAGGTTGCAATCAGTTCAAATTTTTCCTCTAGAATTAGAGTGCAAAGTTATAAAACCATTTTGAATTCCAAATCAAACTTTACTTTTTTTATTTCAAAAATGTATTTTTAACTGTAATTAATTTAAAAACGCACTACAATTAGCTAACTGAGATATTTTGACGGATTCGTAATATAATCAATTTATGATTGTGCAAACTTGTGTAATCTGTTTTTAATGATAGATGTGAATGTAAATTATCTAAAATAAGTGTCAAGAATATAATCAAATCAAAAGCTACGCAAAGGTATTTTGCTCAATTATACAGGAGCTAAATTTGTTTCTTTAAGAAATTAGACGTTAATTTGCAGCTCAAAGTTCAAATAAACGTATTGAAATGTTATAAAGAAAGGTAGAGGGATTAGACCCGATGAAGCCTTAGCAACCCTTCGGTAAATCGAAGAAGGTGCTGCATTCTACCACAGTTAATGTGGAAAGATAACACGAGATTTTTCTAGTTTCCTTCTAGATTTCTTTCTAATATTTCCAACACAAATCATAAATCACAATCGATTTGACATTGGAAAATATAATCCAACACATACAAATACAAAATTTCACCACCGAAAATGGTGCTCACTATCCTATAATCAATTTGAGTTACCAAGTTATAGGTCCAAGTTTGAATTCAGCGCCTATTGTTTTGGTCAATCATGCCTTAACGGGAAATTCTCAAGTTATAGGAGTACAAGGTTGGTGGAATGATTTAATTGGTGAAAGCAAAACAATAAACACATTGAAATACACCGTCTTGGCATTCAATGTTCCAGGTAACGGATTTGATGGTTTTTCTATCGAAAACTACCAGGATTTTAATGCAAGAGATATTGCCAAGTTATTCAATCAAGGAATTGCAACTCTAAAAATTAATCAATTATTTGCTATTATTGGCGGTTCAGTTGGTGGCGGAATTGCTTGGGAAATGGCAGCATTGGAACCTAAAATCACACAACATTTAATCCCGATTGCTACTGATTGGAAATCGACAGATTGGTTGATTGCGAATTGTTTTTTGCAAGAGCAAATCTTAGCTAATTCGTCCAAACCTATTGAAGATGCTCGTATTCACGCTATGTTGTGTTATCGAACACCGGACTCGTTTTCGTCCAAATTCCAACGTACTACTAACGAAGAATTGGACATCTATAATGTAGAAAGTTGGTTAGCCCATCACGGGAATAAGTTGCAAAAGCGTTTTCAGCTTTCGGCTTATAAAATGATGAACCAGTTATTAAAGACGATCGATATTACAAGGGGAAGAGATTCTTTTGGAGCAACAGCCTCAACAATAGAAGCGGATATTCATATTATTGGTATCGATTCGGATTTATTTTTTACGGCAAAGGAAAACCGCACCACTTATCAAGAATTAAAAAAATACAAAGAAAACGTAACGTATCAGGAAATTATTTCCATTCACGGTCACGATGCGTTTTTGATTGAATACAAACAATTACATAATTTATTGACAACCATTTTTTAATGGTAGGCCAAAAAACAGTTACTATGAAAATTTTAAAATTTGGAGGGAAGTCATTATCCAATGGCGAAGGATTAAATAAAGTGGTTGCAATTATTTTAGACAAAGTGAACCATGGTGAGAAAATTGCTGTTGTGGTTTCGGCACGTGGCAACGCCACGGATGAATTGGAAGAAATGTTGTCTTTAGCTTCCAAAAATGAAAGCTACAAACCTTTATTGGAGCAATTCAAATTGGAGCAACAAAATGGTTTTAACGAGATTGATTTTACGGAAGAATTTACGATCATAGAAAAATTATTTGAAGGTGTTAGCTTAATAGGCGATTACAGTGGTAAGATTAAAGATCAAATTTTGTCGATTGGAGAATTACTTTCTGCCAAATTGCTGACCGCTATTTTGGTTAAAAATGGAGTAAATGCTCGTTTTGCGGATAGTAGAGAATTGATTAAAACGGATTCGAAATTTGGAGATGCACAACCTATAGAGCAAGCCTCTAAGAAAAATGTAGTGCAGTATTTCAAACAAAATGATGATGCGGTGAATATTGTGACCGGTTTCATAGCTTCGAATGCTAAAAATGCAACCACTACTTTAGGAAGAAATGGAAGTAATTATACTGCTTCATTAATTGCCAATTATTTGAATGCAGAAGAATTACAAAATTATACCCACGTTGACGGAATTTACACAGCCAATCCTGACTTAGTTCCTGATGCCAAGAAAATTGATTATTTGACTTTTAACGAGGCCAATGAGTTGGCTAATTTTGGAGCGACCATTTTACACGCTAAAACTATTATTCCTTTATTAGAGAAAAATATTCCGCTTCGTATTTTGAATACGTTCAATCATGAAAACAAAGGAACATTAATTCGTTCTACCGCCAGTAAAGAAGGAATCAAAACGCTTTCAGTATTGGAAAATGTGGCTTTGGTGAATTTAGAAGGCCGCGGTTTATTGGGAAAAACAGGTGTTGATGCCCGAATTTTTAAAGTAATGGGCGATAATGATATCAGTGTAAGTATTATTTCGCAAGGTTCTTCTGAGCGAGGAATTGGTTTAGTAGTTGATGCAGACAAAGCCTCTTTAGCGATGATTCAACTAGAGAAAGAATTTGAAAATGATTTCTA
This sequence comes from Flavobacteriaceae bacterium, assembly GCA_947461425.1. GTDB lineage: Bacteria > Bacteroidota > Bacteroidia > Flavobacteriales > Flavobacteriaceae > Flavobacterium. Next base: position 6,956 of record CANHKZ010000066.1, on the reverse strand, counting down.
TTCCAAAGACGTTAATAAAATTTCGGTGACTGATAATGTTTCAGTAATTTCTATCATCGGGCAAGATTTGAGTACTTTCCACAAGCCGTATACCGCTTTGATTAAGAATAAAATTGTTCCAATTTTATTCAACAACACGATAACTGGTAAAAATGTCAGTTTGGTGGTGAAAAAATCCGAATTGAATCGTGCCTTAAATGTAATTCATGGGGAGATTTTTGGTGTTGCTAAAAAAATCAACATTGCTATTTTTGGTCACGGATTAGTGGGTGGAACGTTGATTAACCAAATTTTAGAATCGGCTACTGCTATTGAAAAACGCAAAGATGTGAAGTTGAATATTTTTGCAATCGCTAATTCGCAAAATGTACTTTTAAATAAAAATGGCGTGACTCCCAACTGGAAAAACGAAATCCAAAATAAAGGGACTTTATATTCTATTCAGGATGTTATTCAATATGCCGATGAACATCATTTGGAAAATCTAATCGCCGTGGATAATACGGCAAGTACCGAATTTGTAGAGAATTACATTCCGTTGATTGAAAGCAGTTTTGACTTAATTTCGTCAAACAAAGTAGCCAATACCTTGAGTTATAGTTTTTACAAAAAATTACGTAAAGTGTTGGCAGACAACCAAAAAACGTATTTATATGAAACCAATGTGGGAGCAGGTTTACCTTTGATCGATACGATTAAATTATTGCACCTTTCAGGAGAAAACATTACTAAAATTAAAGGGGTGTTCTCAGGGACTTTGAGTTATTTGTTCAATAATTTCTCAGCCAAAAATGTGCCGTTTAGTGACATCTTGAAAGAAGCTATTGATAATGGTTATACCGAACCCGATCCAAGAGAAGATTTGTGTGGGAACGATGTTGGTAGAAAATTGTTAATTTTAGCACGTGAATTGGATTTGCAAAACGAATTCGAAGAAATCAAAATTCAGAATTTAATTCCAGAACATTTACGAGAAGGAAGTGCTTCCGAGTTTTTGACAAAATTGAAAGAATTTGATGCGGTTTATGCTAAAATAAAAGAAGAACAACAACCGAATCACGTGTTGCGATACATCGGCGAATTGTCAGGCGATTTGCAAAGTGACAAAGGAAATTTAGAAGTAAAATTAGTTTCAGTTCCTTCAGATACGGCTTTAGGTGGTTTGAAAGGATCGGATTCGTTCTTCGAAATTTACACGGAATCGTATGGCGACAGACCCATTGTAGTTCAAGGAGCGGGAGCAGGTTCAGCAGTTACTGCAAGAGGTGTTTTTGGAGATATTTTAAGATTGTCGGATAAAGGATAAGATTTTAGATTACAGATTAACGATTTCAGATTTTTAAATAAAAAAAGGATGAAAATAACATTAGAAAGAGTAAACGAAAACTTTCATTTTCAATTGAAAAATGATAGAGGACACCTTGTCAATGTGGATGCTCGAACAGAATATGGAGGAAACGATATGGGGCCAAGTCCAATGGAATTGGTTTTGATGGGAGTAGCGGGATGTAGTGGTATTGATATGATTTCGATTCTAAAAAAACAACGCCAAGAAATTACTTCTTTTAAAGCGGAGGTAGAAGGTGAGCGTGTCCCTCTGGGAGAGGCAAATCCCTTCAAAACGATTCATGTTGTTTTCTATTTAGAAGGACCAATTAATGAAGAAAAAGCAGCTAGAGCCGCGCAATTATCCTTTGAAAAATACTGTTCAGTTTCCAAAACCTTGGAGCCTACTGCTACAATATTGTACAAAGTAGTTTTGAATAACAAACCATTATAGTTTAAGCAAGGTGTCTGGATTTTATGTTCCTACAACTTTAAACTTTAAACTTTAAACAAATAAATAAAATGAACGAAGAAGATTTTGGTTTTGAAACCCAAGCGATACGCGGTCAATTAGAAAGAACACAATACTTAGAGCATTCGGTGCCTTTGTACTTAACCTCTAGTTTTGTTTTTGAAGATGCCGAAGATATGCGCGCTTCTTTTGCAGACGAAAAAGAACGCAATATTTACAGCCGTTATAGTAATCCAAATACAATTGAGTTTATCAATAAGGTAAGCCAAATGGAAGGTGCTGAAACCGGTTTTGCTTTTGCATCGGGAATGGCAGCAGTGTATTCTACTTTTGCTGCTTTATTGAAATCGGGAGATCATATCGTTTCAGCTAGTAGTGTTTTTGGAGCAACGCATTCCTTGTTTATTAATTATTTTCCAAAATGGAATATCGAAACTACTTATTTTGATATAAATAAACCAGAAACAATAGAAAGTTGTATTCAACCCAATACTAAAATTTTATTTGCCGAATCGCCAACGAATCCTGCGGTAGATATTATCGATTTGGAATTATTGGGAAAAATTGCCAAAAAGCACAATTTGATTTTAATTATTGACAACTGTTTTGCAACGCCGTATTTGCAACAACCTATCAAATGGGGAGCCGATTTAGTGATCCATTCAGCAACCAAATTGATGGACGGTCAAGGACGAGTTTTGGGAGGAATCACCGTAGGATGCGCCGATTTGATTAAAGATATTTATCTTTTTTCGCGATTAACTGGGCCAACCTTGTCTCCGTTTAATGCTTGGGTATTGTCGAAAAGTTTGGAAACATTAGCCGTTCGTTTAGAAAAACATTGCGAAAATGCGTTGAAAGTAGCTGAGTTTTTAGAAAACCATCCTCAAGTCAATAAAGTAAAATACCCATTTTTAAAATCGCATCCGCAGTATGCTATTGCGCAAAAGCAAATGAAATTAGGAGGTAATATTGTTGCTTTCGAAATCAAAGGCGGAATCGAAGCCGGAAGAGCGTTTTTGGATAAAATAAAATTATGTTCTTTGTCGCCTAATTTAGGAGATACTAGAACGATTGTGACACATCCAGCTTCTACAACACATAGTAAACTAACTCTTGAAGAACGTTTGGCAGTGAGTATTACCGATGGATTAGTTCGTGTTTCTGTAGGATTAGAAACAGTTGCTGATGTAATTGCTGATTTAGAACAAGCCTTGTCTTAAAATATTTGATTTACGATATTGGAATTACAATTAAGTATTATAATTTAGCATATCGCACATCGCACAACGTAAATCGAATATAATAATATGCTGTCTAAAAAAACAAAATACGGAATTAAAGCATTGACTTTCTTAGCACGCCAAGAGAATCAAACGCCTGTGCAAATTGCCGAAATCGCTAAGAGCGAGCATATTTCCATTAAGTTTTTAGAAAGTATTTTGTTGTTGTTGCGTCATTCGGGTTTCTTGGGAGCCAAAAAAGGAAAAGGAGGAGGCTACTATTTAATCAAAGATCCAAAAGACATCAATATGGCTCACGTCTACCGAATTCTAGAAGGTCCAATCGCTTTGTTACCTTGTGTAAGTCACAATTTTTATGAAAAATGTGATGATTGTGTGGACGAAGTCAGTTGTTCAGTACACAAATTAATGACCGAAGTCCGCGATAACACACTGATGATACTCGAAAACAACACCCTCGCAGACGTCTCTTTTTAAATTCAATATTTTTTCATTTCGGTTTTGTAGTTAGTAAAAAAGTACTACTTTTGCATTTTAATCTACTAGCCCTATAGGGAAATAGATTTTAATTTAAATAATACCAATTAAAACCTCTAATGAGTAATCAATTAATCAAGGATGAATCTTTATCAAAAACTAAAGTAACTTTTCTACAGCGTTTGTGGGTTATAGTTCCGGTGGTTTTACTGGTTGGATTGATCTCTAGTTTAGTTTACAATCATCACGCTGAGTTTTCTTGGGATGGATTAAAAGCAGGGTTCAATCAAGAATTATTAATTTTTTTCCTAATTGGAATTTTTGCACAATTAGTAGATGGAACCTTAGGAATGGGGTATGGTGCCACATCAACTTCTTTTTTATTGGCTTACGGAATTCCCCCAGCAATTAGTAGTACAGGAGTTCACGTTGCAGAAATGTTTACAACTGGGGTTTCAGCCTTATCGCATCATCGTTTTGGAAATATCAACAAAAAGTTAGTCAAACACTTACTAATTCCAGGCGTTTTAGGCTCTATTACTGGTGCTTATTTACTATCTGATGTAATAAACGGAGAAGTAATTAAACCTTTTATTGCGGTCTATATGATGATTTTAGCCATCATTATCATTAGAAAAGCAGCACAAAAAAATATTATCAAAAAGAAAACCAAACGATTAAGTGTGCTAGCCTCTTTTGGTGGCTTTATGGATGCTGTAGGCGGTGGAGGTTGGGGACCTATTGTTACCTCTACTTTGTTAGGGCGTGGCAGAAATCCCCGTTATACCATTGGTTCTGTGAATGCTGCAGAGTTTGCAGTATCTTTTGCAAGTGGAGTTACTTTTATGCTTTTTGGCGGAATTGAAGGATGGCAAGTAATTATTGGGTTAATTATGGGCGGAGTGATTGCAGCTCCTTTTGCAGCAATTTTAGTAAATAAAATTCAAAGAAAACCAATGATGATTGCCGTTGGAATTTTAATTATTCTTTTGAGTTTCCGAACCTTATTTAAATTATTATAATGAGTGCATTAGTTATAGCAAGTTTATTAGAAAAAACAAAGGATTTCTCGATCGAGGAGACGCTTGTTTTTTTGGCTAAGGAATATCCAAACCAAGTCGTTTTTTCAACTTCGTTTGGACAAGAAGATCAGGTAATTACTGACTTGATTGGTCAAAATCAATTGCCAATCACTGTTTTTACTTTAGATACAGGACGATTGTTTCAAGAAACCTACGATGTTTTTCATAAAACAATAAAAAAATACAAAACCGAAATTAAAACCTTTTTTCCTGAAGCTACAGCAGTGGAGAAATTATTGGAAACCAAAGGGCCAAACAGTTTCTACGATTCTGTCGAAAATAGAAAAGAATGTTGTTTCATTCGAAAAGTAGCGCCCTTGACTAAAGCCTTACAAGGTAATGCCATTTGGATAACCGGTTTACGAGCAGAGCAATCTGAAAATAGAAGTGATTTGAACTTCTTTGAATACGATGCCCATTTTCAAATAATCAAATTCAATCCATTGTTAAAATGGACGTTGAAACAAGTAGAAGAGCATTTAGAAAAAAATAATGTGCCGCAAAACAGTTTGCATAAACAAGGGTTTGTGAGTATTGGTTGTGCGCCTTGTACCCGAGCTATTTTGCCTGGTGAAGATATTAGAGCTGGAAGATGGTCGTGGGAATCAAGTCATAAAGAATGTGGGTTACACCAGAAGTAATTATAAATTATAAATGATTGTTAGAATTTTTCAATCATTTAAATCTTTAAATAAAACAAATGAGTTCCGTATTAAAAACAAATGCTCTCGAAAGCGAAGCGATTTACATTTTCAGAGAAGTAATTTCTCAATTTGACAAACCTGTTTTGCTTTTTTCAGGTGGCAAAGATTCGATTACATTGGTGCGATTAGCACAAAAAGCGTTCTTTCCTTCAAAAATTCCTTTCCCATTATTACACGTTGATACTGGACACAATTTTCCAGAAACAATCGCATTTAGAGATAAATTGGTTGCCGAATTAGGATTAGAATTAATCGTTAGAAATGTACAAGACGCTATTGACGAAGGAAAAGTGATTGAAGAATCCGGAAGATATTCCAGCCGAAATAGTTTGCAAACAACAACGCTTTTAGAAGCCATCGAAGAATTCAAATTTGATGCTTGTATTGGTGGAGCGCGTAGAGACGAAGAAAAAGCTCGAGCCAAGGAACGAATTTTCTCCGTTCGAGATGATTTTGGTCAATGGGACGAAAAAAACCAACGTCCAGAATTGTTTGATTTATTGAACGGAAAAATTGAAAATGGTCAAAACGTTCGTGTTTTTCCTATTTCAAATTGGACGGAATTAGATGTTTGGAGTTATATCGAACAAGAAGAAATCGAAATTCCTTCCATTTATTTTTCACATAAACGTAAAACATTCTTGCGTGACGGATTAATTTGGTCGCATTCACCATTTGTTTTTCAAGATGAAGAAGAAGAAAGCGAAGAAAGAATCGTGCGTTTTAGAACGGTTGGCGATATGAGTTGTACTGCCGCAGTTGAATCGTATGCTTCCACAATTGCAGAAGTAGTTGGCGAAATCAGAACTTCTACAATTTCAGAAAGAGGCGCAAGAATAGATGACAAACGTTCCGAAGCGGCGATGGAAAAGAGAAAACAACAAGGATATTTTTAGTATAAGCAAAAAGGCAAAAGCCAAAAGTAATAAAGTATAAGTTAAAGGTAAAAATGAGTTTAAACTTTAAACCTTTTAAACTTCAAACAAAGTATAGAAATGGAAGTTTTAAAAATAGCAACAGCAGGAAGTGTTGATGACGGAAAAAGTACATTAATCGGAAGATTGTTGTATGACACACAATCGTTAACTACAGATAAATTAGAAGCAATTGAAAAAAGTAGCAAGCAAAAAGGATACGATTATCTTGATTTTTCTTTGGCTACCGATGGATTAGTCGCCGAACGCGAACAAGGAATCACCATTGATGTTGCGCATATTTATTTTTCGACTGCCAAGAAAAGTTACATCATTGCCGATACGCCCGGTCACGTTGAATATACCAGAAATATGGTGACCGGAGCATCGACTTCGCAAGTTTCCATCATTTTGATAGACGCACGTAAAGGTGTTATTGAGCAAACGTACCGTCACTTTTTCATCAATAATTTATTGCGTGTCAAAGAAGTGATTGTTGCCGTAAATAAAATGGATTTAGTGGATTATTCGGAAGAAGTGTATAATAAAATCAAAGCTGATTTTCAAGCCTTGAATGCTAAAAGCACTTTCAAAGAGCAAAACGTGAGCTACATTCCGTTGAGTGCTTTAACGGGTGACAATGTGGTAGATTCTTTAGGCGCTATGCCTTGGTACACGGGACAAACCATTCTACAACATTTGGAAGCCTTAGAACCCAACGATGTATATGAAAAAGG
>CANHKZ010000065.1 GCA_947461425.1 Flavobacteriaceae bacterium | reverse complement strand
CAACAACCAACAACCAACAACCAACAACTATTTAAAGTTGTCCGGACTTGAGCCATTAATTATTACCCCAGAAACGAACTTTGTGAATGTGGGTGAACGAACTAATGTCACTGGTTCCAGAAAGTTCCTCCGATTAATCAAAGAAGAACAATACGAAGAAGCCTTAGATATTGCTAGAAATCAAGTAGAAGGCGGCGCACAAATCATCGATGTCAATATGGATGAAGGAATGTTGGACGGGGTGTATGCCATGACAAAATTCCTAAACTTAATTGCGGCTGAACCTGATATTTCTCGTGTTCCCGTAATGATTGATAGCTCCAAATGGGAAATCATCGAAGCGGGATTGAAAGTAGTGCAAGGAAAAGGAGTCGTAAATTCTATTTCCCTAAAAGAAGGGGAAGAAAAGTTTATTGAATACGCTAAAAAAATCAAACGTTACGGTGCTGCGGTAATCGTAATGGCATTTGACGAAAAAGGGCAAGCCGATAATTTTGAGCGACGTATCGAAATTTGTAAAAGAAGTTACGATGTATTAGTCGATAAAGTTGGTTTTCCTGCTCAAGACATTATTTTCGACCCAAATATTTTTCCAGTTGCAACGGGAATGGAAGAACATAAATTAAATGCTTTGGACTTTTTCCGTGCGACCAAATGGATTAGAGAAAATTTGCCTTATGCTAACATATCGGGTGGTGTAAGTAATGTTTCTTTTTCGTTTAGAGGAAATGACAAAGTACGAGAGGCGATGCACTCCGCATTTTTGTACCATGCGATTCAAAACGGAATGACAATGGGTATCGTAAATCCTGAAATGTTAGAGATTTACGACGAAATTGATCCGGTTTTGTTAGAGCATGTAGAAGACGTTTTGTTAAACAGAAGAGAAGATGCGACGGAGCGTTTATTGGATTTGGCAGAAAGTTTCAAAGGTGATTTCAAAGCCAATGAAAAAGCGATCGCTGAATGGCGTTCAGGAACAATACAAGATCGGTTAACTCATTCGCTAGTAAAAGGAATTGACGAATTTATAGAAATAGACGTAGAAGAAGCAAGACAAGCAGCTTCTAAACCCATTGAAGTCATTGAAATCAATTTGATGGCGGGAATGAATGTAGTGGGCGATTTATTCGGAAGTGGAAAAATGTTCTTGCCACAGGTAGTAAAATCGGCTCGTGTAATGAAAAAAGCGGTAGCGTATTTATTGCCTTTTATTGAAGCGGCGAAAGACGGCTCCACGTCATCAAGTGCCGGAAAAATCTTGATGGCTACCGTAAAAGGCGATGTTCACGATATTGGGAAAAACATTGTTTCGGTTGTTTTGGCTTGTAATAACTATGAAATTGTAGATTTAGGTGTGATGGTACCGCCTGAGAAAATTATTGCAGCTGCAATTGAGCATAATGTAGATATTATCGGATTGAGTGGGTTGATTACGCCTTCGCTTGACGAAATGGTGTATTTAGCCAAAGAATTGGATAAAATAAATGTACAAGTTCCGATTATGATTGGAGGGGCAACCACTTCGCGCGCTCATACCGCCGTGAAAATCGCTCCGCAATACAAAGCGACTGTGGTACACGTAAACGATGCATCTAGAGCAGTAACAGTAGCTGGAAACTTATTGAATTCAGAAACTAAAGGGAAATATACTCAAGACATTCGTACCGAATACGACGCGCTTCGAGAAGGCTATTTGAACCGAAGTAGAGATAAAAATTTCCTAACGATTGAACAGGCAAGAGTCAATAAATTAAAACTAGATTGGAGTACATACATCCCAACAAAACCTAATTTCATAGGAACAAAAACTGTTGATGTTGCCATAGCCGATTTAGTGGATTATGTCGATTGGACTCCGTTTTTCAATTCTTGGGAATTGTACGGAAAATACCCAGCCATTTTAACGGATGAGGTTGTTGGCGAACAAGCCACATCCTTATTCGCTGATGCGCAAAAAATGTTAGAACAATTAATCAATGAAAATTGGTTAACTGCCAAAGGTATTTTAGGAATTTTTCCTGCGAATCAAATAAATGACGATGATATTGAGTTAGTTACTTCTACTGGAGTTGAGAAATTTTTGACTTTACGTCAACAAAGTTCAAAAACCGCTGGAGCGCCAAATATTGCGTTAGCTGATTTTATTGTGCCAAAAGATTCAGGAATTCAAGATTATATGGGTTGTTTTTGTGTAACAACTGGTTTTGGAGTAGAAGAAAAAGCCAAAGCGTTTGAAAAAGAGTTGGACGATTACAATTCAATTTTGGTTAAAGCATTAGGCGATCGTTTGGCAGAAGCTTTTGCTGAATATTTACATTTGGAAGTTCGTAAGGAAATCTGGGGTTATGCATCTGACGAAAATTTATCAAATCAGGATTTAATTGCCGAAAATTACAAAGGAATTCGTCCTGCACCAGGATATCCGGCTTGTCCAGATCATTTGGAAAAACCAACGATTTGGAAACTCTTAAATGTCGAACAAGAAATAGGTGTAACTTTGACCGAAAGTATGGCAATGTGGCCTGCTTCCTCTGTATCGGGCTATTATTTTGCCAATCCAGAAAGTAAGTATTTCGGTTTGGGTAAAATCAAACAAGACCAAGTCGAAGACTATTCAAAACGAAGAAATACAACCATGGAGCAAGCACAAAAATGGTTGGCTCCTAATATTGCAGATTAAAAATAGTTGTTAGTTATTGGTTGCTGGTTGATAGTATTTGAATTTAACCGACAACTATTAACCGGCAACCAACAACCGATAGTATGAAAGTAACAGACCATATAGCAGCAGCCAAAGGAGAAACTTTATTTTCTTTTGAAATTGTACCGCCTCAAAAAGGCAAAAGTATTCAGGAATTGTATGACAATATAGATCCGTTAATGGAATTCAAACCACCATTTATTGACGTGACTACTTCTCGTGAGGAGTATATTTATGTGAATAAAGGCAATGGTTTATTGGAAAAAAAATTAACCAGAATGCGTCCGGGTACTCTCGGGATTTGTGCTTCCATCAAACACAAATACCATGTAGATACTGTTCCTCATGTATTGTGTGGTGGATTTACAAAAGAAGAAACCGAATACCTTTTGGTAGACTGTCATTATCTTGGAATTGACAATGTTATGGCCTTGCGTGGCGATGCGATGAAAGATGAGCAATCCTTTATTCCAAAAGAAGGCGGAAATCATTATGCAGGAGATTTGGTGAGCCAAATTCACCAATTGAATCAAGGGAATTATTTACATGGTTTGAAAGATATCGAGCATAAATCCGATTTTTGTATTGGGGTAGCGGGTTATCCTGAAAAGCATTTGGAGTCGCCGTCTTTAATCTCTGATTTGAAACGATTGAAAGAAAAAGTAGATGCGGGAGCTGATTATGTAGTCACTCAAATGTTTTTTGACAATTCGAAATTCTTTGAATTTGTAGCCAAAGCAAGAGAGATTGGAATTAATGTTCCAATTATTCCAGGGATTAAACCAATTGCCGTTCATAGACATTTGCAAATATTGCCTCAAATTTTTAGAATTGACTTACCAGAAGATTTAATTAATGCAGTAGAACAATGTAAAACTGCTGCTGACATCCGACAAGTAGGAGTGGAATGGGCGATTCAACAGTCTTTAGAATTAAAAGCTGCCGGAGTGCCGTTTTTACATTATTATTCGATGGGTAAATCAGAAAACATCCGACAAATAGCAACTAAAGTTTTTTAATTGAAAACAAATACATAAAGAAAATCCAGTCGCTAATGATTGGATTTTCTTATTTTGTAACCTCTCGAAACACCGTTTCCAAATTCTTATTTTTTTGGTTGAGTTGTAAAGTTTTCAATCCATTGGCGGTTGCAAAATCAAACACTATCGGACGCATGTCTTTGTCGGTAGCAAATGTCAATTCCCAAATAGTGCTATTAGTAGTAGTGTACGAATGAATATTTTCGATAGTGGCAATTTGGTTTTCGCTCACTTTTTGGTCAAACTCCACCTCAATAATTTGGGTAGCCGACTCGCTAATGAGTTTCTCCAATTTTTTATCAGCAACTATTTTTCCTTTGTCAATAATAATGACACGATCACAAATGGCCTCGACTTCTTGCATAATATGTGTTGAAAGGAAAATAGTTTTGTCTTTGCCAGCATTTTTAATCACATTCCGAATCTCCACTAATTGATTGGGATCCAAACCTGTAGTAGGCTCGTCCAAAATCAACACATCAGGGTTGTGCAATAAAGCATTGGCTAAACCCACACGTTGGCGGTATCCTTTGGATAATTGACCAATTTTTTTATGGCTTTCTTTAGTCAGTCCTGTGAGTTGAATCACTTCTTCAATTCGGGTTTTGGCTACTTTATAAACATCAGCATTGAAAGCCAAGTATTCGCGCACATACAAATCCAAATACAATGGATTATGTTCTGGCAAATAGCCAATTGAAAGTTGTACGTCTTTGGCCTGGGAACTTACATCAAAACCATTGACTTTGGCACTGCCTTCATCTGCGGTCAAATAAGTCGTTAGAATTTTCATCAAAGTTGATTTTCCCGCTCCGTTAGGACCTAGGAACCCCACAATTTCTCCTTTGTTGATAGAAAATGAAATATCATCGAGTGCTTTTTGTGTTCCGTAACTTTTAGATATATTTTGAATTGCTATTGACATCGTTTTGTATTTGGTACAAAAGTAAACAGAAAAAGCAATTATTTGTTGTTTCAACCTATTTGAATTTTAAGACTATTTTCAAATTCATAAATAACGGGGTGTAAATAATCGTTTCATTATTCAATTGATAGAAAAAAATTGTTTTAACAAAGAATTTCGTTTTTGTTGTATAAAAGCATTGGTTTTCCTTGGATGAAATGAAATAAATGCTAATATTTGCATTGTAATTAAATACAAAACAAATAGCTCATGTGTAATAACCGTTTTTATTTTAGCAATACTTATTATTTCTTTTTTAGGAAGTAAGGATTGTTATATGGTTATTTGAAAAATAAAAAAGCAAATTAAAACACTATACAATCCTGATGAAAATCAGGATTTTTTTTTGAATTTATGGCACTAAAAATCGCAATACAAGGCATAAAAGGTTCATTCCACCATCAAGTGGCTCAGGAGTACTTTGGGAAAGAAGTGGCTGTCGACGAATGTTTGTCATTTGAAGAATTGGTTTCGAGCGTATTGACTGGGAAATCAGATCAAGCGGTAATGGCTATCGAAAATTCGATTGCTGGCCCTATTATTCCTAATTATGCGTTGATTGATAAAAATAATTTGCATATTAATGGCGAACATTATTTGGATATTCACCAAAATTTAATGGCGTTGAAAGGTCAAAAAATAGAAGATATTTTAGAAGTTCATTCGCATCCTATGGCGTTGTTGCAGTGTATGGATTTTTTGAAACAGTATCCTCATATTAAAATTGTAGAAGATAAAGATACGGCTGAAACGGCGCGAAGAATTCACGAAAAACAATTGAAAGGCATAGCGGCTATTGCGAGTAAAGTTGCGGCTGAAATGTATGATTTGGAAATTTTGGCTCCAGAGATTCAGACGATTAATAATAACATGACACGGTTTGTGATTATTAATAAACAGCAGTCGCTTTTGTCAACAAATGATATCAATAGAGCATCAATTAAATTCGAATTGGATCACAAACGCGGAAGTTTGGCAGCGGTATTGAATGTGATGAGCGATTGTAAATTGAATTTGACTAAGATTCAGTCCTTACCGAAAATTGAAACCCCTTGGAAGTATTCCTTTTTTGTGGATGTTACTTTTGAGAAATATGAAGAGTATGCCAAAGCCAAAGCGTTAATGGATATTATGGCCGAATATTTTAAAGTATTGGGAGAATATAAGAATGCGAAACCATAAGAATTTGAAATGTAATTTACGAGAGTAAAATAAGATAGAAGAAGATGATTACTACGGCAAAACGTTTAGATATAGTTGAAGAATATTATTTCTCCTCAAAATTGAGAGAAGTAAGACAATTGGCTGCAGAAGGAAAACCTATTATTAATATGGGAATTGGAAGTCCCGATTTAAAGCCTTCGCAAACAGTTATTGATGCTGTAGTTTTGGCAATGCAAGAGGAAAATGCCCACCAATACCAAAGCTATCAGGGAGTACCCGAATTGCGTCAAAGTATGGCTGATTTTTACCAGATCAACTACGGTGTGGCCTTAAATCCTGCAACTGAAATTTTACCTTTGATGGGTTCCAAAGAAGGGATCATGCATATTTCTTTGGCTTTTTTGAATGAAGGAGACCTGGTTTTAATTCCAAATCCAGGGTATCCAACCTATACTTCGGTGACGAATCTAGTAGGAGCGATTCCTGTGTTTTATGATTTGAAGGAAAGTACGAATTGGGAACCTGATTTTGAAGCTTTGGAACAATTGGATTTATCCAAAGTGAAAATCATGTGGGTGGGATATCCACACATGCCAACCGGAGCAAGAGGAAGTTTGACTTTGTTTGAAAAATTAGTGGATTTTGCCAAAAAGCACAACATTTTGTTAGTCAATGACAATCCGTACAGTTTTGTTTTGAACGACAATCCAATGAGTTTATTGCAGGTCGAAGGTGCTAAAGAAGTAGCTTTGGAATTGAATTCGTTGAGTAAAACTTTCAACATGGCAGGATGGCGCGTAGGGATGGTTTTAGGTAACGCCGCTTTTATTGATGCGGTGCTGAAGGTGAAAAGTAATATGGACAGTGGGATGTTTTACGGTATCCAAAAAGGAGCAATTGCCGCTTTGAAAAGTGATGCTTCTTGGTTCGAATCGATGAACGCTATTTATAGAAAACGTCGCGTTTTAACCGAACAATTGGCTGAGAAATTAGGTTGCGAAGTGTATAAAGATGGAGTAGGATTGTTTGTTTGGGCAAAATTACCAGCAGGCATAAGTTCTTCAGAAGAATTTATCGACCAAATTTTATATGAGAAACACATTTTCATTACGCCGGGAACTATTTTTGGAAGTAATGGCGAGGGATACATTCGATTTGCACTTTGTGTAAAAGAAGAAAAAGTACAAGAAGCAATAGATAGATTTTAATCAAATGAAATCGCCATTAACAAGAAGTTTGCGCAAGCAAACACCAATAATTAAAAAAGCGATACCATATGTTACCGCTAACAAATAGAATTTAAACATATGAAAGTAGTTGTAATAGGTATAGGTTTAATAGGAGGTTCGATGGTTTTGGACATCAAAGCACTGCATCCAGAAGCGATTATTTTAGGGATGGATGCTAATGACAACCATTTGCAACAAGCGATTGATTTAGGCGTGGTTGAAAAAGCAGGAACAACCGAAGACCTAGCCGATGCTGATTTTGTGATTGTTTCGGTTCCAGTGGATATAGCTTTGGTAGTTTTACCTCAAGTGTTGGATGTTGTTGGAGAGAATACAATTGTTTTTGAAGTAGGTTCCACCAAGTTACCAATTTGCGAAGCGGTAGCCAATCATCCAAAACGTCGCAATTACATTGCAACACATCCCATTGCAGGAACAGAGTTTTCAGGACCTTCGGCAGCTATAAAAGGATTGTTTCAAGGGAAAACAAATATTATTTGTGAGGTGGAAAAAACGACCTTCAAGTTGCAAGAAAAGGCGCTGAAATTGTTTATGTCTATGGGAATGAGAATTCGGTATATGGATCCGCAGTCGCACGATAAACATATTGCATACGTTTCGCATTTGTCGCATATTAGTTCGTTCATGTTAGGTAAGACAGTAATTGACAAAGAAACAGAAGAGCAAGATATTTTTGATATGGCGGGCAGTGGATTTGAAAGTACGGTTCGTTTAGCTAAAAGCTCTCCTGGCATGTGGACGCCTATTTTCAAGCAGAATAAGGATCAAGTAGTTAAAACCTTGGAGGAATACATTTTTAATTTAACTAATTTTAAAGAGTTATTAGAAAATAGTGATTATGACGCAATTTATAATGAAATGCAAAGTGTCAATAGAATTAAGGAAATATTAAACGGAATAAACATAAAAAAGTAATTTAAGAAAGATGGAAAATAGTAAAGAGATGAGAAATTGGTTGGATGCCTTCAAATTAGATCATCCATTAGTAATTGCAGGACCATGTAGCGCAGAAACAGAAGAGCAAGTATTAAAAATTGCTCACGAATTAAAAGATTCAGACGTGAGTATTTTCAGAGCTGGAATCTGGAAACCAAGAACACGTCCAGGAGGATTTGAGGGTGTTGGGGAAATTGGATTAAAATGGTTGAAAAAAGCAAAAGAAGAAACAGGTTTGTTGATGGGTACTGAAGTAGCTACCGCAGCACACTGTAAATTAGCTTTAGAATATGATATTGATGTTCTGTGGGTTGGCGCGCGCACTACAGCAAATCCTTTTGCAGTGCAAGAAATTGCAGATACTTTAAAAGGAACCGATAAAATCGTTTTAATTAAAAATCCAGTAAATCCAGATATGTCTTTGTGGTTAGGAGGTGTGGAACGTTTGTATGCTGCGGGAATCAAAAAATTAGGAGTAATTCACAGGGGTTTTTCTACCTACCAAAAAACAAAATACAGAAACATCCCAGAGTGGCAAATTCCTATCGAATTGCAAAACAAATTCCCTGATTTGCCTTTGATTATCGATCCATCCCATATCACTGGAAATCGCAACATGATTTTGGAGGTTACTCAGGAAGCCTTGGATTTGAATTATGACGGTATGATTATCGAAACCCATATCGATCCAGACAATGCCTGGAGCGATGCTGCTCAACAAGTAACACCTGATGTTTTGAAACAAATTTTTAAAGATTTAAAAATTAGAAAACTAAGTGGTGATACACCAGATTTCGAAAATAAAATGACCAAATTAAGAGCTACTATTGATGTGTTAGACGCTAATTTATTAGAGGTACTTGGAAAACGTATGAAAGTGGCATCTGAAATTGGCCAGGTGAAAAAAGATGCCAACGTAGCAGTTTTACAAAACAGTCGTTGGAATGAAATTCAAGCAAAAATGACTGCTGAAGGCGCTAAAAAAGGATTGTCTGAAGAATTTATTATTAAATTATTTAAAGGGATTCACCAAGAAAGTATCGAAAAACAAGAGAAAATTTTGAACGGATAACCGTTTTTTAATCTATATAATCCTCATAATTGAAAAATTATGAGGATTTTTTAGTTTCAGTTGTTGGTAAAAAGTACCAATATAGATTCTAATACTTGAAACAATATTTTACATTTGTAGCATGACAGGAATCGTTTATAAATCTACAGGAAGTTGGTACACCGTTAAATCAGAAGCAGACGATTTTATGGAATGTCGTATCAAAGGAAAATTCCGAATGAAAGGAATTAAAAGTACCAATCCAATTGCTGTGGGAGATATAGTCGATTTTGAAATAGATGATAATTCGGACAAAGCAACGGGAACTATTCATAATATTCATGATCGAAAGAATTATATCGTTCGAAAATCAGTGAATTTATCCCACCAAATGCACATTATAGCGTCGAATATTGACCGTGTTTTTCTTTTGGTTACCGTGAACAATCCACCAACAACCTTCAATTTTATCGATCGATTTTTAGTTACCGCTGAAGCCTACGGAATAGAAACGGTTTTGGTGTTCAATAAAATTGACACTTTTGACGCTGTTACTTTGGATGAGCAATTGTACATGCAACATGTATATCAAGAAATTGGTTACCAATGTTTGAGGGTTTCTTCAACCGAAATGAAAGGAATCGATGCGTTGAAAGCTTTAATGATAAATAAAGTCAGTATGTTTTCGGGACATTCAGGTGTTGGCAAATCAACTTTGGTCAATGCGTTGGAACCTGCTTTGCATTTGAAAACAAAAAATATTTCAGAAGCTAGTAAACAAGGACAACACACCACCACTTTTGCCGAAATGTACGATTTGAGTTTTGGTGCCAAAATCATCGATACACCCGGGATCAAGGGATTTGGGATTGT
>CANHKZ010000064.1 GCA_947461425.1 Flavobacteriaceae bacterium | reverse complement strand
TTGAGTTGTTCCTCGTTTCATAGATTTCAGGATGGAATCAGAAATATGTTGCAACGGAATATCAATATAATTACAAATTTTTGGTTCTCGTTTCATAATTTCCAAAACGTCCATTGGGAACCCACTTGGAAAGGCATAATGCAGACGAATCCATTCAATTCCTTCCACTTTTACCAATGCCTCTAAAAGCTCTGCTAAATTTCTTTTTTTGTAAATATCAAGTCCATAATACGTCAAGTCTTGTGCTATTAAAATTAATTCTTTTACACCATCTCGGGCTAAACCTTGGGCTTCTTTAACTAATTTTTCGATTGGTTGCGAAACGTGTTTTCCTCTCATTAGCGGAATGGCACAAAAGCTACAAGGTCTGTCACAACCTTCAGCAATTTTCAAATAGGCATAATTTTTTGGCGTAGTAGTCAAACGTTCTCCTAGCAATTCATGCTTGTAATCAGCACCTAAAGCTTTCAAAAGTTGAGGTAATTCAGTGGTGCCAAAAAACTGATCCACATTCGGAATTTCTTTTTCTAAATCAGGTCTGTAACGCTCCGATAAACATCCAGTTACAAAAACTTTATCTACTAATCCATGCTCTTTTTTGTCAGCATATTCTAAAATCATATTTACTGATTCAGCCTTTGCATTATCAATAAATCCGCATGTATTAATTACAATGATATTTCCTTCTTCTGCTTCAGGCGCTTCATGTTGTACTTCTTTGCCACTAGCACGAAGTTGTCCCATAAGCACTTCACTATCATAGATGTTTTTGGAACATCCAAGGGTAATTACATTGATTTTATTTTTCTTTATAGACTTCGTTCTCATAGTAGTACCCTTTCATTAATTTGAAAGGTGGGCAAAATTACGTTTTTTATTTTTAGGAGCACAAATCTTTCGGGTTTTTATGGTGATTATTCCTGCTGTCCGTTACAATCTCCCAAAGAAAAATCGGGAGGATTTTCACTTCCATCAGGGCTAAAAAAAACATCTTGTTTTTCAGTACAAGATGTTCACTTAAATTTTGAATTCTAAAGTTTATAATTCAAATAATAGCGTTAAAGTTACCGTGTTGTTTTTTGAATTAATTGTGGCACCGTCAGTTAGTCCTTGTTCAAAAAAGCCTTGTTTCGTATCTCTACTAAATGTAGCATAGGAAAGGTCAAATTTAGTTCCGCCTAAATTTAAACCAAAACCAGCGGTATAGCCTGCTAGATCTCCAATCGTAGTTTTGTTTTTATAGGGACTTTGCTCGTAGCGGTAACCACCTCTTACACTCCATGCCTGAATTCTATATTCAGCTCCTATTCGCAGTTCGTTACTTGTGCTAAGTAAAGTATTCATTGTACTGTTTAGAGTTCTATAATAAGAGTCACTTACAGGTTTAAATTGAATATTACTGTAATCTTTGATTGCATAATCAATACTAATTAATCCTTTTTTGGCAAAAACATACGCCATACTTCCGGTCCATTTAGCTGGAGTTTGGAGTTTGTATGGCTCATAAAAATTGGTAGTATTTGGATCTACAACATCAGGTGCAAGTTCTTCGGTCGTGTTGGCACTTACTCCAATTAATTTTTGCGTAAATTCATCGTTTAATCGAAGCCAAGTAGCTGATTCATAAGCAATACCAAGGCGTAGTTCTGAAGTCACTTTAGCAATAGCCCCCAATTGAAATGAAAAACCATTTCCATAACTGTATAAGTCATTTTCGAATTGTACTCTGGAAACGGTATAATTAGATGTTAATGGTGCTTCATTATCTTCGTAAAATCGCGATGACTTTGTGAAATCTACAAAATGGGAATTCAAGTTGATCCCAATGTATAACTTGTCTTTATACGAAGTAGCGGCATTAAAAGATAACTTTCCGTTATATCCTTGGGTAATTATTGTATTTTCTTGGTAATAATTTCCTCCTGTGGGCACATTAGAACGATAATTTGTATTAGTTGGATTTGTATTTATTGGATTTATAATATAGCCTTGGTATCCTAGAAAAGCTTGTTGAGCTCCATGACCTAATTCATTATATTTGGAATCTTCTAAAATATTTAAAGGAACTCCATTGGCATACGATAAAAAATAATTCGCAATTGAATTAGATGGATTGGTTCCCGCCGAAAATAAAGCGTTGTTTAAGTTGCTTACATTTTCATAGTTGATTGCAACAGAGAATTTTTTCCAATGACTAGATTGAGATTGATTTTTAAAAACAAAAACTCCACCCGCTTGATTCAAATCAAATGAGTTATCAGTTTCTTTTGTTGTATTTCCAAAATAATTAGCATTATTACTAATGGAAGTATTGTTAAAAGTAAACCCCATCTGATTATTCTCAAAAATCGCAGAACCAGCGGGATTAACATTAATAGAAGATAAATCGCCTCCAAGCGCTCCAAAAGCACCACTCATTGCTCTGAAACGAGCAGTTCCGTTAAGATTATCTTGTGAATAACGCAAAGCATCTCTAATTTCTTGTGCCTGAATAGCGCTAAATGAAATACAAGTTAGCAATAAATAGATATATATTTTCATATTAATAAGGATTGGAATTTTTAAATTGTTGCTATTGATTGTAGTAATGAAAGCGATTATCTTCCACCACGTCTTCCACCACCGTCAGATGATCTTCCACCACCATAATTTCCACCAGAATTAGACGAATTTGTGTTCATAGAACGAGAAGGAGAAAAACTTTCATTGTTGGATGGTGTTTCCCTTCTTACCGGGTTAGAATCGTTTCTACTATTTGTTCTATTTGGAGTTAAATTCGGATTATTAGAAGAATTAACTCTTGATCTACCTGCATTGTTGTTGATATAGTTAGTATTTTGTATGGTATTAAAATTTCTGCCAAATGTTGGAGTTGTACCTCTTCTGTTATATAAATTCTGATTACTGTAATTAGAAGTAGAATTTTGAATTTCTCTCCTCCCTATATCATTACCAGAAGGATTTAAGTTGTTATAGTTAGAACCTCTTCGGCTCTCATTATGACTGTATGACCTTCCATTACTATAATTTACGAAGTTTGAACCATAATTTGGGTATCCCCAGCCCCAATTATTAAATCCATTTCCCCAAAAACCTCCAAAACCTCCAAAACCCCATCCGAAATTCATTGTATTCCAATGTCCAAGAGGCATTCCCCAGCCCCAATTGTTAAATGGCATTCCCCAGCCCCAATTATTGAAGGGCATACCCCAGCCTAAACCCCAATTCATCCCAAAATTATTTGGGAAATAATTAATGTTTATTCCCTGAGAATTTCCGCCCCAACCAGGGTTTCCTGATAAAGTATTTGGATTAGAATTTTCATCGTAACTATTGTAATTTTCTATATCTGTAAAAACTTCATTTTCTTGTTGTAAAGAATTAAAATAGCTTTGATATACAATACCAGAATCATCGTAAGTTTTTTGTTTACGAACTTTAGTATCTGAACTACCATAAATTCCGTCTGTATCGTAATAGGAACTGTTTTGGTAAGAGCCACATGCTACAAAAAATAGCATACTTATAAAACTAAGTATAAGATTAAGAGAGGGCTTTGGGAGATTAATACATTTAGTTTTCATATCTATAGGTTTTTTATTGTTGCACATTACAAAAATAGTTAGTTTTGCCAAACTATTGAGTTATTTATACTAGAAAACAAAATTTGTGCCAAACTAATAAATATGAGTAAGAACCTTACTACGAGATCAGAAGATTATTCAAAATGGTATAATGAATTAGTCGTAAAAGCTGATTTAGCCGAAAATTCAGGTGTTAGAGGTTGTATGGTGATCAAACCTTACGGCTATGCTATTTGGGAAAAAATGCAAGGAGAATTAGACCGAATGTTCAAAGAAACCGGACATAGTAATGCTTATTTCCCTTTGTTTGTTCCTAAGAGCATGTTTGAGGCAGAAGAAAAAAATGCAGAAGGATTTGCAAAAGAATGTGCTATTGTGACCCACTATCGATTGAAGAATGATCCTGATAAACCTGGTAAATTGATGGTTGATCCCAATGCGAAGCTTGAAGAAGAATTGATTGTTCGTCCTACATCTGAAGCAATTATTTGGTCTACATATAAAGGTTGGGTTCAATCGTATCGCGATTTGCCATTGTTAATAAATCAATGGGCTAATGTTGTTCGATGGGAAATGAGAACGCGTTTGTTTTTAAGAACGGCTGAGTTTTTATGGCAAGAAGGACATACCGCACATGCTACACGTCAAGAAGCAATTGAGGAATCAGAAAGAATGATGCATGTGTATGCTGATTTTGCTCAAAATTTCTTAGCAATTCCAGTTGTGAAAGGGTTAAAAACAGAAACGGAACGTTTTGCTGGAGCAGAAGAAACCTATTGTATTGAAGCTTTAATGCAAGATGGTAAAGCATTGCAAGCCGGAACTTCTCATTTCTTAGGACAGAATTTTGCTAGGGCTTTTGATGTAAAGTTTGCTAACGCTGAAGGAAAGCAAGAATACGTTTGGGGAACTTCTTGGGGAGTTTCAACCCGATTAATGGGAGCATTGGTAATGACACACTCGGACGATAATGGGTTGGTTTTACCTCCAAATTTAGCACCAATTCAAGTAGTGATTGTACCGATATATAAATCAGACGAAGAACTAGATAAAATTACTTCAGTTGTGAATGATTTACTGGCGCAATTCAAAAAACTGAATGTATCTGTCAAATTTGATAATAGAACCACTCAAAAACCAGGATTTAAATTTGCAGAATGGGAATTAAAAGGAGTTCCAGTTCGAATTGCTGTTGGTCCTAAAGATCTTGAAAATGGAACTTTTGAAGTGGCCCGAAGAGATACTCTTAGTAAAGAGACTGTCAATAAAGAAGGAATTGTGGATTATATCCAGGATTTACTAGAAACAATTCAAAATGATTTGTTCCAAAGTGCTTTAGAATATAGAAAAAATCATATTACTGAAGTAAATTCTTTTGAGGAGTTCAAAGAGGTTCTTGAAAACAAGGGCGGATTTATTGCTGCACATTGGGATGGTACTGCTGAAACTGAAGAAAAAATTAAAGATTTGACTAAGGCTACCATACGCTGTATCCCTTTAGATAGAGTAGAAGAGCAAGGGAAATGCGTGTTTTCAGGATTAGAATCAGCTGGTAGAGTGTTGTTTGCAAAAGCCTACTAAAAAAAATATTTTTTTTTCGATTCTACTATTGTTCGTCTAAAAAATAGTTGTATTTTTGCATCCGCATTACAGAAATGAGGTCCGTTCGTCTATCGGTTAGGACGCCAGGTTTTCATCCTGGTAAGGGGGGTTCGATTCCCCCACGGACTACAAAATCTCTTTAATTGCAAAGCTTTCCTGAGCTTAGAAGGAAAAATGGTCCGTTCGTCTATCGGTTAGGACGCCAGGTTTTCATCCTGGTAAGGGGGGTTCGATTCCCCCACGGACTACAAATTAGTTTTGGAATGGTTTTATGAAACGGGTATAGGTGTCTCCTTTATTTGTTTTATTAGTTAAAACTGAAGTGATTAATTGTACAATTAATTGTGGGAGGTTTTTCTGATTTTATTACTAATATATTAATTAGTTATTTACATTTAAAATATACACCAAATGGCAAATCATAAGTCAGCATTAAAAAGAATTAGAAGTAACGAAAAGAAAAGAGTATTAAACAGATACCAACACAAAACAACTCGTAACGCAGTTAAAGCATTACGTTTGTCAATTGATAAAGCAGATGCTTCATCAAAATTATCTGCTGTTATCTCTATGATTGACAAGTTAGCTAAGAAAAATATCATTCATGATAATAAAGCATCTAACTTGAAATCTAAGTTAACAAGACACGTTGCTAAATTGTAATTTAATTACAATCTAAAATTTACCAAAGCCTTTCTTTTGAAAGGCTTTTTTTATGGATCAGATTCTTGGGTTTAAGTATTGAAAATAAACAATTTTTTATCTCAAAATAAAGTGTACCTTTGCGCCATTAAAAATCACAGATGGAATCTATTAGAAACATTGCAATTATTGCCCACGTTGACCACGGTAAAACGACTTTGGTTGATAAAATTATGTATCACTGTCAGTTATTTCGCGACAACGAAAATACAGGTGACTTAATCCTTGATAATAATGACTTAGAGCGTGAAAGAGGTATCACTATTACTTCAAAAAACGTTTCTGTTGTATATAAAGGAACTAAAATTAATATTATCGATACTCCTGGTCACGCCGATTTTGGTGGTGAGGTAGAGCGTGTATTGAACATGGCTGATGGAGTTTGTCTTTTAGTAGATGCTTTTGAAGGACCAATGCCTCAAACACGTTTTGTTTTGCAAAAAGCTATTGATTTAGGTTTGAAACCATGTGTGGTTATCAATAAAGTGGACAAAGAAAATTGTACGCCTGAGGAAGTACACGAAAAAGTTTTCGATTTGATGTTTGAATTGGGTGCTGAAGAATGGCAATTGGATTTTCCAACTGTTTATGGTTCTGCAAAAAATAATTGGATGTCTGATCATTGGGAAAATGTTACGGATAATGTGGAAGCATTATTGGATATGGTTATTGATAATGTTCCAGCTCCAAAAGTTTCTGAGGGAACACCACAAATGTTAATCACTTCATTGGATTTCTCTTCATTCACTGGTCGTATTGCTATCGGTCGTTTAGAGAGAGGTGTTTTGAAAGAAGGGATGCCTATTTCTTTGTGTAAAAGAGATGGTACTATTTTAAAATCTAGAATTAAAGAATTGCATACTTTTGAAGGTCTTGGACGTAAAAAAGTAACTGAAGTTGTTGCAGGAGATATCTGTGCAATTATAGGGGTAGAAGGATTTGAAATTGGTGATACTATTGCCGATTATGAGAATCCAGAAGCGTTACAAACTATCGCCATCGATGAACCTACCATGAGTATGTTGTTTACAATTAACGACTCCCCATTTTTTGGTAAAGAAGGTAAATTTGTAACGTCTCGTCATATTAGAGATCGTTTGACTAAAGAATTAGAGAAAAACTTAGCGATGAAGTTAGGTGAAACTGATTCAGCTGATAAATTCATGGTTTTTGGTCGCGGAGTTTTGCATTTGTCTGTTCTTATTGAAACCATGAGAAGAGAAGGATATGAATTACAAATCGGTCAACCGCAAGTTATTATCAAAGAAATTGATGGTAAAAAATGTGAGCCTATTGAAGAATTAACCATCGATTTACCAGAATCACTTTCAGGAAGAGCGGTAGAGTTTGTAACTTTGCGTAAAGGAGAAATGTTGAGTATGGAAACCAAAGGGGAGCGTATGATAATAAAATTTAATATTCCATCTCGTGGAATTATTGGATTGCGTAACCAATTGTTAACTGCTACAGCTGGTGAAGCAATTATGGCGCACCGTTTTATTGGTTACGAACCTTTCAAAGGAGAAATTTCTGGACGTAATAAAGGATCTTTAATTTCAATGGAAAAAGGAAAAGCAATTCCTTATTCTATTGATAAATTACAAGATCGTGGTAAGTTTTTTGTTGAACCAAATGCTGAAATCTACGAAGGCCAAGTTATTGGAGAAAATTCTCGTGGTGATGATATGTGTGTCAATGTAACCAAAGAGAAAAAACAATCAAACGTTCGTTCTTCAGGAAATGATGAAAAAGCAAGAATTATTCCGCCAATTATTTTTTCTCTTGAGGAAGCATTGGAATACATTCAAAAAGATGAATATGTTGAGGTTACTCCAAAATGTATTCGTTTGAGAAAAATTTATTTGACAGAAACAGATAGAAAAAGATTCAAAATCTAAGGATTGAATTATCTTACATATTAAAAACCACCATCGAAAGTTGGTGGTTTTTTTGAAATCAATTCAATGTACATTTATCTTTTCAAACTAAAATGACCTTTTAACTCTCTACCATCTTCAAGTTTAATAGAGTACCAATAATCATCGGATGGGAGTGGAGAGCCATTAAATGTACCGTCCCAACCTGTTTCAGAAGGAAGGATTTGCTTTAGTAATTTTCCATAACGGTCAAAAATATAGATGAGCGATTTAGAGTTAAATACTTGGCTTACCCCTTTTATATTCCATAAATCGTTTACATTATCGTTATTTGGAGTAAAAAATTTTGGAACACCGAGAACTGCAATTTCCTTTTCAATGATTCCACAGTTGTTCTTAATATCTTTAATGTAAATGGTATAAATTCCCGCGTCTACATTTCCAAAAAAATTGGATGTTTGAAATGGGCTACCTATAGGTTGACCATTCGGTTTCAAACTGTATTCATAAATTCCTATTCCCGATGCATTAATTTTTACTGAATTTATTTCAGAAAGATCAACAATGTCTATACTATTAATTGTAGCCGTTTCTGAAGCGGTCACTTTAATTGTTCGGGTTCTTGAACACCCTTTATTTGTGCTTACTTCAACAGTGTAGGTGCCTTCTTTATTTACATTTAATATTGAATTTATTTCAGATGATAAAACTTCTCCATCTTTTGTCCATTTATAACTATATGTTGTACTTGTTGTTCCAGCTTGGATTCCAGCATCCAGAGGTACAAAAACAGAAGGTAGATTTAAACAAATTAGGGTATCATCCTGTCCGTCTTCGTTAGTATCAATATTCGGTTTTGGATTTACAATTAATTTGATGCGAGGACCTAAACCAAAACAGGAATTATCTAAAACACTTTCTACTCTCACCCAAATATCTTGTTCATTTGGATAGCCAATATTTCTATAATTAGCGCTATTTGTAATAGGATTGTTTTCAGCTAAAGCGTCTGCTTCATTTCTATAATATTTTATTTCATAGGGGTTTAATGGATTTGGTGGTGGCAGTATATTCTCAATATCTTGAGTAGTACTACTAAAATCAAATTCGGCTATTCCATCTGTATCGGTACTAATTCCAGTAATGGAATCATCGCAGGTATTAAATTCTCTTTTAAAAGTAGATGGTATCTGAGTAAATGAGACAATTAAGTCAATTTCTGTAGTGCTAAAGCAACCATTTGTATTTTCAACTCTTACCCAAATTTTGTTAAGATTATTAGTGTAAGCGATCGGGTTAACAATTAATGTAGCATTGTCTTTAGTTTGAGCTCCAAGTAATGAAGTATAATAAGTAAATGTCTCAGTGGCAGCATTAGCAGATATAAAATTATTTTTTTCTGTTAAGTTAAAGACTGATATACCATCCGCGTTATCGTCACATTGTTTCAAATTTGTGGGTGTTAACGATGGTAAAGCATATAGTGTTAAGGTTGTAGGATCGGATATTAGCCCACAAGTATTGCCTGTTTTTGCTAACACTACTCGGTATTGATAGCCCTGCATTGTATTGGTAACATTAGTAATGGTTAATGTATTCGTGGTTGCTCCGGAGTAGGTGCTATCATTTGTGATATCATTCCATGTTGTCCCAATTAATAGTTGCCATTGATAGGAATTTACGCCGTTATCAGTTAAGCTAATTGAGGTGTTTTGAAATGTGCATGTTGGCGAAACAGAGGGTTGTCTTGATATAATTATAGGTGCAGCAGTTGAATAGTCTGTATTAGGAGTGGAATATCCAATTCCATTTGTCACTATCCCTTTAGCATCGACAACTGGAATTGTATCGCCTAACATTCCATCTTTATTACCATCGGAAAAGCCGGCCTCTAAAACATCAAAGCAATTATCATTATCACTATCTAATTCTATATAATTTTGAATCAAATCTCCATCTAGATCAGGATTGGTTGTATTTGTTCCTGATTCTACACTATCATAGATACCATCATTATCACTATCTAAATCTAAATAATCTGCTACCCCCATTCCAATTTTATCACCATCGGTATCAACAGGGGTAATTCCTGTTCCATAAGCATCGGATAATCCGTCTTTATTGGTATCTGTATTTGAATAAGCAATAAAATTTCTGCCTTGAGCTTCAATATTATCTAGTATTCCATCATTATCACTGTCTAAATCTAAATAATCAGGAGTTGAATCTGCA
>CANHKZ010000063.1 GCA_947461425.1 Flavobacteriaceae bacterium | reverse complement strand
GCTTTAGAAAAAGCAGTTTAAACATAAATAATTTATCAATTTGAGGATGAAGTTACTTTATTCCTCGCAATGAAATAAACACAATGAAAGTATTAGCAAATGACGGAATTTCTAAAAGCGGAATTCAAGCTTTAGAAAAAGGTGGATTTGAAGTGATTACTACTAAAGTAGCGCAAGAACAAGTAGCTAACTTTATTAACGAAAATAACGTAAGTGTCATCTTGGTAAGAAGTGCTACCAAAGTACGCAAAGATATTATCGATGCGTGTCCTAGTATCAAAATCATCGGTCGTGGTGGTGTTGGAATGGATAATATTGATGTTGAATATGCAAAAAGCAAAGGAATCAATGTAATCAACACGCCTGCTTCTTCATCAGAATCAGTAGCTGAGTTGGTCTTTGGTCACTTATTTAATGGTGTTCGTTTCTTACACGACTCCAACAGAAACATGCCTTTAGAAGGCGATGTTAACTTTGAAGGTTTAAAAAAAGCATACGCCAACGGAACAGAGTTAAGAGGTAAAACAATAGGTATTGTGGGTATTGGTCGAATAGGACAAGCTACAGCAAAAATGGCCCTTGGTTTGGGAATGAAAGTTATAGCCGCTGACAGTTTTATCGACAAAGTAGACGTAAAATTAGAATTCTTTGACGGGCAATCAGTAACTACAACCATTGTATCTCAATCTTTAGAATCTTTATTCAAAGAAGCGGATTTCATTTCATTACATGTTCCTGCTCAAAACGGATACATCATCTCAAAAGACGAATTAGCTATAATGAAAGACGGTGTTGGTATTGTAAACTGCGCGCGCGGAGGAGTAATTGACGAAATTGCTTTAATCGATGCTTTAGATAGCGGAAAAGTTGGATTTGCTGGTCTAGATGTTTTTGAAAGTGAACCAAAACCAGAAATAAAAATTCTTATGCACTCAAAAATCTCTTTGACTCCTCACATTGGAGCGGCTACTGGAGAAGCACAAGATAGAATTGGAACTGAATTAGCGCAACAAATCATTAGTATTTTGAGTTAATATTTTTAAAATAATACTCAAAAAGGATGTCTTTTTAAGACATCCTTTTTTTTTATACTTTACTTTGTATAAAAATGATAAATTTGTAACGCTTTAGACAATCTAAATGGAAAAATTAAAACAGCGTTGGGGAGTTGAATCCAATTTCCAGCTGACAATTATTTTTATCGTTTTTGCAATTACAGGTTCGGCCTCAGCGATGGTTTCGAAACCTGTTTGTTTTTGGCTTGGAATCACAAAAGACGATTTTGGATTTTTCTTCACTCCCATTCGACTGCTTCTGATTTTTCCATTATACCAAGTTCTTTTGGTAAGCATTGGATTTCTTTTTGGACAATTTGCATTTTTCTGGAAATTCGAAAAAAAATTACTTCATAATATTGGTTTGGGATTCTTATTCAAAAAATAATAATCTAAATGTTATACCCAAATTTTTCATTTGGATAACCAAAAAACTTTGTTTCTTTGTAAAAACTAGTTCCTGATGATACAAGCGAAAAACCTGCACAAATTTTACGACCAATTAGAAGTACTAAAAGGAGTAGATTTACACATTCAAAAAGGAGAAATCGTTTCTATTGTTGGAGCTTCTGGGGCTGGAAAAACTACTTTATTACAACTACTTGGAACTTTAGACAAACCGTCCATTCAAGAAGGAACTGAATTGTTAATCAATGGAGAAAATGTATTGACAATGAATGACAAAACCTTATCTAAATTTAGAAATCTAAATCTGGGTTTTATCTTTCAATTCCACCAATTATTACCTGAATTTACAGCTTTAGAAAACGTATGTATTCCTGCTTACATAGCCAATAAAAACAAACAAGAAACCGGAACTGAAGCCAAAAAGTTATTGGATTATTTAGGCCTTTCGCACCGAATGAATCACAAACCAAACGCGCTTTCAGGTGGAGAACAACAACGCGTTGCAGTGGCGCGAGCTTTAATCAATAAACCTGACGTAATTTTTGCTGATGAGCCCTCTGGAAACCTCGACACCCACTCTGCAGAGAATTTACATCAATTGTTTTTTAAATTGCGGGACGAATTCGGACAAACTTTTGTAATCGTAACGCATAACGAAGAACTAGCGAATATGGCCGACAGAAAATTAATCATGGTGGACGGACAAATTAGCAATCCGTAATTGCACCAAATTTAAAATCTGCCACAATGAATGCTGACGAACTACAATCTTTTTTAGACGAAAAAGTTACTCAATACAACACCCAAGATTTTATCGATAGCGATCCCGTTCAAATTCCACATTTATTTTCTCTAAAAGAAGATATTGAAATTGCTGGATTTTTAGCTGCTACCATAGCTTGGGGCAATCGTAAGATGATTATTAAAAATGCGCATCGCATGATGGAAATGATGGGCAACTCACCTTATGACTTTGTGATATCGCATCAAGAAAAAGATTTGAAAGGTCTAGAATCGTTTGTACATCGAACGTTTAATGGTCAGGATTTTATTGGATTTATCAAAGGTTTACAACACATTTATCAAAAACACAACGGACTAGAAGCCGCCTTTGCTCAAAACCAAGACCCATTTTCTATGCAAAAAAGCATTCACGAATTTAAAAAATTATTTTTTGAAATTCCACATGCAGTTCGAACTCAAAAACACATTTCAGATCCATTGAATAATTCAGCTGCCAAACGCATTAATATGTATTTGAGATGGATGGTGCGCCAAGATACGAAAGGAGTTGATTTAGGAATCTGGAAGAGTATTTCACCCGCAGCACTCTCTTGTCCACTCGATGTGCATTCTGGAAATGTGGCCCGAAAATTAGGCTTACTTCGTCGTAAACAAAACGACGCCAAAGCCTTAGCCGAACTTGATACCCAATTACGAATTCTAGATCCGAACGACCCCGTTAAATATGATTTTGCTTTGTTTGGATTAGGAGTATTTGAAGGGTTTTGATTTGATACGTATAACATAATACACCAATAGTCTCTCTTTTTAGTGTACCTTTGCACAAAATAGCAATTTATGAGCACTTTTGAGCAATTCAACCTTCCTAAATCCGTCCAAAAAGCCATTGACGAATTAGGATTTAGTACGCCAACTCCCATTCAGGAAAAATCATTTTCTGTAATTATGTCGGGGCGTGATATGATGGGAATTGCACAAACAGGAACAGGAAAAACATTTGCTTATTTATTACCATTATTAAAACTGTATAAATTCACTAATACAAATACTCCAAAGATTGTAATTTTGGTGCCAACCAGAGAATTAGTAGTGCAAGTTGTAGAAGAAGTAGAGAAATTAACAAAATACATGTCAGTTAGCACCCTCGGAATTTATGGCGGTGTCAACATCAATACCCAGAAAAAAGCGGTATACGAAGGAGTCGATATTTTAGTGGGGACTCCAGGACGAACAATGGATTTAGCTTTGGATGCAGTTGTTCGCTTTGACGAAACGCAAAAATTAGTCATAGACGAATTTGACGAAATGCTGAATTTAGGATTTAGAACTCAATTGACTGCATTGTTGGCTATGATGAATACCAAGCGTCAAAACATTTTATTTTCAGCAACGATGACTGAAGAAGTAGATGCTGTTTTGAACGACTTTTTTGATTATCCAGAGGAAGTAACTCTTTCTGCTTCAGGGACGCCTTTAGAAAAAATTACACAAATTACCTACCAAGTTCCCAATTTCAACACTAAAGTCAATTTATTGAAACACTTATTGACTACTAATGAAAATATGAGTCGGGTTCTGGTTTTTGTGAACAACAAAAAAATATCTGATTTGCTTTTTGAAAGCATTGATGAAGAATTTGAAGGACAATTTGGGGTAATTCACTCTAACAAATCCCAAAACTATCGTTTGAGTAAGATGGCGGAGTTTCAAGAAGGCAATTTGCGTGGTTTAATCACTACCGATATTATGGCGAGAGGTTTGGATATTTCCAATATTACACACGTTATCAACTTCGAAATGCCGGAACTACCTGAATTGTACATGCACCGTATTGGACGAACCGGTCGTGCAGATGCTGAAGGAACTTCTATTAGCTTTGTTACTCCTCGTGAAGAAGAATCGTTTGTTGAAGTTGAGGTGTTAATGAACAAAGAACTTGAAATCACTTCTTTCCCAGAAGAAGTTGAAATTTCAATTAAGTTAATTGGTCCAGAAAAAGACCGCCAACCGGTAAAATTTTTAATGAAAAAAGTGAAATTGGAAGGCGATGGTGCGTATCATGATAAAGCGAAAAAGAACACCAAAGTCAACTTGGGTGGTCCATCAAAAACAAAGAAAAAAACCCACGGTTCTGTTAATCGAAATATGTTAAAAACCAGAGCGCAGAAAAAGAAGAAAAAGTAATTTCAAATTTGTAATTTTGAATCTTACGTTTTTATACACACAAAAAGATGCAATTCAAACATCCCGAAATTCTGTACTTTCTTTTACTATTAATAGTACCTATTTTCATTCATTTGTTTCAATTACGTCGGTTTAAAAAGGAATATTTTACTAACGTTCGCTTTCTCAAAGCACTTACCATTCAAAGTAGAAAAAGCTCGAAAATCAAGAAATGGTTGTTGCTAGTTACTCGATTATTACTATTAACCGCTTTAATTTTGGCTTTTGCCCAACCTTTATCCTCTTCTGAAGAAAAGTCTAAATCGCAAAAGAATTTGTTTATCATTCTTGATAATTCCTTCAGCATGCAAGCTAAAGGAAAGAAAGGCGAATTATTGAAACGTGCCATTGAAGATTTATTAGAAACAACACCCGAGACCATTCGTTTTTCTTTGTTAACTAATACAGAGCAATTTTGGGATACCGATATTAAATCCATTCAAAAAGAACTACAGAATTTACACTACAACGCTACGCCTTTTGAATTAGACCGGCTTTTAAACCAAATAGAAGCTCGTCCGTCTTTGTTTCAAAAAGAAATTATAGTCATCTCTGACGCTATCGGTTTAGCATCTAAACGATTAACAACTGTAGCTAAAACAGATGCCATTTCGTTTATTGTTCCTAAAGCAGAACAGCAAAATAATGTATCGATTGACAGTGTTTTTATTCGTCAAACTTTAGATGATTTATACGAAATAGGGGTTCAAATATCCAATTATGGAGAAAATAAACAACCTATTTCAATGGGATTATACGACAAAAACAAGTTGATAGCTAAATCCATGGTGGTTTTTAAAAAGCAAAAACAAATCATTCCGTTTACCATTCCCAAAAAAGAATTTCACGGTTATGTAGGTATTGTCGATAATCGGTTAACTTTTGATAATACGTTCTATTTTAGCATTGGCGAAAACCAGAAAATTAAAGTTTTAAGTGTTGGCGAAGTTTCAAAAAGTGCTTTTTTATCTCGGATTTATACCAATGATGAATTTGAATACCAAAACAACACATTGGCCCAATTAGATTATAACCAATTGGAAGAAAAAGACGCGATTGTTTTAAACGAACTTGAAGAAATTCCACAAGCTTTGCTAACTACATTACAATCTTTTGTAAATAAAGGTGGGAATCTTATTTTGATTCCTTCGGCAAAAGCTTCGATTTCTAATCTCAATTCGTTAATTAAAGAAATTGGTAATTCTGAATTCAAATCGTTCAATGCTAAGGAAAAATTGATTACCAAAATACATTTCAATCATCCCGTTTTTAAGAATGTTTTTGAAAATACGATTTCGAATTTTCAGTACCCAAAAACTAATACATCATTTCTTATTGAAAGTACTAGTCCCGCCGTTTTATCCTATCCAGATCAAAGTCAATTTTTAGTAAATTCGAATCTAGGAGCTGGCACTGTATCCATTTTCAATGCACCATTAAACGTGGAAAATTCCAATTTCCAACAATCGCCTTTGATTGTACCTGTATTCTACCAATTGGCGCAAAGCAACCAAATGAATGTTGTGGACGAAATTACCATTGGGAATAAAGATTCCTATTTTGTAAAAACGAATGTAGCAAAAGAAGGTTTGCTAACAATCAAAAATGAAAATGAACAATTCATACCAATACAACAAATTTTAGATACTAGAGTCAAAATGAATTTTGGAGAATATCCAAAACAAGCTGGGAATTTTAGTATTTATAACAACAAAAAACAGATTCGGAATATCAGTTTTAACTATAACAGAACTGAAAGTAACTTGTTTCAAATTAATGAAAAACTCCTTTCTGACTTTGATCAAATAGACGCAATAAGTACTATTTTTAATAGGATAGAAACAGAAAATAACGATAGCCAAATATGGAAATGGTTTCTTATATTTGCACTGATATTTCTAATTACGGAAACTGCAATTATTCGATTTGTAAAATAAATTTATATGAAAACAATCATCAGAAGTGCAAAAATTATCGATCCTAAAAGTCCATTTCATAACAAGACAGTAGATATTTTAATTGCCGATGGATGTATTTCAAAAATAGGTCATGAACTAGCTAATCCCGAAAACTACAACGAAATAAAACGAGACAATTTACATCTGTCTGTGGGTTGGTTCGATAGTAGTGTTTCTCTAGGAGAACCTGGTTTTGAAGATCGAGAAACTATTACCAACGGTTTGAATATAGCTGCAAAAAGTGGTTTCACTGGAATTGCTTTACAGCCCAATTCATTTCCAATCATAGACAATCAATCACAAGTACATTTTGTAAAAAGCAAAGCAAAAGGAGCCGCAACCGAGTTGTTTCCAATTGGCGCGCTCACAAAAAGTAGCGAAGGTAAAGACATGGCGGAATTATTCGATATGAAAAATGCAGGAGCAATTGCTTTTGGTGATTACAATCGAAGTTTGAACAATGCCAATTTGTTGAAAATCGCATTACAATACACACAAGATTTTGATGGCTTAGTGATTGCTTTTTCCCAGGACGAAAATATTAAAGGAAATGGAGTAGCAAATGAAGGTGTAGTTTCAACTCGTTTAGGACTTAAAGGAATACCCAATCTAGCCGAAGAAATAGAAGTAGCAAAAAACCTATTTTTATTAGAATATACAGGTGGAAAATTACATATTCCAACCATTTCAACTGCAAAATCAGTTGCTTTAATCCAGGAAGCAAAAGCCAAGGGACTTCATGTAAGTTCTAGCGTTGCTGTGCACCATTTGGTTTTAACTGACGAAAAATTAGAAGAGTTTGACACTCGCTTTAAAGTTACACCACCACTACGTTCAAAAGTAGACCAACTAGCTTTGATTGAAGGTGTCAAAAACGGTACTATCGACATGATTACCTCTGACCACAACCCAATTGATATCGAACATAAAAAAATGGATTTTGATACTGCGAAAAGCGGAACTATTGGGCTTGAAAGCGCTTTTGGAGCATTACTTTCAGTATTACCAATGGAAGTAGTAATTGAAAAATTAACTTACGGAAGAACAATTTTCGGGTTGGAAATTCCATCAATAATCGAAGGTCAAATAGCAAATATCAGCTTATTCGATCCAAAAGGAAAAAGTACATTTACCAAGGATTTAATTCAGTCCAAATCAAAAAACTCAGCTTTTATTGGCACTGAACAAAAAGGAAAAGTATATGGAATTATGAATCAAAACCAACTGATTCTAAATCTATAAATCATGAATAAAGAAATAATTGAGTCGGGTAAAGCAACCGCTATCACAAGTTATATTTTAGGAATTGGTGTTTTAATTGCGATGTCAATGAATGCTGAAAATAAAAATCCATTTGCTTCTTTTCACATCCGTCAAGGATTGGGATTAACTTTAACTTTTATTTCTTTAGGCTTAATCATTAGCAATTTTGACAGCCTGTTGATAACCTTCCCCATGTGGATTTTTATCTCTATTTTATGGAGTTATGGTATTTTTACTGCCATTAAAGGCGAAATGAAACCCATGCCTCTATTAGGAAATTATTTCCAGAAATGGTTGTCTAATATCTCGTAACGATATGAATTTATCTTTAGAATATCTCATCAAGGAACCCAAACTAAAAAAAGAAAGTAATCCGTTATTACTTTTATTGCACGGTTACGGTAGCAATGAAGCTGATTTATTCTCTTTTGCATCTGAACTTCCTGAGGAGTATTACATTATTTCGGCACGGGCACCCTATGATTTACAATATGGAAGTTATGCTTGGTACGCCATTAATTTTGATGCCGACGAAAATAAATTCTCTGACCACGAACAGGCCAAAGTTTCTAGAGATTTGATTGGTACTTTTATCGATGAATTAATAGAAAACTATCCCATAAATGCTAAAAAAATTACTTTAATAGGCTTTAGTCAAGGAGCTATTTTGAGTTATGGTGTCGGGCTTTCAGCGCCTCAAAAAATTAAAAATATAATAGGATTAAGCGGTTATGTAAGTGAGCCTATTTTAAAAGATGGGTTTGAAAACAATAACTTTTCTCAATTGGGTATATTCGCTTCACACGGCACTGTTGACCAAGTAATTCCTATAGATTGGGCAAGAAAATCAGATGCTTTTTTAACTCAAAATAGCATTGTTCATACCTATAAAGAATACCCTATAGGACACGGGATTTCGCCTCAAGTATTTTTTGATTTTAAGAATTGGCTACAAGCACATTCTTAAAATAACTCGTTTTATTTTTAGTATAAAAGTGACTGATTGACTTCAAAAGAAATGGTTTCGTCATCATTAACAAAGTATTTCAATACAACTTCTCCCCAAATTTCGCCATCACTAAAATCAGCAATTATCCAACGATGATTCAAAATTCTTACTTTGTTAACAATGAATTTGTTGGCACCTATTTGATCTTGTCCGGTGTAAGGATTCCCTTTAGGATTTGAATTGTAATCCAATAATTCTTCTGTTACTACCGGAATTAATTTTTCGTATCGAATAATTTTTTTGGAATCCTGACTTTCAAAATAATTCTGAGCATTTTCATTTGTAGCCAAAGAAAAATAATTAGCATCGACTAATTGATTCGTTACTAAACTCAAACTATCTTTCAATTTAGCAATTTTCTTCTCTGAACGATTCTGCTCAAATTGTACTTCACTATTTAAAAAAGCATAAGTAAAAATAGTAGTTAGCGCAAAAAGTATCGTTAAATAAAGCAATAAGGATCTTTTCATAATTGATTTTAAATTACAATTTCTAAATTATCGTAAGCCAAAAATACGTTTTCAGGCAGTCGTTGTTGAACTTCTTCATGAAATCCTAAATGATGACTAATATGTGTTAAATATGATTTTTCAGGTTGAATCAAAGTTATAAAATCCAACGCTTCTTTCAAATTAAAATGGGTGTGATGCGGCTCTTCACGTAATGCGCTAATGACCAAAACTTTAAGTCCTTTTAATTTTTGAATCTCTGATTTTTGAATTGTCTTTACATCCGTCAAATAGGCAAAATCATCTATTCGGTAACCAAAAACCTGTAAATCACCATGCAGCAGATCAACAGGAATCGCTATTTTATTTCCTAAGGCAAAAGGAACGTTATTTTGAACCTCATAGGTTGTAACCGATGGAGCGCCAGGATACTTGTTAACCGTTTCAAACACATAATCAAAACGTCTTTTTAAATTATCAATTACACGTAGATGGGCATAAATAGGAATTGTTCCTTGACGAAAATTAAATGGGCGAATATCGTCAATTCCTGCTGTATGATCAGCATGCTCGTGTGTAAACAATATACCGTCTATTTTTGGGCAATTTGAAACTAACATTTGTTGCCTAAAATCAGGTCCGCAATCAAATACAAAGGAATAATTCTCCCATGAAATCCAAACGGAAACTCGTAAACGTTTGTCTTTCGTGTCCCTACTTTTACACACAGGATGATCACTCCCTATAATTGGGATACCTTGAGATGTTCCTGTACCCAAAAAGTATATTCTAAAAAGTGATTGTTTTTTTGAATTCATTAAAAAAATTTTGGCGCTAACAATTCTGAAAAATCAAATATTTAAAATACCAATTCTACATTTGACGCAAATAAAAATACAATCGAATTATTTGTAGCATTTAGATAT
>CANHKZ010000062.1 GCA_947461425.1 Flavobacteriaceae bacterium | reverse complement strand
ATTATAATATTAGATTACATTTAATAATTTCGAATCAAAAAATTAATAAAAAGTTAGGGGTTATTCAACACTTTCAATCAAATAGCGCGTGCTATTAATCTCAAAAGTATATCCAACATGATTTCCCATTAATTTGTTGCCCAAAGGCGATTGTGGCGACAAAGCAATCACGTTAATACCTTCAATTGCAATCTTGGGCAAAGCCACACTTAGATACAAATAAATACCATTGGCTTTAACCAAACTTCCCAAAGCAATTATTTCTGTGATTTTTGATGGATCTATTTTATCTAAAATGGCTTTTTGTGCTAAGACTTCACTTAATTTGTAATTCAATTTTTCTTGTTCGATGTGCATCATCGACAAAGCCGTTTCGTGCTTATCTCCCGCCGAGCCTTTGGCATCGTTCTTTGAATCTTCAATCAAAGCCGAAATCATATCCCGAAAGACATCGATTCGATCTTGAACTAATTGCAGGTAATACGCCTGTATTTTTTGTTTGAATGTCATCAAAGTATCTTATAAACCGATTAAAAATCAAATTTATAATTCGCTCCTAATACCAATTGAAAGCCTTGAACTGGGAAGTTTAACCATCTTTCATACATTTGATTGGCAATATTGTTGGCTTTCAAAAAGGCAGTTAATCGTTCGCTGTGTTTGTAACTCAAATGAGCATTCAAATCGATATAGGATTTTAAGGTTATTGGAGTATAGGTTGGCGCTACAATATACACTCTGTCATTGTTTACTTTCAAATCTTTTCGAGACCCCACAAAAAATAAATCGGCACCAGCATACCATTTTGAATTAATCGAATAATCAACATTTGCATTCAACTGTACTGTTGGTAAATTCCATGCTTCCGGTTGTGTGTTGGTGTCATAAACAGCTAGCGTTCCATTAGCACCAAAACGTAAGACATCTGTAATATCCGCTTTCAACTCACCAAAGAAGCGTAGTGTTTTTACATTATCGTAAACAAGATTTAATGAATTACCAAAAGCATATGGCTGGCTGTTCAAATCAGACGAAAAATCATTGCTTTTAAATAAAGCTTTGTTGTTTTCGTTACTGTAAGAACCTCTTATATTATAACTAATGTTATCTGCTAATTTTCCTTTCAAACCTGCAAAAACATCGTATTTTCTATCTGTAGGATTAATTATGGAAGTTGGAGATAAATACGGATTTTGATCTACAAAATTCAAATAGGAGTTTTGATCCAGACTACCTTCAGCTCCAGTATAAAAAATCATTATATCACCAACCACTTTATGAGAGGCCGTGAACTGTGGATAAAGAAACAATTGTTTGTCACTGGTTTTGGTATCCAAACTATAATACAATCCCAAACCCAAATGCATTGTCCAATTGTCATTTTCCAAATCATAACTTGGAGAAATTCCGAAATTAGTATATCCATATTCTATTGGTTTAGTATTGGTACGTGTAAAATTGTGATCGAATTGACCACCCAAATAATCTACGATTGCATTCAATTTTATCTCTTTACCAAAAGCATTAAATTTAAACGAAGGTTTAGTATAGAATCGATTTTCTGACGAACCAAAAGCATCTGAAAAATGAGCAAATCTAAAACTTGCGGCTTCCAAAATACTTTCATTAAATTCAATTTTGGAATCTAAAGCAATTGTGTTATAAGACTGTTTAGGGTCTATCGAGTTAACCAAAATATTTTTTGTTGTTGGCATAAGCAAATTCATAAAATCCGTTGGCAATCCATACCAATGATAGATTTGGTTTTGATACCCTAAATTGATATTCCAAGACAATTCTTTTGCCTCTGCTCCATACGTAACATCCAAAGAAGTATCATAAAATGAATTATCTAAATCCACACCCGTAATTCCGCCTTGCGAGGATAAATGTCGAAACATTCCCGCTACATATTCTTCCGAATTCAAATCTTGAGTGACAAATAATTCGGCATTCAATGTGCCATAATTACCTCCGCCAAAAGTGGCGTAACTTTTATAAAAACGCCCTAATGCCTCTTTGTCTACATTTTCAGCACCTCCTTTTGAAGGTGTAAAAGTGGATGCGACTGGAAAAGAAAAAATACTATACTTCACCGTTTCTTTTGGTGCAGTTCCCTCTTCATTCAAGGCTGGAGTTTCTTTAATTTTAAAGGCGTCAGAAATAGTTGGGGTATATGATTTTACCACATTCACTTCTTCTGTTCGCATTTTTTCTTGTTTCTTTTGTGCCAAAACCAATTGACTCAACAATAAAATGAATGTAAATCCTGTATGTTTTAAAAGTATATTTTTCATGTGTTTAAATTTTATTTTTAGGCGACAATTTTGTTCCGTTACTTTCTAATGTTCCTGTAATACTAAACCTCCCATTCACCTTTAGCTATGAACTGTATTTTGCCTCCGATTTTAATTTCATAATTATTTTGACTCTTTTTCCCATTAAAATATATTCTTGAAGGTCGACCAATATAATCGCCTTGATGATTTATAATTTCTAAATCAGAGGAATAATAGTGAAGTAAAAAGGCCTGCAAACAAGTACTTGCACTTCCAGTAGCTGCATCTTCTTTTAATTGATTATTCTCAAAATACAACATTCTACTGTATAAATTCCCTTCTTCCAAACAAAAAAAGTACAGGGCTCTAAAGCTGGTTTTACAATTCAACTGCAACCATTCATTCATTTTAACACTATTCAATTCTAGATTTGCTAACGCCTCTTTATTATTTAGAGGAACTATTACAAATGCACTTCCAGTACTTACTTCTTGTATCGGAAATTCGGTATCGAAATCTACCATTTTGAGAGTACTAAAATCCAAAAAATCGTTTGGCTGAAAAGTATTAAAAAACTCTGGTTCTGCCGATTGAAGCCAGACTAAATCCTGATCTTGATAAACAGGAATAATGCCAACGGGTACCATCAAGTTTATGGTATTTGATTCCGTTGGACGAATACAATTCATCAATACCCAAGACGTCCCAATTATTGGATGACCCGCAAATTGCATCTCGAATTCGGGTGTAAATATTCTTACCTCAACTTCGTTTTTTTCAGAATCTATTTTTGTTATAAATGTGCTTTCCGCAAAATTTATTTCAAGAGCAATATCTTGCATTTGTTGGGTTGTCAGATTTTGAGCATTATCAAAAACTGCCAACTGATTCCCCGAATACTTCTTTTCGGCAAAAACATCAACTATATAAAAAGGTAACTTCATAGTTTTACTCGGTAATTGACGAATTAGTTTTGGATTCATTAGATTTAATAGTTTCTAAATCGGTTTGAGCTTTAGCAACAATATCAGAGTAATCGGAGAAGTTTTTTATCACTGTTTCCAATATAAATGTCGCTTGATAACTGTCTTTTAAGGCATAAAAATTAGCTGCCATTAACAATAAGCCTTTGGCTCCAAAATATTTATAATCCGAATAATTTTTAGCAAGTTGTTGAACGACTGAGTTAGATTCCTCAAATTTTTCCTCTTTGTTTTTAAAATAAGCATCATAATACAAGGCTTCTGCTCCAAGTTCTCCTTGCGCGGTTGCTAATTTTTCGTATCCTGCTTTAGCTTTAGCTTCGTCCCCTGTTTCCATCGCTGAACGAGCCACAACAATTTGTGCATCATTTTTAACATCAATCTCTGATTTCGGATTATCTAACACTTTTTCAGCATAAATCACAGCGTTTGCGAAATCCTTCTTATCATAATACAATTTCATTAAATTGGCTTGTGCAAAGGTTTTATTTTGCAACAAATCAGCTTCTATTTCAATTCGAGATAATACTACAATTGCTTTTTCTTCTTCATTTGCTTTTAAGAAAAGTTGCCCCAAGCGAACTAAAGAAGGCTCTGTAAATTCATTTCGAGGCTCCCCAATTACATATTCGTAATGCGACACTGACTTATCTTCTAAACTATTGGAATAGAGTGATTGTGCCAAATAAAAATGCGCTTGCAAGGCATGAATTCCTTTTGGAAAAGCAGTCAAATAAGCTCCAAATCCACTAATTGCTTGGCTTAAATTGCTTTGTTGGTATTGCTTTTCAGCTGACTCATACGTATCATTATCCAGATCAGCGTCTGAAACAGCAACGAAATCCAGCGTTCGAACCCAAGATGCATATTCATCTACATTGCCATTTTCAACATAAATCAGTCGAGCAGTTGACACCGCTTCTAGAGCTTCTGAAGATTTTGGGAATGCAGCAACAACCTGTTTAAATTTAATTAATGCTTGCGCGTCTTTATCTGAATTGTAATATACTAAACCTTGTTTTAAAATAGCTTTAGATACAAAAGAACCCTTTTCAAACTCTTTAATCAGTTGATCGTAGGTTGTAATAGCTTGCTCGTCTTTGTTTTCTGTAACATAGGTATTTCCTAATTCAAATAAGGCGTCGTCACGGTATTCTGATTTTGGATAGAGTTGTAAAAAAGATATCAAATTTTCTATTTTTTTCTGATTTTTCCCGACAAAACCATACGAAATACTTCTTTGATAATAAGCATAATCAGCATCAATACTTTTCTGTTCAATGACTTTGGCATAAGCCTCCATTGCTTTATCATAGTTCGAAGTCACAAATCGGCATTCCGCTAAACGAAGATACGCATCATTCATACGTACTTTATCAGTACCCTTTTCAATTTGTTTTTGGAAATAATTTCCGGCTTGATCGTAATCTTTAATTTTGAAATACACATACGCAATATTGTAATAGGCGTTTTTATATTCGGGTGTATTTATCGCTTCAGCAAAACCAATAAATTGTTTGAATGATAACTGCGCACTCTTAAAGTCCTCCAATACAAATTGTGTTTCTCCTTTCCAAAAGGTTGCCCTAGCTGTAATTAGAGCCTCTTTTTGTTGGCTAACTGCTTTTTCAAATTGTTTCAAAGCAGTTTGATAATCTCCATCTGTAAAAGATTGTAACCCACTATAAAAAAGCACTTTTTGATACGCCAACTTGTTTTCTTGGCTTCCATTTTTTTCTAAAATAGTCAATGCTTCTTTATAATTTTTAGAGGACAGGTACGAATCAATTAAGATTTTTTCAATATCGGTTCGGTTAGAATTTTGAGGATACTGCTCTAAAAAAGCGGTCAATATAGCCGGAACACTTTCATACGAATTCCCTATTTCATAACTTATTTTGGCATAATTCAAAGTTGATTCCTCTTTAAGTGAAGCATCAAAATCCATTTCAGAAGCATTTTTAAAGGCATTCAGCGCTTCTTGTTTTTTGTTCAAATTCAAATAACTCTGACCTAAATGGTAATAGCCATTTTGAGCAACAAAATCCTTTCCATTAATAATTTTGTTGAACTGTGAAACTGCATTTTGAAACTCATTTTGTTGGTAATACGCATATCCTAATTGATAAAAATCTGTATTGGACCATTTCCCATTTTTACCTTCGTATGATTTCAGATACGGGATTGCTTTGGCGTATTCTTTCAAATTAAAATAACTTTCGCCAATAATCTTATTCAATTCTGATTGTTCACCAGTAGTCGAATTTGGCATAGCCAGTTGTCCTAAATCAATCGCTTTTTGAAAATTACCCAACTTGAAATTCATATCCGATTGGTAATAGGACATACGCTCTTTGTATTTTCCCTCAGCTGAAACCGCATCAAAATATTTGTTGGCCTGCTTATAGTCATCTCCTTCATATGCCATGAAACCCAAATAATATTTGGCTTGCGAACCGTAATTTTGAGTAGTCAACACTTTATTCAAATAAGTTGATGCTTGTTTTTTATTCTTAGCAATAAAAAAACTGTATCCTTTTTGAAAATTATATTTATCGTTTTCGTTAGTTGCTAAATACATTTCGTCTACTTTTTCGTACCAAGACAATGCTTTTTCGTAATTATCTTGTTGAAAATAAAAATGGGCTACTTCAACACACCCTTGATTTTTCTTAGTACTCGTTGGATAATCCAAAACAAAACGTTCCATCAAACTTCCTGCATTGGGTTGGCGTTCGCGAATTGCGCACATTGCGCTATAAAACAAACAATCTGATTGGAATTCCAAACTAGCTGAATTGGTTTTGACACGATCAAAAACGAACTTTGCAGATGCATATTGACCTGCATTGTACAATGAGATGGCCGTTTCGAAATCTTTTAAATTAGTAGTATATATTGTTGATTTTTGAGCTGAAACCGATAAATTTCCCCAAAAAAGTAAAGCAAATAAAATCCCAGAAAGTCTACGCATTATGATTTTTTGTTTAAAATTCAAATGTATCATTTTATACCGTCTATAACGAAGAGGTTAGTGCAATTATTATGAACAATTGTTTTAACAAAATATAAAAAAATTACAATTGATAATTGTTAATTGCCAATTGATAATTACTTTTACAACATAAACCAACGCAAATTATGTCACAATCCATTCTATCTTTAAGAAACGCTACAATATATCAAGAAGGAAAAACCATTTTGTCT
The DNA here is from genome assembly GCA_947461425.1 of Flavobacteriaceae bacterium. Classification (GTDB taxonomy): domain Bacteria; phylum Bacteroidota; class Bacteroidia; order Flavobacteriales; family Flavobacteriaceae; genus Flavobacterium. Next base: position 4,463 of record CANHKZ010000062.1, on the reverse strand, counting down.
AATGTCAACCTTGAAGTAAAACAAGGCGAATTCATTTATGTAATCGGAAAAACGGGTTCTGGTAAAAGTAGTTTATTAAAGACTTTGTATGCCGATTTAGAACTTACAGAAGGAGCGGGACACATTGTTGATTTTGATCTAGCCACCTTAAAAGAGGATGATATTCCATTTTTGAGAAGAAAAATAGGCATTGTTTTCCAAGATTTTAAATTATTACCCGATCGTTCTGTCAAAGAAAATATGCTTTTTGTTTTAAAAGCTACAGGCTGGACTGACAGCATAGAAATGGTTCAAAAAATTGAAGAGGTATTAGATAAAGTGGGAATGAAAGATTTTGTAAATAAAATGCCGCACCAACTTTCAGGAGGAGAACAACAACGCGTAGCTATTGCAAGAGCCTTGTTAAATGACCCCGAATTAATATTAGCAGATGAGCCAACAGGCAACTTAGATCCGCAAACTAGTGCCGAGGTTTTAGAAGTACTTCGAAATATCAATGCAAACGGAAAAACGGTTTTAATGTCTACTCATGATTATGCTTTATTAGTAAAATTCCCATCGAAAACGTTGAAATGTGAAGATGCTAAAATTTTTGAAGTAGTTCAAAAAACAGCTTAAATCCAATGAAGCAAATTAGTTCTGTACAAAATCCATTCATCAAATCCTTAGTGTTATTGCAAGAAAAAGCAAAAACACGAAAACAAACAGCTCGGTTTTTAATAGAAGGGCAACGCGAAATAAGTATCGCCATCAAAGGGGGATATGAAATCGAAACAGTTCTTTTTTTAGCTGAAATTTGCACTGAAAAAGAAGCTATTCAACTAGCTCCAAAAGCCGAATTAATTGAAATTAACAAGGACGTATTTCAAAAACTAGCTTATCGTGATAGCACTGAAGGAATTTTGGCTGTAGCGAAAACTAAATCGATGCTTTTATCAGATCTAAAACTATCCCGAAACCCTTTAGTATTAGTTGCAGAAGCACCGGAAAAACCTGGTAATATTGGCGCGCTTTTACGTACTGCAGATGCAGCTAATTTGGATGCAGTGATTATAGCTAATCCGAAAAGTGATTTGTACAATCCTAACATTGTTCGTTCCAGTGTAGGCTGCTTGTTTACTAACCAAATTGCCACCGGAACTACATCAGAAATAATCGCATTTCTAAAAGAAAAAAAGATTCAATTCTACTGCGCAACATTGCAAAATTCAAATAGTTATCATTTAGAAAATTATACTGTTCCAACTGCTTTAGTTGTAGGAACTGAAGCTACCGGTTTATCTCAAGAATGGCGAGATGCTGCAACGCAAAATATTATTATCCCCATGCAAGGAGAGATTGATTCGATGAATGTCTCTGTTGCTGCAGCTATTTTAATTTTTGAAGCCAAAAGACAAAGAGGTTTTTAAATTAGACGTCAAAAAAATCTATAAATTCTCTTGTTTTGTTAGTCGAATTTTTCTAATTTTAGAAATTGAACCCCGCCTACCATGACAGAAATAGACATCGAGAAAGAAAATAAGGCCATTGCCCAAGAATACAAAGAATTACTTCGTATTAGTTACCAAAAACTAACCGAAAGTGATAAAAAATTGATTCGTAAAGCTTTTGATGTTGCTGTTGATGCCCACAAAGATCAACGGAGAAAATCAGGCGAGGCTTATATATTTCATCCCATTGCTGTGGCTAAAATTGTTGCCTCTGAAATTGGCTTAGGCGCCACCTCCATTGCAGCAGCGTTATTGCATGATGTGGTAGAAGATACTCCAATAACTGTAGAAGATATTGAACGCCTTTTCAATCCTAAAGTAGCTCAAATGGTTGAGGGTTTGACAAAAATATCGTTAGTCCAAAAAGATTTAAACGCCTCTGTTCAAGCCGAAAATTTCAGAAAAATGATTTTGACTCTTAACGATGATGTGAGAGTGATTTTAATCAAACTGGCAGACCGTTTGCACAACATGCAAACGATGGAATCTATGCAAGAAGATAAGCAAACAAAAATTGCTTCTGAAACATTGTATATTTATGCACCATTAGCCCATCGTTTAGGCCTATACAACATCAAAACTAAGCTAGAAGATTTAGGACTAAAATATACAGAACCTAGTATTTACAATGATATTTTAGGAAAAATTAAAGAAACTAAAGAAGAACAAGATGCTTATATAAAAAATATTTCAGATGTGTTAAAAAAATCTATGGATGAAGAAGGTGTAGAATATTCCATAAAAGGCCGGCCAAAATCTATCTATTCTATCCGAAGAAAAATGAAAGCACAGGGGGTTAGTTTTGACGAAGTATTCGATAAATTTGCTTTGCGAATCGTTTACAAATCAAACCCACATGAGGAGAAATTTTTAGCATGGAAAATCTACTCCATTGTAACTGATCATTTTCGACCAAGTCCGAGTCGTTTGCGCGATTGGATTTCATCACCAAAATCAACAGGTTACGAAGCCTTACACATTACCGTAATGGGGCCAAAGGGACGTTGGGTCGAAATACAAGTAAGAAGTGAGCGCATGGATGAAATAGCCGAAAAGGGCTATGCTGCACATTATAAATACAAGAATGGGGCTAATGAAGAAAGTGGCTTGGATGTTTGGCTGAATTTATTACGAGAAGCATTAGAAAATGTTGAAACCAACGCGGTCGATTTTGTAGAAGATTTTAAAATGAATTTATATTCTAAAGAAATCTTTGTGTTTACTCCTAAAGGAGATATCAAATCATTACCCAAAGGAGCTACTTCACTGGATTTTGCTTTTGGAATCCACTCTGAAATTGGAGTTCGTACCCGAGGAACTCGTGTAAATGGCAAATTAGTGCCATTGAATTACGAATTAAAAAGTGGTGACCAGATCGAGGTTATAACTTCTCCTAATCAAAAACCAACTTCGCATTGGTTAGATTATGTAACAACCTCTAGAGCCAAAACAAAAATAAAAAATGTTCTAAATGAAGACACAAAAAAAATTGGCGAAGAAGGAAAAGAATTACTTACTCGAAAATTAAAACATTTAAAAATTACTTTAAATGAAAAAACTACAAATGAATTAGTCAATTTTTTCAAGTTAAAAACTAGCTTAGATTTATTTTATCGAGTGGGAATTGGTGCTATTGAAAACCAACAATTAAAAGATTATGCTTCACAAAAAAGCAATACTTTTATTAGTTTCATTAAAAACAAAATCAAACGAAGTACTACTACTTCAAATGAAGAAATCAATAAACCAATCGTCAATAATAATTATGATACGCTTGTTTTTGGAAAAGAACATGACAAATTAGATTACAAATTCTCTACTTGTTGTAGCCCAATTCCAGGAGATGATGTGTTTGGATTTGTAACGGTTAACGAGGGAATTAAAATTCATAAAAGTGATTGTCCTAACGCCATCGGCTTACAATCTAATTATGCTTACCGCATCATGATAGCGAAATGGATTGATTCGAGTCAGGAGGAATTTAAAGCCATTATCAAAATTACAGGAATGGATTCATTAGGATTAACAAATCAATTAACTAAAGTCATTTCGAATAATATGCATGTAAATATACAAAGTATATCGTTGAGCACAGATGCAGGAATTTTTCATGGACAAGTTACAGTAATAGTTCAGAACAATACCATTTTGAAAAAACTAATCACCAATATCCGAAAAATCGAAGGGGTTGAAAAAGTAAGTCGAGAATACTATTTATAATTCATTTTTCAACAAAGTAAAACTTATTAACCTAATTTCAGAGATTACACAAAAAAAATTATATTTGCAGGATATGACACTAATTTCCATAGACAATACCAAAAACCAGGAGATTGTAAAAACGGTTTTTACACTCTATCTTGAAAAAAAAGGACACCGAAAAACTCCTGAGCGCTATGCTATTTTAAAAGAAATCTACGAGAGTGAAGAACATTTTGATATAGAAAACCTATATATCAAAATGAAAAATAAAAACTACCGTGTCAGTAGAGCAACTTTATACAATACTATTGAATTGCTTTTGGATTGTGCACTAGTAAGAAAACACCAGTTTGGACAAAATCAAGCACATTATGAAAAATCGTATTTTGATAAACAACATGATCATATCATTATGACAGATACAGGAGAAGTAATTGAGTTTTGCGACCCACGAATCCAAACTATTAAAAAAACAATTGAAGAAATTTTTGATATTGAAATTACCAACCACTCCTTATATTTATACGGAAATAAAAAAACAACTAATTAGAATTATATAATTCTACCAATACAAACAACACAAATAACATACAGAATGACCATAGATTTACTATTAGGATTACAATGGGGAGATGAGGGAAAAGGCAAAATCGTTGATGTATTAACTTCTAAATATGACATTATTGCACGTTTTCAAGGAGGTCCAAATGCAGGACACACCTTAGAATTTGATGGGATTAAACATGTTCTTAGAACAATTCCTTCTGGTAT
>CANHKZ010000061.1 GCA_947461425.1 Flavobacteriaceae bacterium | reverse complement strand
GTTTAGTAGGAGTAGACCACGCTGAAGGATTCACTGTAGAAAGGTATTTGGCTGTCAATAGCTTAGGGGATTTGATTTAAAATTACTTTAATTTTTTTAAAAATTCTTTGCGAAAGCAATCATTTGTATTATATTTGCACCCGTTATACAAATGGTGGTTGTAGCTCAGCTGGTTAGAGCATTGGTTTGTGGTGCCGAGGGTCGCCGGTTCGAACCCGGTCATCCACCCAAAAGGCAAAAGCCTCGAAGTAATTCGGGGCTTTTTTTGTGGCTGTAATTGAAATAAAATTACTAAGTTTAAACCGTTGGGTAAAATTATTAAAAACGTCAATTCGAGTATTTTTTGTGTAATGAAATGAAACAAAAAATGTATCGAGAATCGTTTTTAATAAAATTTTACTTGTTCTCGATACAATTTCTTCCTGAAGTTTCGGAAGAAAATTACTCGAACTGACGAAAAATTATCTCAAAAACTATTATCCTCAATGGGTTTAGTTATTATGAATCAAATCAACACATATGAATCCTATAATCACTCCAAATCAATTAATTGAAGTAGTTCAATCTAACACCATAGTGTTGGTAGATGCAACCAATAGTCCAACGGCTTTTCAAAATTATACGAACGCTCATTTAAAAGGCACTTTGTTTGTAGGTGTGAATACGCAATTGGCGGACATCAAAGAAGATGTTACCTTTGGTGGTCGCCATCCGTTGCCAAAGCCAAAACAGTTTTCAAAAACACTTACCGATTTAGGCATCACGCCTGAAACATGGGTGGTGGTGTATGATGATAAAAATGGAGCGAATGCAGCAGCGCGTTTTTGGTGGATGATGCGTTCCATTGGGCACGAAAAAGTACAAGTTTTAAATGGTGGTATTCAAGCTGCGATTGAAGTGGGTTTTCCCCTAAGTTCAGCAGTTGAAGTTCCCAATAAAGTTCCGACGTATCCTGTTCAAGATTGGCAATGGCCAACGATTGATTTGCAAGGAATGGATGAAATGATACTAAAAGATCATTTTGCGGTAATTGATGTGCGGGAACCACAACGATACAGAGGAGAAACAGAACCGATTGATTTGGTTGCAGGCCACATCCCTGGTGCGACTAATATTCCGTTTACGACTAATTTAGATGCAAAAGGGTTCTTTTTGTCGCCAGAGGAATTAAAAGAAATATATCAAAAGACTTTTGAAAATACTAATCCAGAGAATAGAGTCGTACATTGTGGATCAGGAGTTACGGCTTGTCACACGCTATTAGCAATGGCTGTTGCCGATTTGCCAATTCCTAAATTATATGTGGGTTCTTGGAGTGAATGGTCTAGAAACAGTCGAGAGATTGTTACCGATAAATAAAAAAAGCGCTTTGAATTTTCAAAGCGCTTTTTTATTTTTAGAGATACAACTTACTTCTTATCAGCATCTACTTGAATTCGGTCTTTTCTATTAGCTAATTCCCAAGCCACTACAAAAGCTAATTGTGTTCTTTTTTCTAAAGCATCGTATTCGATTTTATCCGGTTCGTCTGTTTTTTTGTGGTAATCTGCGTGAACGCCATTAAAGAAGAATACTGATGGAATTCCGTATTTGGCAAAATTATAATGGTCAGAACGCTCGTAAAAACGATTCGGATCTTTTGGGTCATTAAAGCGATAATCCAAATCAATACCAACATACTTTTGATTCATTGTAGCGCTAATATGATCTAATTCAGCAGATAAACGGTTTGCGCCAATAATGTACACATAGTTATTGGTATTGGCATGAAGTGCATCACGACGACCAATCATGTCAATATTGATATCAGCTACAGTATTTACTAGAGGAAACAAAGGATTTTCAGAATAATAGCGAGAACCTAGTAAACCATGTTCTTCTCCCGTTACGTGTAAGAAAAGAATAGAACGTTTTGGACCGTGGCCTGCTTTTTTAGCCATTTGGAAAGCTTGTGCTATTTCTAATAATGCCGAAGTTCCAGATCCATCATCATCTGCGCCATTATAAATCTCGCCTTTTTCAATACCCACATGGTCATAATGCGCAGAAATCACAATTATTTCTTCTGGTTTTTCAGTACCTTCAATGAAGGCCCAAATGTTTTCAGAATCTGGCAAATTATTATTACGCTTTTTGTTCAAAAAAGATGCTGGAACAGCTTGGTAAAAATCAGATGCGCCTTTTGGAAACGAAACTTGATTTTTTTGGTATTCACCAATTAAGTACCGACCTGCTTTTTTCTGTCCAGACGAACCTGTTTCACGTCCTTCCATAGAATCAGCAGCAATGATGTAAAGGTGTTTCTTCAAATCTTCGGCTGTGATGGTTTTCATGTATTGAGTAGGTTCAACATTTTTTGTAGAATTTACTGAAGCCCCATTTTTACATGATGCCCCTAATACAATTAGGGAAAGAAAAACTATTTTTTTCATTTTAATTTAGTTGTAGGTTAATCAATCTATTTATTTATTTATTTAATACTTCGTTTAAGAATAATTTCATGTGTTCGAACGAACGTGTTGCTGCTTTTTCGTTATATGCTGCTCCTTTTGAATTGTCATTACCAGCATCGATATCTGTAAATGAATGTACGGCATTAGCATAATAAATCATTTCCCAATCGGCTTTTGCATCGCGCATTTCTTGTTGGAAACTTGCTATTTCCTCTTTTGAAACATACGGATCATCGGCCCCGTGACATGCTAAAACTTTCGTGCTAATTGGAGTTATTGGAAGTGTTATATCTCTACCTAAACCTCCATGAAAAGAGACTACGCCTTTCACTTTTATATTTTTTCTGGCAGCTTCTAAAGCACCTGTTCCTCCAAAGCAAAAGCCAATAACGGCAATATTATTTTGATTAGCTCCAGACTGTATTAATTGAGCCAGAGCCAACTCAATACGTTTTTGGTACAAATTAGTATTTTTTTTATAAAATCCTGACATTTTAGCAGCATCCGCAGTACTTTGCGGATAATTCCCTTCTCCGTAAATATCTGCTACAAAAGCAATGTATCCCAATTTAGAAAGCTTTTCAGCGGTTGCTTTGGCATGGGCATCAATTCCTTTCCAAGCAGGTAAGATTAAAATTCCTGGTTTTTGAGGGTTGGTTTTGCTAGGTTGAATAGCCATTCCATTAAGTACTTGATCGGCATCTTTATACTGTACAGGTTTTAATTGGGCAAATAAATTAGAAGTAAATAAGGTAATTCCAATTATCAGGTAATGTATATTTTTCATTTTAGTTAGTTTTTGACAAATATCGAATTAATATTTGTAACGATTACTATTCTCCTGGATGGTATTTTCTTTCTGCATTTTTTTCCACATCTTCTTTGTAAAAAAGTACGTCTTTAAAAGTCGCTTTTTGGTACATTTCCCCTTGATCGTTAAAGTGTTTGGATGTTGAATCGCCGCTATTTCCTCCAGCTAATAACGATTTGGCTTTTACTTTGGTGCCAAATTCCACTGCGCACACAAAACTATTACCACTGAACCCATAGCGTTTTTTGGTATCTTTTTGATACGCACTTTTAAAAGCAGGTAAAGCGCCCCAAAGCACCGAAGTATAGCTAATTGGCAAACTTGCAGCTGTATCATCAAAACGATTGTCAATATCCCCAGAAAGTCTTTGAAAACGGTTGATTGCTCCCCAAGGTATTTTCCAACTACCAAATTTGGTTGTTAATTCTGTAATTACGGCTTGCAACTGCGGTAAAACTAGTTCTGGTGTCATTTTTTTTATAAAATTCCGAGTATTTTCTATCTGATCCAATTCGCCTTGATCGATGTAGGTTTTGCGTACCAGTGGATCCAAATGGAATCCCCATTCGTTAGCCAAAGTCAAAGCAATCGAATTTTCAGAACTAGTAAAATCCCATGCTTTTAAAACCTGAATGGGTTCTGAAAGCGAAGCATAACGCGTATCGCCTGATTGCATACTATTGTCAAACTGTTTTACCAATGCGGGGATTAGTTCTTCAAAAAAAGGCAATTGGTTGTTGTATCCTTCAGCAATTATTTTGTCTAAAGTGTATTTGTCCCCTTTTTCTAGCATTCTCACGGCATTAATTCCTCTGAAAGATTCTCCGTCGGGTGCCATATAAGGTGGAAAGTTTGCTTCTTTCGGACTTTCATTTCCTGATACTGAAAATGGGGTGGAATTACAGTTTTGCAACCAGCCATTTTTCGGATTAAAAAGGTGCACCGTTTCTGCAACGGGATGCAAGCCTTTCCATTCTGTAGCAGCGGTAGTGCCATCAACAGGTTTTGCCCAATTTAATTTTGGATCGCGCATGGGAACAAAATTACCATGCCAGTACGCAATATTCCCTTTGTTATCCGCATAAACGGTATTATTTGAGGTATTTGCTTTCCAATCCATTGCTTTTTGATAGTCGGCAAAATTTTTCGATTTGGTGCGTTCCCAACTTTGAATCAAACTATTCATGGATCGGTTATTGGATTTTAAACTAATCCATTTTCCGTCACGTTTTGCCATAATGGGTCCGTGATGTGTGAAATAGGTGGTAAATGTTTTGGGAACTAATTTTCTGTTTTCAAGATAATTGAGCGTTATTTTTTTCTCTTTAATTGGAAGTAGTTTATTCTCGTATTCGTAAAACAATCCTTCTTTCTGACGTACTATTTTCTCAATGTAAGTATCAGCCACATCCACATTACAGGAAGTGTGCATCCAACCGCAATTTTCGTTAAATCCTTGGTAAATAAAAAATTGCCCCCAAGTAACTGCGCCATAGGCTTGTAATCCTTCTTCGCTACTAATTTGGATTTCGGGTCTGAAATAAAAAGTAGTATGCGGATTGATATACAAAATAGCGTTTCCAGAAGCGGTTTTATTGGGTGCCAAAGCAAAACCATTCGAACCCGTTTGCATGTCTTTTTCTTGAGCTACAAAAGCTATTTTATCGTCTGGTTTTCCGTAGAAATTTTTTAATTCTTGTGTTGTCAAATCGGCAGTACTGATGGCTCCAATACTCCCGTCAGTCCACAATAAAGGATACCAAGGTTCAAAGTGCGTTAGCATTAAAGGTTTGACTTTTGGATTATTTAACAAATAATAATTGATTCCATCGGCATAACTGTTGAGTAATTTTTTTAGCCAAGGCGCCGCATTTTTATAATCAGCTTTGGCATCATTACTATCAATTAACAAACGGGTCTCTAAATCATTGTATATACTTGCAGACCCTTTTATTTCTGACAGCCGACCCAATTTTTCAATATAATTCATTTCAACGCGTTGGAAATCGTCTTCGCATTGAGCATACAACATGCCAAAAACAGCATCGGCATCGGTTTTTCCATACACATGCGCTATTCCCCAATTGTCCCTAATTATTGTAACTCGTTTGGCAAGTTGTGCTAATCGACTACTTTCTTTAGTATTGACTTGTGCCAAAACCGCAAAGCTACTTCCAATAAGTAGCAGTACAGCAATCTTGTGTTTTAATTTTTTCATTAGTTTTTTAGTTTGAATTGTTGTCCTGCAACATACATACTCATTTCCATCTTTTCCATTGAAATCAATTTATTTTGCGCTAATTTTTGAATCCCTTTTGGATTTTTCATAACAATTACCTCGCTTTCGCCAACTATTTTTACATTGTTTCCATCTACTATAATAGCGGTACTTTCATCAATACCAATACCTGTTAAATGTGGAAATTCCACCATGGCCGATATTAAGCGATTGAAACGGCTTCTGATTAAAAAATGTTGATCAATTACAGCGGTAGTAATTAAGCCTAAACCCTGAGTTGTTTCTAAATTATCATAACGAATAGTATCAAAAGTACCGGAATACTCTTTTTCTAATTTCTGATTTCCAGTAATCATTTTTTCTGACATCACTGCTGCTCCTGCGCTAGTTCCTGCAATGATACTTCCATTTTGAAAAGCTTTGTGAATAGAATTAAAAACAGGAGTATTGGCCACCACATTCATAAAACGGGTTTGATCTCCGCCACTAATGAAAATGAGTTTTGCTTTTTGTAATGAGTCGTTGAGTTTTGGGTTTTGAACCGAGGTTTTGTCGAAATTCAGCATTACGATAGGATTTGGCGCCAATTTTTGAAATTGATCTCTAAAATAAATATAAGCACTATCCGGTTCTTCGCTAGACATGGGAAGTACAACAATGTAATCCGTTTTTTTGAATTGAGCAAGGTCAACCAGATGTTGCATCAATTGGTCAGAGCGATTCCCGCCACCAATGATGAATAATTTTCCTTTTTCCTTTTGGGCATTTGCCAAAGAAAAACATAAAATAAAGGATATAAAAACAATAATTTGTGTTGTCTTTTGCAATAGATTTGGTTTGGTTTTTTTCATGATAAAAGGGTTTAAAGTGAAATATTTCTCTTAAACGCACAGCCCAATTCTATAATTGAATCGGTTTTGGCAATTCCAGGAATGGCATCAATTTGTTCGTATAAAATGGCACGCATGTGCTCATGATTTTTAGCAATCATCTTAATATACAAAGTATAAGAACCAGTGATGTAATAACATTCAGTGATTTCTGGAATCTTTTTCAATTCTTCTATCACGCGATCAGAATCATGGTCTTTGTTCAAGGTAATTCCAGTGAAAGCTCCCCAATCATAACCCATTTTTTTTTCGTTTATTATGGGTTTGATACCCACTAGAACACCTTGCTCAGTCAATTTATGGATACGTTGGTGCACCATAGTATTGGAAATCTTTAAATTAGAAGCAATAGTGGAGTAGGCAATGCGCCCATCTTTTTCTAATTCTTTGATGATTTTAATATCGAACTCATCTAATTTTTCCATTGAAAAAGGGTTTAAAAGTTAAATTTACTTTTTTGTTGCCAATAAAAGTAAGTTATTTTTCTTTTCGAATGGCTTTTTTTATCATAAATAATAATTAATTGACTTTTAAAATAGTAATAATTAATAAAAATGACTTAAATTATAATTATATAAGTCAAAAATTACATTTTTAAACCTTATATTAATTGAATTGACTAAATTTGTTTCGTTATAATTCACTGTAAATTAAAAAATATGAGTCACGATAGGAGTATACTGTCTTCAGCATCACAAGCATTGATTGCTAAAGAAAATCAATACGGAGCACACAATTACCATCCATTGCCGGTTGTTTTAGAAAAAGGCGAGGGCGTCTCTGTTTGGGACGTAGATGGGAAACAATATTTTGATTTTTTGTCGGCCTATTCTGCCGTGAACCAAGGACATTGTCACCCAAAGATTGTCAACGCCATGGTACAACAAGCCCAAAAATTAACCTTGACATCCAGAGCTTTTTTCAACGACCAATTGGGACCATTTGAAGAATATGTTACTCATTATTTTGGTTTTGATAAAGTGTTACCCATGAACACGGGAGCAGAAGCGGTAGAAACTGCCTTGAAGTTGTGTAGAAAATGGGCATATGAGGTAAAAGGAATTCCAGAGAATGAGGCACAAATTATAGTGTGTGAGAACAATTTCCATGGAAGAACTACCACTATTATTTCCTTTTCAAATGATGCATCAGCACGCAAGAATTTTGGACCGTTTACAACTGGTTTCATCAAAATACCCTATGATGATGTCGATTCTTTGGAGAAAGCCTTAGCTTCTTCTAACAATATTGCGGGATTCCTAGTAGAACCTATTCAAGGCGAAGCGGGCGTGTATGTGCCAAGCGAAGGCTATTTGGCAAAAGCCAAAGCATTGTGTGAGGCCAATAATGTTTTGTTTATTGCCGATGAGGTGCAAACTGGAATTGCTCGCACCGGACGCTTATTAGCGACTTGTGGGAATTGTGAATGTAAAAAAGGTTGCGAAAACAAACCAGAAGTGAAACCTGATATTTTGATTTTAGGAAAAGCGCTTTCGGGAGGCGTTTTTCCTGTTTCGGCAGTGTTAGCCAATGATGCGATTATGAATGTGATTCAGCCAGGGCAACATGGTTCGACTTTTGGTGGAAATCCTATTGCGGCAGCTGTTGCCATTGCAGCTTTGGAAGTGATTAAAGACGAAAATTTAGCTCAAAATGCCGCTTATCTTGGAGAAGTCTTCCGTCAAGGATTAAACGAAATTGCGTCTCGTAATCCGTTGATTCAATTAGTTAGAGGAAAAGGTTTACTGAACGCAATAGTAATTGATAGCGAGGAAGATTCAGATTTAGCTTGGGAAATTTGTTTGAAGTTTAGAGATAATGGTTTGCTTGCCAAGCCTACTCACGGCAATAAAATACGATTGGCCCCTCCATTGGTAATTACCGAAAGCCAAATTCACGAATGTCTCGGAATAATTGAACGTTCCTTACATGAGTTTAGATAAAAAATAAAAACCCCAAAAGCGATTTCGTTTTTGGGGTTTTTAAATTTAAATGATTTTGATTATTTGACCACTTGAATATTTCGTTCAAATTTATTGTGAATTACAATAATTAAAAGTCCAAAAATTACTGCAGTAACTACTAAAATATTATTCATTACGCCCTCAACCGTGAATGAAAGTCGTATCAAAATAGTAGATATAATAAATCCTGAATTCCGAATTACTTTATGGAACTTGTCAGTGTAAAAGAAAGATACTAATAATAAAACGACATCGACAATGATTAGTAAAGAGAAAAATTGCTCAAAGAAAACATTGTTGATGTTTTTAAATACTTCCGCTGATTTTTCAAATGTATCCATCATTTCGATTAACCAACTTATAAAAGAATATATCGCCAAAATAAATACAATTGGAACTAAAATAGAGGCCACATTTTTTTTAATTGCGGTGTATTTTATTCTTCCTTTTTCAGTAATTTCATCAGTAACATCACTATGGTATTTTTTTTGGCTTTGTGAGTAAAAAATATAAATCAGATAAAATAGCAATAACGAGGTTAGCAAATCATAAGTGAATTGTAAATCATATTTGATGGTAAACCAATCGGATGATATTTTTAAATTAGAAAGATCTTTAAACAGACGACGCATTATAATCAATAATATGATTTCATATTGCTTGTTTACATAACTGGTAACGGATCTTGGTAAATAGTATATTAATAAATAGACCTCGTACACAATAAGAAAGGAGAAAGGTGTATAGATTGCGGCTATGGGACTCTTTAAAAGCTCCGAGGTCGCATTAATAGATATAAAGGAATAATTAATTAAAAAAATTAAACCTAAATGAATTACAAAACTAATGATCGCAATTTTTAAAAAAAAGCGTTCCACTTTATGTTGGGAATTAGCTGTCAGTAATTGGTGTAAATAAGAATTAAATATAAATTGGAACATTATAAATAGCTTTTAATTTGTAGCTAATATAACATAAATATTTGATTTTAAATAATTTAACTTTTTTTTCAATAAACAATTCAATAAAATTATTATTGTACTATTGAATTAATAATCCGAATAGTCTGTAGGATATAAAAACACAATATCCATATGCGAAATGGTGTTTTTGTATTTTTCCATTTTAAGTAAGGCTTTCCATTCTGGCGAATCTACAAAGGCTTTCCAATGTGCATCTCGGCTTTCTTGGTTGGCAAAGCTAGTTAAGTACATCAAGTTGGGCATTTTTCCACCGGAAATCACTTCGCCATAAAACACTGGATTAAATTCCAAACGATCGAAAATTTTACTTTCTTCTCCACCAATAAACATATCTACTTTAGTGTTGTAAATCGCTTCGGTAGCTGATTCATAACTGCGTAATTCATATACACGTCCTGCACGAGGACTGTCTAATTTGGGTAAGGTTAAAAAAGGATGATTGGAAAATGCAGTTAATAAAACGGATTCAATGCGTTCGTATGGCGCTTTGTTGTAGGGTGCTTTTAGGTAAGCTGCTCCTGCAGCTAAGTATTGTTGGTCTTTGGCTAATTTACCTTCCAATTGTGAAAATTGTTTGAAAGAGGCAAACGGGATGACAACGATTAATTTGGTTATCGAATCTAAGGAGAATGATTTAGGTTTGAAAACTCCAACCGCTTTAATTCCTAATTTTTTTAGCGCAGGTAAATAAGCGTCTTTCAAGTAATTTTCGGTGACAGTTAATTGCGCTTCTGATTTAAGATTGTAAGTTTTAATTTGGTACAATTCTTTATTTTTAGCACTGCTGGAGAAATAAATTAGTGAAGTAAAAACAAGTAAAATAGTTGCAATAGTTTTCATTAGTTGAAATGATAATGTTTTAGATTTGATTGTAATAATTTTAAAATAACTATTCAACTTAAATTGGATTACTTTTTCAACCCCAGTTGGTTTAAAAAATATTCGATTTTTGTTTTTTTAGTTGGAGGATTATATGCACTACTATAGGTTAAACGATCATTTAAAATATACTTATCTGTAGCTGTTTTATGACTGTTAATTGGAGTTCCATTAAATGATTGTACCACTTTTTTACCCGATTTTATATCGATTAAATTAGTGCGTAAAAAAAGCTCATTCGTAACCATATTTGACAACATGGGAGTGTAATAAATACAATCTTTAAAATAGTAATGGGTTACCATTGAATAACGGGATGCTTGTTCATTTACTACTTTAGAACCTCCATGAATAATATTGGAAGACCAAATTAATACGTCTCCTTTTTTGGCATAAAATGGTTTCTTTTCAAACTGGCTTACCTCAACTATTTTCTCAATAAAATCTTCGTATTCAATATAATCAGAATAAGCGGTGTCTACTGGAGTGGATTTAAAATGTGAAAAATTATATTCGGGTAGGTTTTGTGATTTTGGATAATAAAAAACAGCTCCATTTTCTGGTGTAATGTCTTCTAATGCCACCCAAACGCCACACATGAACTTGGCAGGAATGGAACTAAAATGAATGGTATCGGAGTGCGCTCTTTGTTGGGAACCCACTCTAAAATTCAAGGTTTGAAAAGGAATTGGCTCCCGCTCATAAAGCATTTCCAAAACCGAAGCGATTTCAGTGTTACAAGCTACATTTTTGGTACTCTCAGAATACATCCATAAATCTTGAATTCTAACATGATCTCGTTGATTATCCATCTTAAATTCAGGATTATACCCTTTGTTATCCATATCTGATTTTATGGCGTCAATTTCGGATTCCGAAATCAAATTAGGAATAACAACAAAACCATTTTCATTGTAATCAATAGCTAATTGTTTATTTTTTTC
>CANHKZ010000060.1 GCA_947461425.1 Flavobacteriaceae bacterium | reverse complement strand
TTTTTATGCTGCTATTGGAGCCGCTGTGGATAATGAAACCGATTCGCAACAATTTTTATTACCCATTATTATGCCTTTGGTAATGGGCGTTTATATTGGATTTTTTACCGTAGTAAACGATCCGCACGGAACGGTGGCGACTGTTTTTTCAATGGTGCCGCTGACTTCTCCTATTGTGATGCTAATGCGTATTCCGTTTGGCGTACCTTTGTGGCAGATTGCAATTTCTGTTACGCTATTATTTGCTACTTTCTTTTTAGTGGTTTGGTTTGCTTCCAAAATTTACCGTGTGGGAATTTTGATGTATGGAAAAAAACCAACTTGGAAAGAATTGTATCGATGGCTTCAATATTAAGGAAAGTTTAAAAGGTTATGGGTTTAAAAGTTTAACCTTATAAACAAATAACTTCATAACCAATAACCTCATAACCCATACAATAAATGAGTAAAATACTAATCATAGAAGACGAAGCCGCTATCCGAAGAGTTTTAGTAAAAATTCTTTCGGAAGAGAACACGACTTACATAGTGGAAGAAGCTGAAGATGGTGCTGCTGGTTATGAAAAAATAAAAAATACCGATTATGATTTGGTTTTGTGCGACATCAAAATGCCTAAAATGGATGGTGTCGAATTACTCGAAGCGGTTAAAAAAATAAAACCAGAAATTCCGATAGTGATGATTTCAGGTCATGGTGATATGGAAACGGCTATTAATACGATGCGTTCGGGTGCTTTTGATTATATTTCAAAACCACCTGATTTGAATCGGTTATTGAATACTGTTCGAAATGCGTTGGATAAAAAGCAGTTGGTAGTTGAAAATACATTTTTGAAGAAAAAAGTCAGTAAGAATCACGAAATGATTGGCGATAGCGAAACGATTAATTACATTAAATTGTTGATTGAAAAAGTCGCGCCAACAGAAGCCCGTGTTTTGATTACGGGTGCAAACGGAACCGGAAAAGAATTAGTTGCGCATCAATTACATGAGAAAAGCGAACGCGCTAATTTTCCTTTGGTGGAAGTAAACTGCGCCGCTATTCCTTCAGAATTGATTGAAAGCGAATTATTTGGTCATATTAAGGGCGCTTTTACTTCAGCTATAAAAGATCGTGCAGGAAAGTTTGAAGCAGCTGATAAAGGCACGATTTTTTTAGATGAAATTGGTGATATGAGTCTTTCGGCTCAAGCCAAAGTGTTGCGTGCTTTGCAAGAAAATATAATTACGCGAGTTGGTGCCGACAAAGACATCAAAGTAGATGTGCGTGTAGTAGCAGCAACGAATAAAGATTTGAAAAAAGAAATTGCCGAAGGGCGTTTTCGCGAAGATTTATACCATCGTTTGGCGGTAATTTTAATTAAAGTACCAACTTTGAATGATAGGAGAGAAGACATACCGATGTTGATTGCTCATTTTGCCGAAAAGATTGCTTCGGAGCAAGGAACTGCAGTTAAGTTGTTTTCAAAACCAGCCGTTCAATTGTTACAAGAATACGATTGGACGGGAAATATTAGAGAATTGCGCAATGTAGTGGAGCGGTTGATTATTCTGGGAGGAAACGAAATTTCTGAGAAAGATGTTACCCTATTTGCGAGTAAATAATTATAAAAGTGAGTTAAACTTGCTTATTAAACAAACAAAATGAAACTTAAAAAAATAAACGAAGCCCTTCAAAATGCTTTGATCGAAAAAGGTTTAACCGAAGCCAATCAGTTACAACAGGAAACCTTTTCCACCATTAAAAGTGGCGCAGATTGTTTGATTGTAGCACCAAAAGGTAGTGGAAAATCAACAGTTATTGTTTTAAATGTTATCCAGCAATTAGTTTGTGAAGGGGAAGAATCGCCTAGAGCACTGATAATTGTTGAAGATAAGGCAAAAGTTTTGGCAATGGAAGAGCTTTTCGAACAATTAGGAAGTAAAACCGATTTACGTGTTTACGGGATTCACGATAAAGGCGACATGGAATATGATAAAAATTATATTTCTACAGGAATTGACGTTTTAATAGGAACTCCAAACCGTCTTGGCGATATGTTTACAACAGCAGGCTATAATATAAACCGTTTAAAAATGTTTATTCTTGATGATGCTGATCCGATCTTAAAATTAAGACATGAAACTAAAATCATGCGTATTTCGAATAGTATTGCCAAAACGCAACGTATTATTTTTACTGAGCAATACACTGATCGTGTCGCTATTTTGGCAGATAAAATGTTGTTAGAACCGTTTGAATTTGATTTTGGAGAAAACGAGGAAGATAAAGAAAGCGAAGTTGAAGAAGAATAAAAAATTGAAAAATTAAAAATATGGGATTAATGAAAGTGTTTTCTGGAAGTGAGGTTTTAGCGATGGGTTTACAGGAAAAATTAGAAGAAGCTGGAGTGACTACAATGAAAAAAGATAATATTCAATCGGCACGATTGGGAGGGTTTGGCAATGCCGATTTAGCAGTTGAATTATTTATTCAAGAAACCGATTTTGCCAAAGCCAATCCGGTAATTGAGGAATTCAGAATGAGTATTTAATTCTGAAACTTAGTTGAGATGAAATATAAAATGTTGGTTTTGGACATGGACGATACCTTGTTGTCTGATGATCATACCATTTCTGAAGAGAATAAAAAAATGTTGGCTCTAGCCAAAGATTTGGGAGTGTTTATTGTTTTGGCTTCTGGAAGACCAACGGCGGCGATGACAGCTTACGCCAAAGAATTAGAATTAGACGATTCCTACATGATTTCCTACAACGGGGCCGTGATTTCGGACTTATCCAATAATGATGTGATTTTTGAGCAAACCCTTACTCAAGAACAAATTCACGCTTTGTACGATTATAGTGTTGTACACAAAACGCATATTATTACCTATATCAATAATCAAATTGTAAGTGAAACCGAATCACAATACATAGACATTGAAAAAAACATTACAGGTTTGGCTCATAATAAAGTGCCAGATTTTAAAGCCGAAGTGCAATCGGCAGCGATAAAATGTATTTTGCTAGAAGATCCGGAATATCTTAAAAAAGTGGAAACGCATTTAAAAGTAGCTATGCCCCATTTGAGTGTGTGTATGTCTAAGCCTTTCTTTTTGGAAGTTGCACAAAATGGGATTGATAAAGCGGCTAGTATTCGATTCTTAGCTGATAAATTAAAGATTCTTCAACAAGAAATTATTGCTGTGGGTAATGCTGGTAATGATTTGACTATGGTCGAATATGCTGGTTTAGGCGTATGGGTGGATAATGTAACTCCTGAATTGCGTGATCGTGCCGATGTGATTGTAGCTTCGAATAACGACCATGGTGTCGCTGAGGTAGTAAGAAGGTTTATACTGAATTAAGTAGTTTAAGAAACGCGTTTAGGACGGCCTAATTAGGATGTTTTATTTGTTGTTTTTTGTACGTATTTTTGTCCCGCGAAAGGGATAGCAGCGACATCCTTTTGTGAAGCGTTAGCAGAACAAAAGATAGAGCGAATAGCCCGACCACAGGCTAAGAAATAGGACTATTTTAACTTGGTAATCTGCCTGGGGTCTCGCCCAAAAAAATCAAAAGAATGTCAGAAAGAAAAAAAGTAGCTTTTTATACGCTGGGTTGCAAACTGAATTTTTCGGAAACTTCGACTATTGCACGCAATTTACAAGACGAAGGTTTTGACCGTGTGGATTTTGAAGAAGTGGCAGATATGTATGTGATTAATACCTGTTCTGTAACGGAGAATGCCGATAAGCAGTTCAAACAGGTGGTGCGAAAAGCAATGAAGTTGAACGACAAGGCTTTTGTGGCAGCGGTGGGTTGTTATGCGCAGTTGAAACCCGAAGAATTAGCGAGTGTAGATGGAGTGGATTTGGTTTTGGGTGCTACAGAAAAATTCAAGTTGGCGGATTATATAAACGATTTATCTAAAAATGATTTTGGCGAAGTGCATTCGTGTGAGATAGCCGAAGCTGATTTTTATGTAGGCAGTTACTCGATAGGCGATCGAACGCGTGCTTTCTTAAAAGTACAAGACGGCTGCGATTACAAATGTACGTATTGCACAATTCCTCTGGCAAGAGGGATCTCGCGTAGTGATGCGTTAGAAAATGTATTGCAAAATGCCAAAGAAATATCGGCTCAAAACATCAAAGAAATTGTGTTGACCGGAGTTAATATTGGCGATTATGGCAAAGGTGAATTTGGGAACAAAAAACACGAACATACTTTTTTAGATTTGGTGCAAGCTTTAGATCAAGTAGAAGGAATTGAACGTTTGCGTATATCGTCTATTGAACCCAATTTACTTAAAAATGAAACGATTGATTTTGTATCTAAAAGCAAAATTTTTGTACCTCATTTTCATATTCCGTTGCAATCAGGAAGTAATGCCATTTTGAAGTTAATGAAACGCCGTTATCAGCGTGAAGTCTATACAGACAGAGTCAATCAAATCAAGGAAACCATGCCTCACGCTTGTATTGGCGTAGATGTAATTGTAGGTTTTCCTGGCGAAACAGAAGAACATTTTTTAGAAACCTATCATTTTTTGAACGAAATGGATATTTCATACTTGCACGTTTTTACCTATTCGGAAAGAGATAATACAGAAGCGGCTGAAATGGAAGGCGTTGTTCCAGCTAATGTACGTGCCAAACGGAGTAAAATGCTTCGTGGCTTATCGGTTAAAAAGCGTCGTGCTTTCTATGAAAGTCAATTGGGAACAGAAAGAACGGTTTTGTTCGAAACAGAAAATAAAGAAGGTTATATTCATGGATTTACTGAAAATTATGTCAAAGTGAAAGCACCTTGGAATCCAGAATTGGCCAATACATTGCAAAATATTCAATTGACACATATTGACGAAGATGGGACTGTTCGCGTTCAATTTGCAGAAGTTTTAGCATAACTATACATTAAAGGCAATTGCCTTTTTAAAACCTTAAATTTATTTTGAAATTAGCTACTTACACTAAAGAGTTTTCCTATAATATTAAACTAGCTTACCCAGTTATTCTGGGGATGTTGGGCCATACCTTGATTGGTGTCGTTGATAATTTCATGGTGGGAAATTTAGGCTCTACTGAATTGGCTGCAGTTTCGTTAGGGAACAGTTTTATTTTCATTGCTCTTTCTATAGGAATTGGTTTTTCGACAGCCATAACACCTTTGATTTCGGAGGCCGATGCCGAAAAAGACCATAAAAAAATCAGAACTACCTTTCATCATGGTTTGTTATTGTGTACAGTTTTGGGTGTGTTTTTATTTATTGTTACGGTTTTGTCTAAACAATTGATGTATTTGATGCACCAACCAAAAATTGTTGCTGATATGGCTTCTCCTTATATTGATTGGGTTGCTTTTTCATTAATTCCAGTAATTATGTACCAAGGATATAAGCAATTTGCTGACGGTTTGTCGGAAACTAAATATTCGATGTACGCTATTTTACTAGCAAACGTGGTGCATATCTTTTTTAACTACGTCTTAATTTATGGTTTTTGGATTTTTCCTAAAATGGGTGTGTTGGGAGCCGCTTTAGGCACCGTTATTTCCCGAATTATGATGGTGGTTTTTCTTCATTTATTGTTGCGACATAATGAGAAGTTCAGCAACTATTTTAAGCATTTTAGTTTTAGAGAAATTAAAAAATCAATGCTAAATAAAATAATTGATTTAGGTTTGCCTTCAGCCATGCAAATGTTGTTTGAAGTGGCATTGTTTACGGCTGCGATTTGGCTTTCGGGTTCTCTTGGAAAAAATAATCAAGCCGCAAACCAAATTGCATTGACCTTAGCATCTTCTACATTTATGGTGGCAATGGGATTGAGTGTTACCGCCATGATTCGGGTGAGTCACAGCAAAGGAATGGCTGATTTTAAAAACATGATTATCGTAGCGCGTTCCATCTTTTTGTTAGCGATTATTTTGGAAACACTATTCGGAATTGTATTTGTAATTTTTCATAATTATTTACCGCATTTATTTCTTAACATGAGCGACAGTTCCCAGTTGGTAGACAATCAAGAAATTATTGGAATTACAGCTCAGTTACTTTTGGTAGCTGCTATTTTTCAATTGTCAGACGGAATACAAGTGGTCGTTTTAGGTGCATTGCGTGGATTGCAAGACGTTAAGATCCCCATGTACATCACTTTTGTTGCGTATTGGATAATTGGATTTCCAATTTCTTTCTATTTAGGTAAATATACAGAATTGAAAGCGGTTGGAATTTGGATTGGACTTTTGGCAGGATTGTCAGCGGCGGCATTATTTTTGTATATTCGCTTTGCAAGAATCTCTAAACGACTAGTTAATGAAACTAACGAATCAAGTTTGAACCAGTCTGCTTAAGTTTTTATCAATAGTTTAAATTAGTAACCTTCCTAAATCAAAATAATATGATTGTATTTATCATCTTCGGAATTATTCTTTTATTGCTAAGTTTTTCAATGAAAAATAGTGCTAACACATTTTCTAAATTTTCAAATTCAATCAAAATAGTTGGTTTTTTATTGATTGCATTGGGAATTTTTTCTTCTATGTTCAAACAAATTGACGCTGGAAAAGTAGGCGTAAAATCATTATACGGAAACGTAGAGCCCGATATTTTAGAAAGCGGACTCCATATCATCAATCCACTTTTAGACATTACTGATTTTGATATCCAAACCCAGAATTACACGATGTCAGCCATTCATGACGAAGGAGATAAAGAAGGTGATGATGCTATTCGAGTGTTGTCGAATGACGGATTGGAGGTAGTGATTGATTTGACAGTACTGTATCGAATTTCACCTGAATTGGCACCTAAAATCTTTAAGCAAATTGGGGAAAATTATGCTGATAAAATCGTTCGTCCAGTTACCAGAACTCGTATTCGAGACAACGCAGTTTATTATGATGCGGTGGCTTTGTATTCAACGAAAAGAAATGAATTTCAACAACGTATCTTTAAAACTATTGAAACTGATTTCAAAAGTAGAGGGTTGGTTTTAGAACAGTTATTGATTCGAAATATTAATTTACCAACTTCTGTAAAAACTACTATCGAAAGTAAAATTAACGCCGAACAAGAAGCGCAAAAAATGACCTTTGTTTTGCAAAAAGAAAAACAAGAAGCGGAACGTAAACGAGTAGAAGCACAAGGTATTGCGGATTATCAAAGAATTATTTCAACAGGTTTATCAGACAAACAATTGCAATACGAACAAATTAAAGCACAAAAAGAATTAGCAGCTTCACCCAATACTAAAATCATTTTTATGAATGGTAAAGGGAATGCGCCAGTTATTCTTTCGGATAAATAATTGATTAACGTTTAAATACATACAATGGAATTACCAAAATTTTTATTAGGCGACAATACTGACTTTCCAGATGATATTTTCATCATACATTTAGATTATCCTCGTTTCATTATTAATTTGAAAGATGATGAGGTAGAGTTTATGGAAGAAGCAGAAGATTTAGATGAAGCGGAATTAAATGCGGAAATGGAGTCTTTAATAGTAGCTGCCAATGAATTTTATGACCGAGAAGTTGGTCGATATGACGAATAAATTATTTTTTAAAATACGTTTCCAATAATAAATTAGCGGCTGCAAAGGGTGAAGTTTCATCATTTTGTACCGCTTTTTTTGTAGATTCAAGCAGTTGTTGAATTTTGTTATTGCTATAGAAATTGAATTTTAGTTGGTCGTTAATCGTTTCTAGCATCCAAAATTGGTTTTGTTCTTTACGCTTTTCAAAAAAATACGAATTAGTTTGAGTCAAGTTTAGAAATTCAGTAATAGTGTCCCAAACTTCAGAAATGCCTTTGAAAGATAGTGCACTACAAGTTGCGGTTGTAGGTGTCCAACCTGATTTTTTTGCCGGAAATAAATGCAAGGCACGATTGAATTCCAATTTAGCAAATTGTGCTTTTTTGATATTGTCTCCATCGGCTTTATTGATGACGATAGCATCTGCCATTTCCATAATGCCGCGTTTGATCCCCTGAAGTTCATCGCCAGCACCTGCAATTTTAAGCAATAAAAAGAAATCGACCATACTGTGAACTGCGGTTTCGCTTTGACCTACTCCAACAGTTTCAATAATAATGGTATCAAAACCTGCTGCTTCACAAAGTGTAATTGTTTCACGAGTTTTTCTAGCTACTCCTCCCAGAGTTTCTCCAGAGGCCGAGGGACGAATAAAAGCATTGGGGTCTTTGACTAATTGCTCCATGCGGGTTTTATCCCCTAGAATACTTCCGTGGCTAATCGTACTACTTGGGTCTACAGCCAAAACAGCTACTTTCTTTCCAAGGCTTGTTAAGTGTTTTCCGAAGACTTCGATAAATGTACTTTTTCCTACTCCGGGAACTCCTGTGATGCCAATTCGTACCGATTGATTTGCGTGAGGCAAACAACTATTGATGATGGTATTGGCTTTTGCCAAATGAATAGGATTAGTGCTTTCAACTAGAGTAATAGCACGACTCAAAGCAGTAGTATTACCAGCTAAAATACCTTGAACAAGTGCCTCAGCTGACGGCTGTACTTTTCGTGAAAGTTGAATATGTTCCACAGATTGACTACTGATGCTTTCAGGTTGTGAAATACCAGCTTTTTCTTGTAATGCCGAAGACGATGCTTTTTTAGAAGTCAAAACTAAAGAATTTTAATAGTAAAAATACTAAAATATACCTACGGTCCTATTTTACAATGACAGATTTATTTTAGCGTATTGCAATAACATAATGGTTTTGGCATCAATTATTTCACCAGAAGCAATCATTTGATACGCTATGTCAAATGGATATTCTAGTACTTCAATATTTTCGTGCTCATCTGCAACACCGCCTCCATCAGAAACTTTCATTTCAGATTGGTATTCTCCGATAAAAAAGTGTAAAATTTCAGTTACAGATCCTGGAGACATATACGATTGAAACACTTTTTTAACTGCTGAAAGCCGGTAACCCGTTTCTTCTTCTGTTTCTCGAATTATACATTCTTCTGGATTTTCAGAATCTAGTAAACCAGCACAGGCTTCTATTACCATCCCAGAAATATTGCCGTTTAAATAGGTTGGGAGTCTAAATTGCCTGGTTAGAACCACTGTTTTTTTAGCAGCATTATACAGTAGAATTACAGCTCCATTACCACGGTCATACACTTCTCGAACTTGTGTTTCAGATTCTTGTGTGTCCATTTTATAGTCAAATGTCACTTTGTTTAAAAAGTACCAATTATCAGAAAGCAATTCGTTTTTTAGGATTGTAATTATTGGTTTTTGCATTATAATTAAGGTTTTGGATTTCTTGGTTTAACCGCAATATTTTTAAAAGTAATTCCCCAATTGTTGTTGTTTATATTATTCGGAAGTCCATCTCGCGTCATCAACGCATCCTGATCGGTTTCGTCTTTTTTCCAAACCCAAGCACAAATAGAAATTCCTCTTTCATGAAGCACATCTAAAAATGGAGATGGATTCATTAAAATACCAGCATTAATAGGGGCAGTTTCTCCAAAAATTATTGGTAAATCCATGCGTTTTAAGTCGTCGAGTCTTGAATTGATATGAGTTGGTGTATCCAATAGCCATTTTTCATAAGCGTGAATATCAAATAGGATATTAGATTTATTCGCTAAAAATTCAGTTCCTTTATTTAGTAACACACTTTCATCTTGTCCTTGTTCAGCACAAGGAATTATTACTATATTTTTATTTCCGGTTGCTCGGATTATTGCAGTTAATTCATTCATGTTTTGCAGCCAACTAGTATCTGTGTAACCATCTGCTCGATCGTATCTATAGGGTTCATTCCAAACTTCTATCCAAACATCATTTTGATCCTTAAATTGAATTGCCCATAATTTTAGTTTTGTTTTATAGTCTTCCCACCAAAAAGTGTTTTTTGGGGATTTTCCAGTAAATAAAGTGGCTGAAGTCCCATCCCATCCGAAGGCGCAAATCCAACTTATTTTGTTCTGCTTTCTATTTTCATCCACTATATTTTGTAAAGAATAAAGGTATTTTCCTTGAGTATCTTGAATTGGATTTCCTGAAATAGGAGTTTCTTTACTATTGCCAATAAACTCGCGAGCAACATCTAAATTTCATGAATTCATATCAGCACTCCCTGCACTAAATACATGAAAAGTATTAGCGCCAATAAGTTGGATGCTTTTTGAATTATAGGTAATTTTTGAACTCGTTATTTGGTATCCTTTATTACTATTTAAACTACTTTCATCTCTTTGACAGGAGCCAAAAAAGAAAAGGAGTACAAACAATTTAATAATAATATAACGATACTTCACAAGTAATTAATTTAAAAGTAAATGTAGGCTATTTAAAAAAACGCCCTGAATTTTGAGAGCGTTTTTTGTTAATTATTTTAAGATGGTTTGTTTTCTGTCTGGACCAACAGATACAATTTTTATAGGTACTTCCACCTCTTTTTCGATGAACTCAATGTATTCTTTTAATTCAATTGGTAATTCATCATAAGTTGTCATTCCGGTTAAATCGGCTTGCCATCCTTTGAACTCTTTATAAATAGGATTTACATTTTTTTCTTCAATGTTGTATGGAAAATGATTGATTTTTTGACCTTTGTAATTGTACTCAGTACATATTTTCAAGGTTTTAAACCCAGAAAGTACATCGCCTTTCATCATCATTAGTTGTGTTACACCGTTGACTTGAATTGCATATTTTAAAGCTACTAAGTCTAGCCATCCACAACGTCTTTGTCTTCCAGTTACTGAACCAAACTCATTGCCAACTCTCGCCATTGTAGCACCATCTTCGTCAAATAGTTCAGTAGGGAAAGGGCCACTTCCTACTCGAGTAACATAAGCTTTGAAAATTCCGTAAACCTCTTTGATTTTGTTTGGTGCAATTCCTAAACCAGTACAAGCTCCAGCAGCAGTAGTGTTAGATGAAGTTACAAATGGATAGGTTCCAAAGTCAACATCTAATAACGAACCTTGGGCTCCTTCGCACAAGATAGATTTCCCTGCTTTTTGTGCTTGGTGTAAGTATTCTTCACTATCGATGAAGTCTAATTTCTTTAATTCTTCGATCGCTTCAAAGAATTCTTTTTCCATTTCGGCTAAATTGTATTGAATTGCAACATCGTAGAATTTGATTATTTCTTCGTGTTTATCAGCCAAAGCACGGTATCTTTCTTCAAAATCGGCTAATTCAATATCTCCAACACGTATTCCGTTTCTGCCCGTTTTGTCCATGTACGTTGGTCCGATACCTTTCAAAGTTGAACCAATTTTAGCTTTTCCTTTTGCAGTTTCAGAAGCCGCGTCTAATAAACGGTGCGTTGGTAAAATTAAATGCGCTTTTCTAGAAATTATTAATTTGCTTTTAATATCAATCTTGAATTTCTCTAAACCTTCAATTTCTTTTTGAAAAACTACGGGGTCAATCACTACTCCGTTACCAATAATGTTTATTGCAGTTTTGTGAAAAATACCAGAAGGAATTGTTCTAAGAACATGTTTAATCCCATCAAATTCTAAGGTATGTCCTGCATTTGGACCA
>CANHKZ010000059.1 GCA_947461425.1 Flavobacteriaceae bacterium | reverse complement strand
GGAACTGATAGTTCTAAAGCCTTATTGCTTTTATCACACTATGATAGCGCACCACATTCCTATTCATTAGGCGCTAGCGATGCTGGTTCAGGTGTGGCGACTATTTTAGAAAGTGTTCGTTCTTTTTTATACAACAAAACCGCTCACAAAAACGATATAATCATTCTTTTTACTGATGCCGAAGAATTAGGTTTGAACGGAGCAGCACTATTTGTTACCAAGCACCAATGGGCTAAAGAAATAGGAGTTGTTTTAAACTTTGAAGCACGTGGCTCCTCCGGGCCAAGTTATATGTTGATGGAAACCAATGGTGGAAATGCAGGGTTGGTTCGCGAATTTGCAGCTGCAAAAGTTGCGCTACCTGCTTCCAACTCCTTAATGTACAGTATCTATAAAATGTTGCCCAACGATACTGACTTGACTGTTTTTAGAGAACAAGGCAATATTCAGGGATATAATTTTGCTTTTATTGATGATCATTTCAATTACCATACGGCGCAAGATGATAGCAAACACCTCAACAAAAAAACACTAGAACATCAAGGAACGTATTTAATGCCGTTATTGCGTTATTTCGCTAATGCTAACTTTGATGATACCGTTTCCAAAGAAGATTTCGCTTATTTTACTATTCCATTTACGTTTATCAGTTATCCATACAGTTGGATATTGCCAATGCTATTGATTGCTGTAATTCTTTTTGTCATTTTGATTTTTGTGGGTGTAGGAAAACGTATTTTGTCATTTAAAGAAATTGGTAAAGGATGTATTCCGTTTTTCGGGGCAACTATCACAAGCGGATTATTGGCTTTTTACGGTTGGAAATTGGTGCTTGATTTTTATCCGCAATACAATGATTTGCTGAATGGATTTACCTACAATGGCCATTCTTACATTGCGGGATTTGTAACTTTGTCGTTAGCCATTTGCTTTGTTTTTTATCAGCTGTTTTCAGATATCAAAACAACAATGAATCACTTTGTAGCGCCACTTTTCCTTTGGATATTGATTAATTGCGCATTAGCTTTTGGTTTAAAAGGAGCAGGATTCTTAATTATTCCAGTATTTTTTGCTTTAATTGCTTTTGGATTTTTTATCCTGACGCAAAAATCAAATGCAATACTCAATCTAATTTGTAGCATTCCTTCACTATTGATTATTGCGCCTTTTATCCAAATGTTCCCTATCGGCTTAGGACTTAAAGTGCTTTTTGGAAGTGCTATATTGACAGTTTTGACCTTTGGATTATTAGTGCCTGTTTTTGGATCTTATGCAAAAAAAGGAAGATGGGCTTTATTCTTTTTTATACTTGCCGGTATCTTTTTTGGGAAAGCGCACCAACAATCTGGTTATGAGTTAGGTAAAGCCAAATCAAATAGTTTGTTATACATTTTCAATGCCGAAACTAAGAAAGCCAATTGGGTCACTTACGACACTAATTTAGATGCTTGGACCAAAAGCTATTTGGGCAACCAGCCTAAATCGGCAAATTTTATGCAGGAGGTTCCGCTATTTAGCAAATACAATTCAGGATTTACTTATGCCGCCGAAGCCCCTTTAAAAGAATTGGCTCAACCCACTATTGAATTTTTAAAAGATCAAATTAATGGAGATAAACGCGAATTAAAAATCAGAATTACACCGAATCGAAACGTAAATCGCTATGATATTTTTGCTTCCGAAGAAATGATTCTGTATAACTTCAAAGCGAATGAGGTTCAGACGATTGGACAAAAAGGAGCAAAATACGAACGTAAACGTGGGAAAAAAATCTTAAGTTATTATGTTGTTGAAAACGAACCATTAGAAATGGAATTTAGTATTGATGTTAACGCTCCTTTCGAGATGGAATTGTTAGAAAGCTCTTTTGACCTAATGCGAAATCCATTATTTCCAATGATTAAAAGACAAAACTGGATGATGCCAACGCCATTTGTTTTAAACGATGCTGTTATCATTCAGAAAAAAATTATTCCAGCTCCCGTTGTAGCGCCGGTCATAAAAAAAGCAGTTCCAGTAACTGTGGTTCAAGACAGTCTGACCAAACCAAAAACAATAATTGAAACCGAAACTCCTAAAGCACCTTAAGAGGAAAAAATGACACAAATTAGTATTTTAGGTTGTGGATGGCTCGGTTTGCCTTTGGCGAAAGCCTTGGTTCAAAACCGATTTAATGTAAAAGGTTCGACTACTTCTATTGCGAAAAAATCCATATTACAATCGGTAGGAATTGAGCCATTTATAATTCAATTAGAGGAAGAAAAAATAAGCGAATCAGTTGCTGATTTTTTAGCTAATAGCCAAATCTTAATTGTAAATATTCCGCCAAAATTAAGAGGGGGTTCTACTGAAAATTTTGTTTCCAAAATAGCCACTTTAGTTCCGTTTATTGAAAAATCAACAATTGAAAAAGTACTATTTGTAAGTTCGACTTCGGTATATGGAGAAAATAACGAATTAGTAACTGAAGAAACTCCTCTGAATCCCGATTCAGAAGGTGGACGACAATTGGCAATTGTAGAAAAATTGCTTCAAAAAAACACTTATTTTGAAACGACCATCTTGCGCTTTGGAGGTTTAATTGGTGAA
Source organism: Flavobacteriaceae bacterium (assembly GCA_947461425.1). Lineage (GTDB taxonomy): Bacteria > Bacteroidota > Bacteroidia > Flavobacteriales > Flavobacteriaceae > Flavobacterium. Next base: position 9,134 of record CANHKZ010000059.1, on the reverse strand, counting down.
GATCGAAATCCAGTTCGGTTTCTATCAGGTCGAGAAAATATTGAAAACCCAGATGCGCCTATTAATTTAATTCATCAAGACGATTGTATTGGTATTATTGAAAAAATTATTGCTTTGAATTCTTGGAAGGAAACCTATAATGCAGTAGCGCCTTTTCACCCAACTAGAAAAGAATATTATACTCAAAAAGCAGCCGATTTGAATTTGGCTTTGCCTAAATTTGCCGCTTTAAATACTATTGTGGGGAAAACGATTTTAAGCGAAAAACTCCTACAATTCTTGCAGTATTCCTTTATAAAACCAATGTTATAACGTGAGAGCCCGAATAAAAAATGCCTTTTCATCTAAAATAAATGCTATTGGCTTGCCTATTTTAGCGTTGTGTTGGGTCAGTTTTTTTTGGGGAACCACTTGGATTGCCTCCAAAGAAGGCGTAAAACACATGCCCGCTTTACAACTTGCTGCGATCCGACAATTTATTGGTGGGTTCTTGTATATTGTCTATTTCTTATGGAAAAAAACGCCTTGGCCGAAAGGCAAACAATGGAAATTCATTCTGATTTTGAGTGTGCTTAATTTTGTTTTGAGTAACGGGCTCAGCACTTGGGGCGTGAAATTTATAAGCAGTGGTTTAGGTGCTATCATTGGAGCTTTGGTTCCGTTATGGGTAGTAATAATTAGTTTTTTCAGAGGCGACCGTGTGGCCAAAGTGGCAATTTTTGGTTTAGTAATTGGTTTCTCAGGTATTTGCGTAGTCTTTTACGATCATTTGAGTGATTTTTTTGTTGCTGATTTTCGTTTTGGAATATTCCTTTCCATTGTTGCCACACTAACATGGGCTTTTGGGACCTTGTATACCAAGAAAAAAGCGGCAAGTTTCAACCCGTATTTTGGATTGGGATTACAAATGTTTATTTCAAGCATTTTCCTTTTTGCGGTTACAGGCGCAACAGGGACCTCAGTAAGTTTGTCTGAAATTCCAGCTATTTCTTGGTGGTCTATTGGTTATTTGGTTTTATTTGGGTCGATTTTTACCTTTATTGCATTTATTTATGCCTTGCAACGACTTCCTTCAGAAATTAGTAGTATTTATGCCTATGTAAATCCAATTGTAGCAGTGTTGTTAGGTACTGTTGTTTTTAACGAACCCTTGACTATTCCTATTATTATTGGCGGCAGTATCACTTTGATAGGATTGTATTTGGTTAACAAATCCATGCGAAAAAGTTAATAGAACTTAAAAAAATTGATGAAACAAAAAAACCGATTATTGCTAATCGGTTTTTTTGTATTCTATAATTAAGATTACCAGATTTTCACTCGTTTTTCGGGAGTAACATACATTCCGTCAGTAGGTTGTATATTGAACGCTTCATAAAACGTATCTACATTCTGTAAAGGCACGTAAGCGCGATAAATTCCAGGTGAATGGGGATCGGTTTTAACCTGACTTTTCATTGCCTCATCTCTCATTTTTGATCGCCAGATAGTTGACCAAGAAATAAAGAAACGTTGTTCTGGAGTGTAGCCATCAATCAATCCTGGATTCCCGTTGGCTTTTAAATACAATTGTAAACCATCATAAGCTGCGTTTACTCCTCCCAAATCTCCAATGTTTTCTCCTAGCGTAAATTTACCATCAACAAAAGTTCCAGGCAAGGGTTGTAGCGCACTGTATTGTGCTGCCAAGGCTCCGGTCAAAGCTGTAAATTGTTTCAAATCATCTGCTGTCCACCAATCAACTAAATTACCATCGGCATTGTATCTTGAACCTGAGTCGTCAAAACCATGCGAAATCTCATGTCCAATCACGGCTCCAATTCCACCATAATTAACCGCTTCGTCCGCCTGATAATTGTAAAATGGCGGTTGCAAAATGGCTGCTGGGAATACAATTTCGTTATAGGAAGGATTGTAATAGGCATTCACGGTTTGTGGCGACATTCCCCATTTTTCTTTATTGACTGGTTTTTTAAGTTCTGCTATATTTTCGTTGTAAGACCATTTTGAAATATTTTTTACGTTTTCAAAATAGCTACCGCCCTCAGCAGGTGATGGTATAGTCAAAGCAGAATAATCCTTCCATTTGTCAGGATATCCAATTTTAACTCTTGATTTATTTAATTTAGCTATTGCACTTTTTTTGATCTCTTGCGACATCCAAGCCAAATTATTGATTCTGTTTTCAAAAGCTAAAAATACATTTTTGATCATTTTTTCTGCTTTAGCTTTGGCTTCAGCAGGGAATTTTTTCTCAACATATAATTTCCCTAAAGCTTCTCCAGTAGCCCCGTTTATAACTTGAAGTGCACGTTCTTGAAGTGGTCTTTGCTTTACAGCGCCCGTTAAGGTTTTTCCATAAAACTCCCAGTTTGCAGTTTCCAATTGAGTAGACAATTGACTCGCTGACTTGTTCAAAAGTGTCCAACGCATGTACGCCTTCCAGTCGTCTACTTTATTCTCTTTTAAAAGAACTTCTAAAGCAGTTAGGTATTTGGGTTGCGCAACAATTAATGAATCTGTTTTTGGTAATCCAACTTGGGTTAAATAAACATCCCAGTTAATAGAAGGTAGTAGTTTTTGTAAATCACTCACCTTCATTGGATTGTATGATTTTCTTCTGTCTCTTCGTTCTACTCTATCGAATCGTGGTTGAGACATGGCTGTTTCTAATGCTAAAATTCTCTCCGCATTTACTTTTGCATCAGCCGGTTTATCGCCAATTAGTTGTAGCATTTTAGTAAGATGCACAACGTACTTGGCACGTTTTTCCTTAGAATCATTATCTTCAGCAACATAATAATCTCTGTCCGGTAATCCTACACTTCCAGGGCCTACATTAATTACATTTCTATTACTATTTTTAGAATCAACGCCAACATTAACACTAAAAAAACCTAAGCCACCTTGAGGCGCCATTTCAATTAACATAGCCTGTAAATCAGCAGTGGTTTTAACCGTATTGATTTTGGCTAAATACGGTTTAAGGGGTGTAATTCCTTGCTTGTTTCTGGCAACAGTATCCATTATGGATTTGTACAAGTTAATGGCTTTGCCTTGATCTGTATTGGATTTGTAAATAGGGTTTTTAGCCGCTTCATTTAAAATAACCAAAGCATCTGTATCTGTTTTTTGGCGTAATTCATCAAAACTTCCCCAACGGGTCTTATCGTTTGGGATTTGAGTGTTGTCTAACCAAGTTCCGTTGACATATCTAAAAAAATCGTCCGTTGGTTTGACCTTTTTATCCATATAGTTTACATTGATTCCAGGCTCTTTTTTAGCAGTGTTGTCTTGGGCTTGACCAACTGATGTAACAATTAAAGCAGGGATCACAAAAAGAACAGCATTCGAAAATAATTTTTTCATTGTTTTTAATTTTTAGTGATAAACAAATCTATCGAATAATTTATTTAATCAACAGCAATTTATCTAATTTTTTAACCGAACTGTTTTGGTAATTAGCCTTTTGAATTTCGTATTTTTGTAGCAAATTTTTAAAATGAAAGCTTTTCTATACCAATACCGTTTCTTTTTTGGAGGATTGATTGTCTTTTCAATTGTCACGATTGCTTTGTTTTATTCGGCATTGAAACCCGCCAAAACGTTGCCAATATTTAACCCTGCTGATGTTAATCCAGAATTAGTAGATAGTACGATTCAGTATAAAAGTAAATACCATACGATTGCCGATTTTTCCTTTGTCAACCAAAATGGGAAAACCATTACACAAAAAGAGTATGAAGGTAAAATTTATGTGGCCGATTTCTTTTTTACGACTTGCGGATCGATTTGCCCAAAAATGACCACTAATTTAGAGGAAGTTCAAAAAGCAATTCTAAATAATCCAAAAGTCATGTTACTTTCTCACACCGTTTTTCCAGAAACGGATAGTGTGCCCGTTTTAAAACAATATGCAATCAAACATCATGTTAATGATAGCAAATGGAACCTTGTTACTGGGGACAAAAAAGCGATTTATTCCATGGCCCGAAAATCATATTTGGCAGTTAAATTAGGCAAACCAGAAGAACTCTATGATATGGTTCATACCGAAAATTTTATTTTGGTGGATCAAAAAAAACGCGTTCGTGGTTTCTATGATGGAACTAACAAAGAAGAGGTACAACGACTGATTGAAGACATTACTTTTTTATCCGAACAATAAAACAACTTTCCATTGACTTTTTAGTATAAAAATGATATTTATCATTTGGTTTACTATTTAAATCTGTACTTTTGCAATCTAAATTCAATCTAAATAAGACTTGCGAACCACACTTAACATTCTTAAAAAAGGCGAAAAAGCAATCATCAAAGACTTTGATGTTGATGCTGTTCCGTTAAAATTATTGGAAATGGGGTGCTTGCCAGGTAATGTGGTTGAATTGCTTCAAATAGCTCCATTTGGCGATCCCTTGTATTTAAATATTAATGGTTCCTATGTAGCCATTCGAGTAGAAACAGCGAAAGAAATTGAGGTAGATTTAATTGAAAATAACTAATGTTAAGCAGTCATAATATCAATGTAGCGTTAATTGGAAATCCAAATGTGGGCAAAACCTCTGTTTTTAATCAACTTACAGGATTGAATCAACAAGTGGGAAATTATCCTGGCATTACAGTGGAGAAAAAAATTGGTTTTTGTAAATTACCCAACAATTACAAGGCTAATATTCTTGATTTGCCTGGAACCTACAGTTTAAACGCTAGTTCTATCGATGAAAATTTAGTGATTGAATTGCTATTAAACAAAAACGATAAATTGTATCCTGATGTAGCCTTGGTTGTTACTGATGTTGAAAATTTAAAACGAAATCTACTGCTTTTTACACAGATTAAAGACCTAGAAATTCCTGCTATTTTGATCATTAATATGTCAGATAGAATGCATTACAAAGGTATTTCTTTAGACATCCCTTTTCTTGAAGAAAAATTAAAAACAAAAATAGCCTTAGTTAGCTCACAAAAAGGGACAGGAATTGCTGCACTAAAACAATTAATTGTAGGTTACAAATCAATCCCAAAAGAACCTTGTTTAAATGCGTCGTCAATTGACCCCGATTATTTTGATGGATTACGTAAAACGTTTCCAAATCAATTGTTATACAAATTATGGTTGGTAATTACTCAAGACGTCAACTTCTTAAATTTAGAACGAAATGAAATCCGGAGTTCGTTTACTAAATCACATTCTGATTTAAAACGGTTACAACAAAAAGAAACCATAAAGCGTTATCAATTCATTAATGATGTATTGAAACAGGGGTTAAAAATAGACACTAGCATTGCTAAAGATTTCCGGTCTATTCTTGATCGAGTGCTTACACACAAAGTTTGGGGTTACGCTATTTTCTTTTTTATTCTGTTTGCTATATTTCAATCTATTTTTGAATGGTCTAAAATTCCTATGGATTTCATAGACAGTACTTTTGCATCATTTAGTGCAATGGCAAGCGAGGAATTACCTCAAGGTGTTTTGACAAACTTAATTGCGCAAGGTATTATTCCTGGTATTGGTGGCATCTTGATTTTTATTCCGCAAATTGCATTTCTTTTTATGTTTATTTCCATTCTAGAAGAGAGTGGGTACATGAGTCGTGTGGTCTTTTTGATGGATAAGATTATGCGTAAGTTTGGCTTGTCTGGCAAGAGTATTGTACCGCTAATTTCAGGAACCGCATGCGCCATTCCTGCAATTATGGCTACCCGAAATATTGAAAACTGGAAAGAACGATTGATTACTATTTTAGTCACTCCATTTACTACTTGTTCTGCTAGACTTCCCGTTTATGCAATTATTATTGCTTTAGTTATTCCTGACGAACGTGTTTTTGGCATCATCAATATGCAAGGACTGACCTTGATGTTATTGTATCTGTTGGGTTTTGGAATGGCGATATTTTCGGCTTACATTTTAAATAAAATTTTGAAAATAAAAGGCAAAACCTATTTTATTGTTGAGATGCCAAATTACAAATTGCCAATGTTTAAAAATGTAGCAATAAACGTCATTGAAAAAACAAAAGCATTCATTTTTGGCGCTGGAAAAATAATATTAGCAATATCTATTGTATTGTGGTTTTTAGCCTCCTACGGTCCTGGCGATAAATTCAAGAATGCTGAAAAAATCATTATCGAGAAAAATAGTAATACCCCTTTAAATGCATCAGAATTACAAAATGCAGTCGCTTCACAAAAATTAGAAAATTCCTACATTGGAATTATGGGGAAAACCATTGAACCCGTAATTTCACCTTTGGGTTACGATTGGAAAATTGGCGTAGCAATAATCAGTTCGTTTGCAGCTAGAGAGGTGTTTGTTGGAACCTTAGCAACTATATACAGTGTAGGAGATAGCGATAACGACAACACCATAAAAGACAAGATGCAAGCCGAAATCAACCCTGAAACGGGTCAAAAAATATTCAATTTTGCCTCTGGAATTTCATTACTATTGTTTTATGCTTTTGCCATGCAATGTGCTAGCACTATAGCTATTACTAAAAAAGAAACCAACTCCTGGAAATGGCCTTTAGGGCAATTGATTTTCATGAGCGGATTGGCTTACTTAGTTGCTTTAATTGCCTTTCAAATTTTAAAGTAAAATTTCTTTATTTATATTTTGTCTAAATAAAATTAATATTTACATTTGCAATGTAGAATTAATCTAAATAAAAATGAAGAATGTTTTTTTTGTCTTTGCAGCTCTAATTAGTATGACCACAATGGGTCAAAATCAACCTCTTATTGGCACTGACACTATTCGGAATCTTGAGCCTGTTGTAATTAAAACAAAACAACAAAGTCCAGAAAGAATGCCAGAAATAAAAGAAAATATTCTATTCTCAGGGAAAAAAAATGAAGTATTAAAACTTTCCAACATCAATGGTAATTTCACTACTAACAATGCAAGGGAAATTTTTTCAAGAGTTCCAGGAGTAACTATCTGGGAAAATGAAGGGTCCGGAATTCAAATCAATGTGGGTGTTCGCGGATTAAGCCCAAACAGAAGTTGGGAGTTGAATACTAGACAAAATGGATATGATGTTTCATCTGATGTGTTTGGGTATCCAGAAGCTTATTACAATCCGCCTTTAGAGGCTGTAGAAACCATAGAATTAGTTCGTGGTGGATCGTCACTTCAATTTGGACCTCAATTTGGCGGCATGTTAAATTATGTTTTAAAGAGAGAAACTAAAAAGCCTTTTTCTTTTGAAACCCAAAATACGGTTGGTAGTTACGGATTAATGAGCAGCTACAACGCTATTGGCGGAAAACACAAACAATTTTCCTATTATATCTACAACCATTCCCGCAGTGGAGATGGCTGGAGAGAAAATAGCGATTATTCGGTTAGAAATACCCATGCTTACCTAGCGTATGATTTTTCAGAAAAAACAAAGCTATCCGCTGAGTATACCAATATGGATTACAAAATGCAACAAGCTGGTGGTTTAACCGACAATCAATTCAAGGCTAACGCTCAACAATCACTTAGAGAAAGAAACTGGTTTGGTACCCCTTGGAATGTATTTGCCATCAACTTTGATACTAAACTGAATGATCATTTTTCGTCCAACACCAAACTTTTTGGTCTTATTGGCGAACGAAATAGTGTTGGATTTACAGCTACACCCAATATTGAAGATGTAATTAATACAACGACTACTAATTTTGCAAACAGACGAGTAGACCGCGACTATTATAAAAATTTTGGGATTGAAAACCGAAATATTTTTAAATACAAATTAGGAAAAATAAATAATAATCTTGCATTTGGAGCGCGCCTTTACAAAGCCAATACACGACGCGTTCAAGATGGGAAAGGTACTACCGGAGCTGATTTCGATTTGTCAATTGAAGGAAGATTTACTAGAGATTTAGATTTCATCACTGAAAACCTTGCTTTTTTTGCTGAAAATCAATTTAAAGTATCCGAAAAATTCAGTGTTACCCCTGGTATTCGATATGAATATATTAGAAATACAGGCGAAGGAAGATTTGGGATTAGTAGTGGGAATGATATTGCTATGCCTTCTAAATCCATCTCTAGAAATCAACCATTATTCGGATTAGGAATGGAATATAAATTTAGATCCACTAATATTTATGGGAATATTACGCAAGCCTTTAGACCCGTTTTGTTTTCAGATTTTACTCCGCCAGCGGTTACTGATGTGATTGATTCTAATTTGAAAGACGCTAGTGGTTTTAATGCTGATTTAGGATTTAGAGGGACACATAAAAATTATTTGAACTTCGATTTTGGCTTGTTTTATTTGAGTTACAATAACAGAATAGGAGGTGTCAGACAATTTATAAACAACGATCCTACTAAAGGAACATTTTTATTCCGAACCAATTTAGGAGCAACCATTAACAAAGGAATTGAAGGATTTGTTAATTTGAATATTACTCGTTTCCTACAAATAGAACAACCCTACGGCAATTTGGATCTTTTTGCTTCCATCAGTTTTATTGATAGTCGCTATACTGATTTTAACATTTTTAATACCGTTGGATCTGCGCCAAATCTAACTATTAAGGAAACCAATCTTTCTGGAAACAGAGTAGAAAATGCGCCTAGATACATTCATAATTTTGGACTTTCTTGGGGGAATACTAACTTTTCTTCCACCTTACAATACAGAATGTCTGGTACAATTTTTACTGATGCTAACAATACCATTGCGCCTTCATCAAACGGTGTAACAGGTGTTTTAGAGCAATATCAAGTAATGGATTTTTCATCAGAATACAAATTCTTGAAACTGTATAATGTTAGAGCGGGAGTGAACAATCTTTTGGATAAAAACTACTCAACCAGAAGAGCAGGAGGATATCCAGGACCTGGAATTCTTCCGGGAGAGGGAAGAACTTTCTATATTTCTTTAGGAGTAAAATTATAATCCTATACATTAATTTGCGAAGAAAATGGAAAACAACGTCATACAAGAAATAATTGCCTTCCTTTTATTGGCTATTGCCGTTGGCTTTTTGATTAAAAAATATTTTTGGAAGCCGAAATCAGATAAAAATTGTGGCGATAACGATTGTGGTTGTCATTAACCCAAGGCCACATCTAACATCATCATTACTATAAATCCGCCTATAAATCCAAGGGTAGCAAT
>CANHKZ010000058.1 GCA_947461425.1 Flavobacteriaceae bacterium | reverse complement strand
TTTTTGTGCGCTTGTAATCCTTCTTTCTCTGCCATGATTTCTATGGCTTTTCCAATATTTTGAATACCCTTTTTGGAAATTTTTTGAAACGTCATCGATTTCATAAAACTATCCAAGTTGACGCCGCTATAATTCTTAGCATATCCATTGGTGGGCAAAGTGTGATTCGTTCCCGAAGCATAATCACCAGCACTTTCAGGTGTGTAATTCCCTATAAAAACTGAACCTGCATTTTCAATGTTGTCCACATAAAAATCATCATTTTCAGTACACACTATAAAATGTTCTGGGCCGTATTCATTAATTAAATCTAGGGCTATTTCTTTGTTTTCAACAAAAATCAATTTCGAATTTGCAATGGCTTTTTCGGCAATTGCCTTTCTAGGTAAAACAGCCAATTGTGATTGTACCTCTTGCTCAACTGCATCAATCATAGTTTTTGAAGTCGAAACTAAAATCACCTGACTATCAGTTCCATGTTCAGCTTGACTTAATAAATCGGAAGCTACAAAAGCGGGAACAGCACTATCATCAGCTACCACCAACAATTCGGATGGACCCGCAGGCATATCAATGGCAACACCAAATTGAGTTGCTAATTGCTTGGCAACCGTTACATATTGATTTCCTGGTCCAAATATTTTATATACTTTCGGAATAGTTGTAGTACCAAAAGTCATCCCAGCAATAGCTTGAATTCCGCCAACTTTAATAATTTGAGTTATACCACACAAATTAGCAGTATATATAATAGCAGAATTAAGATTTCCATTTTTATCTGGTGGCGAACACAAGACTACTTCTTTACAACCTGCAATTGCTGCAGGAACTGCTAACATTAACACAGTTGAAAATAAGGGAGCTGTACCGCCTGGAATGTACAATCCTATTTTTTGAATTGGTCGTTTTTCCTGCCAACATTCCACTCCTTTTGTTGTTTCAACGCTAACTCGATTGGTTTTTTGAGCGCGGTGAAATTTTTCAATATTGGATTTAGCCAATTGAATGGCTACTTTCAATTCGTCATCAACTGTAGCAATTGCAGTATGAATTTCTGAATCAGAAACCAGAATAGTATTTAATGTAATTCCATCAAATTGAGCGGTATATTGACTTACAGCTTTATCACCTTTGGATTGTACTGCAGCAAAAATTTCTTTTACCGTAGCTTCAATATCATCCACAGTTTTAGTAGGCCTTTCTAATAGAGAGGCCCAGATTTCTTGTTTTGGATTGTATATTTTATTCATTTTTTGTGTACAGTTAAAAAATTACAGTACCATTTTTTCAATTGGGCATACCAAAATCCCTTCAGCACCCGCTGCTTTTAATTCGTCAATGACTTCCCAAAAACGATCTTCTTCGATAACCGTATGAACGCTAGACCATCCTTCTTGCGCTAGAGGCATTACGGTAGGACTTTTTAATACAGGTAAAATGGTATTGATTAATTGAATTTTTTCATTAGGAACATTCATTAAAATATATTTTGATTTCCGCGCTCTCAAAACCGATTGGATTCTGAACTGTAATTTATCTAAAATTACTTTGTTTTCAGGAGACATTTTTGGTGAAACTGCTAAAACTGCCTCACTCTTAAAAATAACTTCAACCTCTTTTAAATTGTTTTTGAACAAAGTACTACCGCTAGATACGATATCTACAATAGCATCAGCTAAACCAATATTGGGTGCAATTTCAACCGAACCAGAGATTTGGTGCAAATCAACCGTTATATTTTTAGAATTAAAAAAATCTAAAACGGTATTTGGATAGGAAGTAGCAATTCGCATTCCGTCTAAATCTTTTACCGAATTGTATTCAAAGGTTTTAGGTACCGCAACCGAAACTTTGCATTTTGAAAAACCCAATTTTTCTACTACTTGAATGTTTTTTCCTTTTTCTATTAATAGATTATCTCCTACTATTGCCGCATCGACTACACCATCAATCAAATACTGTGGGATATCCGAATTACGCAAATACAAAACCTCTAACGGAAAATTAGAAGCCGTAGCTTTCAACTGATCATTTCCATTGTTAATAGAAATGCCGCAGTCTTTTAGGATTTGGATACTATCTTCGTTTAAGCGTCCTGATTTTTGAATTGCAATTTTTAAGGTACTCATTATTTTTGTTTTATTTTGTTGTGATTGAGTACAACAGATTTAAAATAAAAAACCCGTTTGATGTACTCAAACGGGTTTTTAAATATGTGACTTACACGCATATCATTAACACATCGCTTGAGAGCAATTTTGTAGATGATGATGGTGTAATTGAATTAATAACATAAGTTGTTTTGTTTATCAGTGCAAATATATAAAATATTAATAAACACAGGTACTATAAATGCAACTTATATTGAATTAATTGTTAAATTATTAATCAATTAAAGCTTAGGACCAGCGCTAACTAACCGTTTCCCCTCCTCAGTATTAGTGTATTGTTCAAAGTTTTTAATATAACGAGCTGCTAAATCTTTGGCTTTAGTTTCCCATTCGGTTTTGTCTTCATATGTATCTCTCGGATCTAAAATGCCTTCACTTACATGAGGTAAAACCGTTGGAATTGTCAAATTTAAGAATGGAATTGCTATGGTATTTACTTCTTCAATTTCTCCACTAATAATAGCATCGATAATTGCGCGTGTGTTTTTTAACGAAATTCGTTCACCAGTTCCGTTCCATCCTGTGTTGACCAAATAGGCTTTAGCACCATGTTCTGCCATTTTTCCAATTAATGTTTGAGAATATTGTGTAGGATGTAAGGTTAGAAAAGCTTCTCCAAAAGCTGGAGAAAATGAAGGGACTGGTTCAGTAATGCCTCTTTCAGTACCTGCTAATTTAGAGGTGTAGCCACATAAAAAATGATATTGTGCTTGATCTTCATCTAAAATAGAAACTGGAGGCAATACACCAAAAGCATCTGCAGAAAGATAAATTATTTTTTTAGCATGACCCGCTTTAGAAGGGAGCACTATTTTATTAATGTGGTAAATTGGATAGGAAACCCTAGAATTTTCAGTTATGGTATGATCGTGGTAATTAATTTCTCCATACTCATCTACCATAACATTTTCTAATAAAGCATCTCTTTTTATTGCTCTCCAAATATCCGGTTCATTTTGCTCAGACAAATCAATAACTTTTGCATAACAACCTCCTTCAAAATTGAACACCCCGTTGTGATCCCAACCGTGTTCATCATCTCCAATTAAATAGCGTTTTGGATCAGCAGAAAGCGTTGTTTTTCCGGTGCCAGAAAGTCCAAAAAATATAGCAACATCTCCATCTTCTCCTACATTAGCAGAACAATGCATAGATGCAATTCCTTTGAGAGGCAAATAATAGTTCATCATGGCAAACATTCCTTTTTTCATTTCGCCTCCATACCAAGTTCCTCCAATAATTTGAATTTTTTCGGTAAGATTGAATACAACAAAATTTTCTGAATTTAGTCCTTGTTTTTGCCAATCTGGGTTAGTGGTTTTAGAACCATTCATAACTACAAAATCTGGTTCTCCAAAATTCTCCAATTCGTAAACTGAAGGACGAATGAACATATTAGTTACAAAATGTGCTTGCCAAGCTACTTCCATGACAAATCGAACTTTTAAACGGGTGTCAGGATTAGTCCCACAAAAGGCGTCAACAATATATAATTTAGGAGAGGTGGAAAGTTGTTTTAAAACTAGTTTTTTTAATTCGCGCCAAATTGATTGTGTTGTTGGAAAATTTACTTTTTCATCCCAGTAAATAGTATCCTTTGTTACATCATCTTTTACAATATAACGGTCTTTTGGGGAACGACCAGTAAAAATTCCAGTTTTAACTGCAACTGCTCCGGATTCAGTTACTGCCCCTTTTTCATATCCTTTTCTTCTTTGAGAAACTTCTGCTTGAAATAATTCTTCGTAACTTGGATTATAGGACACATCATGATATCCCGTTATTCCTAAACCATGTAATTCCTGAATAATTTTGATGTTTTTCATCTTGTATTAATTTAAAAATAATCGTAAAAGTTTATTTTTCAAAATTAATAAAATAAAATTACGAAAACGATATAGTTAAATATAAAATAAAATAGTTTATGGTTTATTGCGAATAATTTAAAGACAATGGTAATTAAATGTATTAATATAAATAAAACGTAATTTTTATTTTTTATAATATGCTAAAAATGAAGTATCATTATCAATATATAAATTTCTATTCCTTTAGTTCAATATCTTCTTTTAAATTATCAGTAACATTAGATTGCTTTCTAATTTCAGTATGTCGAATCTCACCTCCAGATGTACCCACTTTTTGAATTACAAATAGACTTGCGATACTTAAAATCAATATAGCATAAGAAACTAATTTTTGCTTGGGATTCTTTTTGTATTGTAAATAAAATCCTAGCAAAGATAAAATCCCTAAAGCATCTAATAATAAAGCCATTTTTTCAGCTAATTCCTCATGTTCGTGAATTATTTTCCAACCAATTGAAGGCATATCTTCAACTAATTCCTCTGCTCCTTCTCCTGTATCCATACTTAAAATTCCAAAAACAGCCCCAATAATAAAAAGCACATAGGCAGTATTTATAATCGATTGATTTTTGTTGAGTAATCCCGCAATTAAAATTCCAATTGCTAAAATGGTTCCAATGATTGGAAAGTGATTTACTACCATGTGTAAATGTGCGTCATTCATAATTTTTGTGATTTAGTTTTGTTAATTATTATCCTGCTAATGAAACTCCTATTAATGTTCCAATTCCATAGGTTATTGCGGCTGCTGTTAATCCAAAAACAACTTGTCTGAATCCTGAAAATAAAACTCCCTTTCCGGTTAATAGAGTAATAGCAGCTCCAATTCCAAAAAGTCCGACAACACTGCTTCCAATACTTAGTAAAAGAGCTTTATTCCCATCCAAAAAAATAAATGGATATAATGGAATAATTGCGCCAATAGAAAATAGTATAAAGGAAGCAATTGCAGCCTCCCAAGCAGAACCACCTAATTCTTCTTTGTCTATTCCTAATTCTTCAGTAATGATGGCATCTATTGCAGTATCTGGACTTTCAAATGCTTTATCAGCAAGTTTTTGCGCATCTGCAGCACTCATTCCTTTGGCTTGGTACAACAAGACCAGTTCCTTTTTTTCTTCTTCTGGTGAAGCTTCTAATTCTTCTGTTTCTAACTCAATTTGCCTTTGGTTCAATTCTCTTGAACTCTGCACAGAAAGCCATTCGCCTAAAGCCATAGAAATTGCACCCGCCAAAAGACCAGCCGTTCCTGTCAATAAAATGGTATTATTTGAAACTGCGGCTCCAGCCACACCCATTACTAAACTCATATTAGATACCAATCCATCATTAGAGCCCAAAACAGCGGCACGTAAAGCGTTGCCTCCGACCGATTTATGTCGGCTTTCAAATTTTGACAACAATCCTCCCGAAACATTCAATGCTTCGTTATTATTTATAGCTTCAATTATGTTCAAATGATTGTGTTCAAATCCTGTTAATTTTTCGCCTTGTTCAATTTTATTTTTAATTGTGTTAACGGCAAATTGTTTTTCAATACTTGCTAGACTACTAATTATCGAACTATATCCAAAAAGTTTCCCTACTTTCAATTGAAATTTTGCTTTTGACGATGGCAATGGCATTGAATAATTAGGTTCTAAAGTTTGTACTTTATCTAACATGTGTTTTGCATGTCCTTTTTCTATGCTTGCTAGACTTTGTAACACTCGCGTTAAATTATTATCTGATTGAATGGCTGCAATACAATCATACAAAAAAGCGGTGTCAACTTCTACTTGTAATTGGTCTTTCAATTTATTGATGTCCATAATAACTTAATTAGCAATTTCAAATGTTCCTTTGGTCAAAATTTTTGAATCAATATTTACACTTCTATTGGAAAGAATCTCAACATACTGTTTATTTTTTTCTCCAATTGGAACCGCTACTTTTTTAAATGAATAGGAATTGTTTTTTGTGCTTACTAATAAAAGTACGAAATTTTTATTGTTTTCACTAATTATTGATTCAATTGGAACTGCAAGGCCTTTTTTGGAATTAGTTACAATTTTAGCTTCTACAAACATACCTGACATCAATTTTTGTTTCAATGCATCTTCAATGTCTCCATGAACATTAATTGTTCTATCATTTCCTTCAATTGATTTTCCTACTAAGTGAACATCTGCTTGGAATAATGTAGAAGAAGCTTCAGGAACTCTAAAATGTATTTTTTGACCCGTTTTAACTCGCAATATGTCTTTTTCAAAAACATCCAATTCAACATGCAACTGCTTGGTATCAATAATCTCCAAAATGATAGCAGAAGGTGCAATAAACATTCCCAAGTTTGCATTCATCACTACAATATCACCTGAAATAGGTGCAGTTATGGTAACAACTGATGTTAATTTTCCGTTTTCAACATGAATCGGATTGATTTTTAAAAGCAATAATTTTTCTCTTAAACTTTGGTACATTCCTTTAGCTCTACGAAAATCACTTTCTGCTTTAAAATAATTTTTTTGAGAACTTATTTTTTCGTCAAACAAAGTTTTCTGGCGCTCAAATTCCGATTTTAAATACTTGATTTGTTCAGCAACTTCAAGATATTCTTTTTGGATATCTAAAAATTCCGGACTTTCTAGTGTTAGAAGAGCTTGGCCTTTCTTTACCTTATCGCCCACTAAAAGGGTTGTTGATTTTACATAGCCTCCTATAAAAGTAGTAACTTGCGCTCTATTTTGTGGGGGAACATCAATTTTTCCAGAGGCTAAAACAACAAGCTCAAAATCTTGTTCAGAAGGATTTTCAATGGCCATTCCACTTGACTGAAATTGGGTTTTGGTAACATGCAGTAATTCGTCATTTTTAGGTGTAACTTCTTCAGGTTTGGATTCTTTACAACCTAAAAATAGAGCAGTCAAAGCAAGTATATATAATTTATTTTTCATTGTAAGTAACTTAAAAATTAGGGTAATATAATTCTAATTGTGTGCAATTATACTGTAATAAAGTATCTAAATAATCGACTTGAATAGTTGTTGCATTTTCTAAACTTTGAATATATTGAAAAAAATCAATTTCGCCATTTTTATAACTCAAATTGGCTACTTTAATAATTTCATCAGATAATTTTTTACCGTATTCGTTGTAATACTTAATAGCTTGTTGGTATTTGTCTAATTCCTTCGTTTTTTGACTTAAATAGTGTTGCATTTTTTGTTCTTCATTTTGTTTTTGTTGCTCCCAACTTTTCAAATCCAACTGTGCCACTTTGATTTTTGAAATCGTTCCTGAATACAAAATTGGAATGGCAACACCAACTTGAAAGCCATACAAAGACTGAGTTAATCCTTTATTCTTTCCTTGGAAATAATCCACATTAATATCGGGTAACCAATGTTGTTTTTGAAGCGATAATTGCTTTTTGTAAGTAGTTGAAATCTGTTCTAAATAAATAGAATGAAGTTGCTTTGCAGGGCTTGAAACTAACAAGGTTAAAGGACTCAATATTTGATTCTGAATTACTATTTTTTCATCCAATTGAACCAATGAATTGAGTAATTCATATTGCGCTAGTTTATCCTTTTCAATTTGGAGCTTTTTAGTTTGGATTTGTCCCGACTTAGCTTGTGCAGTAATGCTTTCTAAATAATTGGTTTCACCTAATTCAAAACGACGCTTATTTGCTTTAGAAAAATTGAGATATAAACTATCCAAATAGGCATATCGTTTTTCTTGACTTTGCAAATAGACAATCTTTTCATACACTTTTGAAACAGCCAAAGTCAATTTATTCTTTTGTAACTCAAATCCAGCTTTTTCTTTTTCATATTCTGAATTTAGCAGTTTTTTCTTAGCTCCATATACCGTTGGAAATTCAAATTTTTGTTGCACACCAAAAACTCGTAATGGTTGACTATTAATGGCTAAATTATTTTGATCGTAATTGTAATAAACATTCGTTTTATCTAATGAATAAGCGGTTGAAATAGTTGCTTTTACTTTTTCTAATTGCAATTGAGCGGCTTTAATTTCTTTATTGTTTTCGATTGCCAAATTGATAATGCGTTCTCGTTCTGAGCTTATATTTTGAGCCATTAGAAAGGAACTACTCAGTAATAAGAATACAAGAATGATTGATTTGTTATTCATTCTAAAATTGGGTTTCTTAAATTCTTTTTCATCCAATACTTTAAAAAGAATAGGTAATACTATTAAAGTCAAAAGTGTTGCGGTTAATAGTCCACCAATCACAACGGTGGCAAGAGGTCTTTGTACTTCAGCTCCAGCCGAGGTTGAAATAGCCATTGGTAAAAATCCCAAAGCGGCAGCTGCTGCAGTCAACAAAACAGGACGTAAACGATCTGTAGTCCCTTTTAGAATTAATTTATCCATGTCTTTCATTCCGCTATGTTTGAGCTCTTTTAAATGCTCTATTAAAACAATTCCGTTCAAAACTGCAATCCCAAAAAGCGCAATAAAACCAACTCCTGCTGAAATACTAAAAGGCAAATCACGAATCCATAAAAACAATATTCCACCTACTGCAGAAAGTGGAATGGCAGAATACACCATTAGTGCCTCTTTAATTGATCCAAAAGCAAAATACAATAAAATAAAAATTAAAAATAAGGCAATGGGCACCGCAATTAATAAACGAGATTTTGCACTTTGCAAGTTTTCAAATTGTCCACCGTATTGCACATAATACCCCACTGGAAGCTGAATCTTTGTATTCACTATTTTTTGAATATCGGTAACCACACTCTGCAAATCACGATTTCTTACGTTAATACCTACAACAATTCTTCGGTTAGTATTATCTCTTGAAATTTTAGCTGGGCCACTCGTATAGTCAATTAAAGCTAATTCTTCTAATGGAATTTGTTGTCCGTTTGGAGTGTTTACATATAAATTCTTAAGATCTTCTATATCTTGCCGATTCGTTTTATTTGAACGAATTACCATATCAAAACGTTTTTCGCCCTCAAAAACGTTACCCACAATTTTTCCTGCAAAACTTAAGGAAATCATTTCATTTAAATCGGCAATATTTAGTCCGTAACGGGCAATTTTAGAGCGGTCATATTGAACAAACATTTGGGGCAAGCCTTCTGTTTTTTCAATTATAATATCAGATGCTCCCGCTACATTTTTAATAGCATTTTGAATTTCGTGTGCTTTATGTGCCAAAATATCTAAATCTTCACCAAATAATTTTATGGCTACATCCGATCGTGTTCCTGAAATTAATTCATTAAATCGCATTTCGATAGGTTGCGTGAATTCAATTTCCATATTGGGTATTTGAGTTTCAATTGCCATTTTTATTTTATCTGCTAATTCATCTTTAGATTCAGCTGAAACCCATTCAGATTTGGGTTTTAGTTTAACAATTATATCACTTTCTTCCATTGACATTGGGTCGGTTGGAACTTCGCCAGCACCTATTCTACTTACAACCTGAGTTACCTCAGAAAAGTTTTTCAAAATAATTTTTTCTATTTTGGTAGTGGTTGCAATTGTTTTGGTCAAAGAAGTTCCTGTTTTTAAAACGGGCTGAATAACAAAATCGCCTTCATCTAAAGTGGGAATGAATTCACCTCCCATTGTTGTAAATAAAACGACAGAAAAAATTAATAAACTTAAAGAACCATATAGGACTTTCTTAGTATTAGCTAGAGCCCAAGTAATTATGGGTAAATACAACGAGTTAAATTTCTGTAAGAGTTTGTTTGAAAATGAATCTTTATTTTCTTCATTGGGTTTTAAAAATAAAGACGCCACTACAGGTACGTAAGTAAAACAAAATAGCATTGCACCTAGCAAGGCAAAACTAAAAGTCATAGCCATAGGTTTAAACATTTTACCTTCAATTCCAGATAAAGATAAGATAGGAATAAACACAATCAAAATAATTAATTGTCCAAATACTGCTGAGTTCATCATTTTAGATGCACTTTTAAAAGTGATTTGGTCTATTTCTAGTTGCTGGTCTTCTTTAGATAATCCAACTAAATTTGCCGATTTACTAGCAATTTGAAAAGCAATAAATTCTACAATAATTACTGCTCCATCGATGATTATTCCAAAATCTATGGCGCCTAAACTCATCAAGTTGGCATCAATATCAAATATATTCATAAACGAAATGGCAAACAATAAGCATAGTGGAATAACTGAGGCAACAACCAAGCCCGAGCGCCAGTTTCCTAATAATAAAACCACTACAAATATGACGATAAGACAACCTAGAATTAAGTTCTCAGCAACAGTAAATGTAGTTTTTCCAACCAATTCACTACGCTCTAAAAATCCGTTGATGTACACCCCTTCTGGCAATGATTTTTGAATTTCGTCTACACGTTTTTTAACATCAGTAATGACTTGTTTAGAGTTACCTCCTTTGAGCATCATTACTTGACCTAAAACTTTTTCACCCTCTCCATTACCTGTAATAGCACCAAATCGATTAGCGTAACCAAAGTTTACGGTTGCAATATTTTTAATATAAACGGGTAATCCATTGGAGTTTTTAACTACAATATTTTCGATGTCTTCTATAGATTTCACCTTACCTTCTCCACGAATGAAATAACTTTGATTCACTTTTTCAATGTATGCGCCACCAGCAATGCTATTGTTTTTTTCTAAGGCGGTAAAAACTTCAGTCGTAGTGATGTTCATTGCTTTAAGTCTAGCGGGACTGATCGCAATTTCGTATTGTTTTAAAAAACCTCCCCAAGTATTGATTTCAACAACTCCTTTTATTCCAGACAACTGTCGTTTTACCACCCAATCTTGAATGGTTCTCAAATCGGCTACGGTATAATTTGCCTTAAATTCAGGTTCTACTTCTAAAGTATATTGATAGATTTCTCCTAAACCAGTGGTAATTGGTCCCATTTCTGGAGTTCCAAACCCCGCTGGTATTTTTTCAGAGGCTGTTTTTATTTTTTCAGCAATTAATTGTCTTGGTAAATAGGTGCCCAAATCATCTTCAAATACAATAGTTACTACTGATAATCCAAACTTTGAAATAGATCTAATTTCTTTTACACCGGGTAGATTCGCCATTTCAATTTCTACTGGATAGGTAATAAATTGTTCTATATCTTGAGTAGATAGATTGCGAGAGGTAGTAATTACTTGGACCTGATTATTGGTAACATCGGGAACTGCACCAATTGAAATTTGGAAAACAGAATAAATTCCAAAACTGAAAACTCCTAAAGTAAAGAGTAAAATAATCAGTTTATTTTTTAAACTAAATGCTATGATTTTTTCGAGCATAATTAAGTTCTATTTATATACTTCAAAAGTAAGTCATAAATATAAGCTAAATCTTAAGAATTACTTAATGCTAATAAAGGATTGATTGGAAAATTTTTGAAAAATTAATTCAACTTTAGTTCCTGCATTTTCTTCACTCGATAGATTAATGCCTATGTTAAGAAGTGAACATAAGCGTTGTACTATTGATAACCCAACGCCTATTCCTTTAATAGTAGGATGATTTAGAGCTTTTGAGCGGAAGAAAGGTTGAAATACTTTTTCTAAATCAGCTGAGGGTATTCCAGTTCCATTATCAATAATAGAGCATATTATTTCATCTTGTCTTTTATTTAAATGTATTTCAATTGAATCACTTTGCCTAGAATATTTGATTGCATTGGAAATTAAATTTGTAATTATTATTGAAACAAATTGCTTGTCAGATTCACAATAATAATCCTCTTCCATTTTTACATTTATTGTAAGATTATTTGATTTGATTAAGGAAGCTTTTCGAACTAAAATATCTCGAATAATACCATTCAAATAAACTCTCTCATTATTGAAAGTTTGCTTTTCATTTTCATACCGTGCCAATAATAATAATTGATCGACCAAATGATTTAAACGGTCTACTTCTTTAACGCAAAAATTAATTTTATCTTCATATTCTTGAGTTGCTCTAGGTTTTCTAACTAAGACCTCCAA
>CANHKZ010000057.1 GCA_947461425.1 Flavobacteriaceae bacterium | reverse complement strand
ATTTGCAAGGGATTGTTTTCAATTTGGAGTGGTCCTCGACCTAATAAATGCTGATTGTCAATTTGATGTGACAATGAGGCTTGCTGACGAATAAATGCCATTTTGATAGCCGCAATAGCTGCTTCAGTTCCTTTATTTCCGTGGATACCACCACTTCTGTCAATTGATTGTTGCATCGTATTGTCTGTCAACACACAAAAAATAACCGGAATATCAGTTTGGACATTCAAATCCTTAATTCCTTGTGTTACCCCTTCGCAAACGAAATCAAAATGTTTGGTTTGTCCTTGAATCACACAACCAATGACAATTACCGCATCTACATTTTGTGTTTGTAGCATTTTCTTGGCACCATATACCAATTCAAAACTTCCAGGTACGTTCCAACGAATAATTTGTTGTGAGGGAACTTGATTTTCTAATAAGGCTGTAAAAGCACCGTCATATAGTCCTTCCGTAATAGTATCATTCCATTCTGCAACCACAATTCCAAAACGAAAGTTGCGTGCATCAGGAAGGCTGTTTTTATCGTATTCTGATAAATTCTTATTTTCAGTCGCCATCGTTAATCGATTTTTAAAGGTTTTATGTTAAAGATAAAAATAAAGGTTAGCAATTACAACTAATTAGACAAAATCTAATTGCATTGTTATTGCTAACCTAAGATTTATATAGGTAATTAACTATTGTGCCAATCCAATCAATACATCTACTGAAGCTGCTTCAGGAGTAGTATCATAATCATCTTTAATACTAGTAAGGTATTTCAAAGCTTCTTCTTTGTTTCCAAGAGCCAAAGCTGTTTTACCTGCTTTCAATAAGAATCGAGGTGTTGTAAAATCATTTTTACTAGACTCAGCTGCTTGAATATAATATTCTAAAGCTTCTTTTGGTTGGTTTTTTTGAGCGTAAGCATCTCCAATTGCACCTTTAGCCAAAGCACCTAAAACCATGTCTTTGGATTCGAACTTGCTCAAAAAATTAATTGCTTCAGCATATTTCCCTGTATTCAAGTAAGCGATACCAGCATAATAGTTAGCCAAATTACCTGCATCAGTTCCTGAATACTCCTCAGCAATTTTAATAAATCCAAATTTACCTTCGGAACCATTCAAAGACAATTTATACAATGAGTCGCTTGCAACTCCGTCAGTCGCTTTTTGAAAATTTTGTTGAGCAACAAACATTTCATTGGCCGCTTCTTCTTCTTTTGGTGTAGTAATAAATTTTTCAAATGCTAAATACCCAATGGTTACCAATGCAATTGCAGCAACTAAACCAATAATTACTTTTTGATTATTTGCAACAAAGTCTTCCGTTTTAGAAGCAGTTTCATCTAATTTTGAGAAAACACCTGCTGTTGTACTGTCTTTTTCATCAACCTTAACGTCCTCAACAACTTCTTTAACTTCTTTTTCTTTTGGAGTTTTGTATCCTCTCTTATTATAAGTGGCCATTTCTATTTAATTTAGTGAGTGGCAAAAATAAAATTTTTATTCAAATCTAAAAGGCATTTTATGGATATTTTTCAATAATTTGCGCACAGCTAGAAAAAGTAATCAATTAAAGTGCTATTCTCCTTTCCAACTAGACAAAATGTATTTAAAAAAAATTTCTTTATTCAATTACAAAAACTTTTCCGAATCTAGTTTCGAATTTGACACCAAAATCAATTGTTTTGTTGGAAAAAACGGAATCGGAAAAACGAATGTACTCGATGCCATTTACCATGTATCGTACGGAAAGAGTTATTTCAATCCGCTTGCAGTACAAAATATCAAACACGGTGAAGAGTTTTTTGTGATTGATGCCGAACTTGAAAAAGAAAATAGAACAGAACAAATTGTTTGCAGTTTAAAAAAAGGACAAAAGAAAATTCTAAAACGAAACGGCAAAGTGTATGATAAATTTTCAGATCATATAGGATTTGTTCCTTTAGTGATAATTTCTCCAGCTGACCGAGATTTAATTATTGAAGGAAGCGAAACCCGTCGTAAGTTCATGGATAGTGTCATCTCTCAGCTTGACGCTCCTTATTTGCAACAAATCATTCAATATCAAAAAATAATCATTCAGCGCAATGCGTTACTAAAATACTTTGCTTTAAATCATGTCTTTGACAACGATACTTTATCAATTTATAATGAACAACTTAATGGCTTTGCGCAATCCATTTTTGAAAAACGACAATCGTTTATTAAAGAGTTTATACCAATTTTCAATAAACACCACCAAGCGATAACTGATTCTCAAGAAACTGTTCAATTAGTGTATGAAAGTCATTTATTCGACAATAATTTGACAACCTTATTACAAGAAAACATCAATAAAGATCGAGCATTACAATACACCAGTGTCGGAATTCACAAAGATGATTTATTGTTTGAAATCGATTCCTATCCTATAAAGAAATTTGGCTCCCAAGGCCAGCAAAAGTCATTTTTAATTGCGTTAAAATTAGCCCAATTTGAATTTTTAAAAAAACAAAGCGGCGTAAAACCTCTTTTGCTTTTTGATGATATTTTCGACAAATTGGATGAAAGTCGCGTGGCTAAAATTGTAGAAATGGTCAACAGCGATACTTTTGGGCAACTCTTTATTTCTGATACTCATCCAGAACGAACTGAGGCTATTGTTAAATCAACGCATCAGAGCTACAAAATTTTCAATTTATAAGTTTTTCTAAAAGATTTTTACAAAGTATTTGACGAAAAAAATTATGTATATTAGCGTAACAGATTTGTTTAATCACAAAAAAATGAAACTACAAATAATAGGATTTGCATTAGTTATTTTCTCAATTACTTATTGCAACGGACAAACTTCTAAAAATATCAAACTAATGGATGCCGTTTCCTTTTCTAAAAAGATACAAGCCACTTCCGATGCTCAAATTCTAGACGTTAGAACGCCAGAGGAATATGCCGCTGGTCATTTAATACAAGCCCAAAATGTCAATTGGCTTAGCGCTGATTTTATATCCAATACTTTGAAATACGACAAATCAAAACCTGTTTTTATCTATTGCAAAAGCGGAAGACGAAGTCATTTAGCAGCTGAAAAATTATCCGAATTAGGTTTTGAAACAATTGTTGAAATGGAGGGCGGAATTATAGATTGGGATGCTAAAGGATTATCAAAAAGATCCTCCGAATAAAAAAATAGGATTCAATAAACGAATACGTTACTAAAAATAATTATAAACGACATCATGATTTCTAAAGAAAGTTTGCAATTTCTAGCCGATTTAAAAGCCAACAACAATAGAGATTGGTTTTTGGAAAATAAAAAGCGCTATGCCCTTTTTAAAAAGGATTACCATCAATTAGTAGGTGATTTTCTTGACGCTATGAAGCCTTTAGATCCAACTCTTGAATTATTGGAAGTTAAGAATTGTACCTTTCGAATCAATCGTGATATTCGATTTTCAAAAGACAAAACACCTTACAAAACACATTTAAGTGTTTGGATATCATCAGGAGCAAAAGGAAATAATCGATCCGGCTATTACATCCATATTGAAAAAGACAAAAGCTTTATTGCTGGAGGATTGTATTGTCCTGAAGCCGAAGATTTGAAAAAAATCCGAAAAGAAATTGCTTTTTTTTATGAGGATTTAACAGCAATTTTAAACGAAGCAAAATTTAAAAAAGAATTTGGCGATTTTGATCGAAACGAATCCAATGTTTTAAAAAATCCACCACGTGGGTTTGAGAAAGAACATCCAGCGATTGAACTTTTAAAATTAAAAAGTTTTGAAAGCACTCAAAAAATTGATTTTTTGGAAGTTTTGAAAAAAGATTTCGTAAAAACCATGTCGCATAAATTAATTGCTTTACGACCGTTAAACGAATTTATTAATCGGGCATTAACTACTGACGAATTTTAATTCTTATTTTTGGAATCTCAAAAAGAACCCTATTTCATGAAGCTACATTCTAATTTTTCACTAAAAAAATACAATACTTTTGGGATCGAAGCCAAAGCCAAACAATTTATTTCTGTTCATTCTGTAGACGAATTAAAAACTGTTTTGGCTGAAAACCCAACGGAGAAAAAATTTATTTTAGGTGGCGGGAGTAATATGCTTTTGACTCAAGACATAGACGCTTTAGTGATTCATATCGATTTAAAAGGCAAAAAAATAATTGACGAAAATGATGATTTTGTTTGGGTGGAAAGTCAAGCAGGCGAAAACTGGCACGAATTTGTGCTTTGGACCATTGATCAAAATTTAGGAGGACTAGAGAACATGTCTTTAATTCCGGGCAACGTAGGAACTACACCGGTGCAGAATATTGGGGCGTATGGTGCCGAAATCAAAGATTATTTTATTTCTTGCCAAGCCATGGCAATTGCTAATCAAGAACTAAAAAATTTCAATACTGCTGAATGTCATTTTGGATATCGGGAAAGTATTTTCAAAAACGAAGTCAAAGAGCAATACATTATTACTTCAGTAATTTTTAAATTGACTAAACACAACCACAAAATCAACACTTCCTATGGCGATATTTTAGGTGAATTAGAAAAAAATAACATTCAAAACCCAAGTTTAAAAGAAGTTAGTAATGCTGTAATTGCTATTCGTCAAAGTAAATTGCCAGATCCCAAAGAATTAGGGAATAGTGGCAGTTTCTTTAAAAATCCAATTATTCTAAAAACAGATTTTGAAAAAATTCACCAACAATTTCCTGATATGAAATATTTTGAAGTTTCAGAAAGCGAAGTTAAAGTTCCTGCGGGTTGGTTAATTGAACAAGCCGGATTCAAAGGAAAACGTTTTGGCGACGCTGGTATTCATAAAAATCAGGCATTGGTTTTGGTCAATTATGGCAATGCTACAGGACAAGAAATTTTAGCAGTTTCTAAAAATATTCAAGAGACTGTTTATGCTACTTTTGGTATTCAAATCGAAGCGGAAGTAAATGTAATTTAGCGCTAGAAATCTTATTTTAAATTACAAATTAATTAGAATAAAAACTAGTAAAAATTCCTCTAAATTCGTTTCCAATTTACAATTCTATTCCTACATTTGCTCACAATTTTAATAGACTTTTACCCCATGCAAATTATACTTTATATTTTTATTGCTTTAGCTGCTATCCAATTGACCTATTACTTAGGCGTTTTTGGCAAATTTGCTTTTGCAAAAGCACAACAAATTACACCTAAAAAAATCCCAATTTCAGTAATTGTTTGTGCTAAAAATGAAGAAGAAAATGTAGCAAAATATATTCCTTTATTGGCGGAACAAAATTATCCCAATTTTGAAATTGTTTTAATAGACGATGCGTCAAGTGACAATACTCTTGAAATTTTTGAAGATTTTGAAAAAAAATATCCTACTGTTCGTTTGGTAAAAGTTGAAAACAACGAAGCATTCTGGGGTAACAAAAAATACGCTTTAACTTTAGGTATAAAAGCAGCCACAAAAGAATACTTACTTTTTACAGATGCCGATTGCTATCCAACATCAAAAGACTGGATTACAGCTATGAGCTCGCAATTTACCATGCAAAAAACGATTGTGTTGGGGTATGGCAAGTATGAAAAAATAACCAACTCATTCCTAAACAAAATCATTCGTTTTGAAAATCTATTAACCACCGTACAATATTTTTCTTGGGCAAAATTAGGGTTTCCATATATGGGTGTGGGTAGGAACATGGCCTATAAAAAAGAAGAATTTTTTAACGTCAATGGTTTTATAGACCATATGCAAATACGAACAGGAGACGACGAATTATTTATCAACGAAGCCGCAAATAATGAGAATACAACTATTGCTTTTACTCCTGAAAGCTTTTCCGTTTCAAAAGGAAGAACTACCTTTTCTACCTTTTTTGATTTAAAAAGAAGAGAAATTGCAACAGCCAACTACTTCAAATCAATGGACCAATTCCGATTGGGAGTGTTTTATGCTTCACAACTGTTGTTTGTCGTAACGGCGGCTCTTTTATTGTCATTTCAATACGAATGGATAATTGTGGTAAGCATTGTACTGTCACGTTACACCGTTGCTTGGTTAGTGATGGGATTTGCTGCTGGCAAACTAAAAGAAAATGATCTTAAATTTTGGTTTCCAATTGTTGAAATAGTACTTATCTTTACACAAGTCAATGCCTATTTTACCAATTTATTCTCAAAACCAATCCATTGGAAATAAACTCCCATATAGAAAAAGCAAAACAAGGCGATCAAACTGCCTTCACTTTTCTTTTGGATCATTATTGGAATGAAGTGTATAGCTTTATGTTAGTTCGTACAGAAAATGAAACGGATGCTGAAGACATTACCATCGAAACTTTTTCCAAGGCATTTAATAAAATTAGTACTTACAATACCGAATTTCAATTCAACACTTGGTTAATTGCTATTGCTAAAAATGGCCATGTCGATATATTACGCAAAAGAAAATCAAGCCTGTTTGTCGAAATTACTGAAGACGAAGATCATAGAGCACAAAACATCGCCGACACAACCCCAACTGTAGAAGATAAATTAATTACAGAGCAAAACTTATCGCAATTACTTAAATTCATCAAAGAGTTAAAACCGCATTACCAAGAAGTTATTCAAATGCGGTATTTTCAAGAAATGAGTTATCAAGAAATAGCTACTAAAATCGAAGAGCCGCTTAATAATGTTAAAATAAAAATATTGAGAGCTAAAAAATTATTAGCAGAAATTATTCAAAATAGTACTAAAAGATAGTTTAATTTTTATTTAACTTTTGTTAATCTAAAATTTTCAATTATCTACTTCAATACATTACTTATATTTGCAACTGAAATTTGATGCTATGGAAACTGTTCTAGAAAATAAATTACCTACGGCTAAGCCAAAATGGTTGCGTGTAAAATTACCCATTGGTAAAAAATATACGGAATTAAGAGGTTTAGTAGATAAATATAGTTTAAATACCATTTGTACCTCAGGAAGTTGTCCAAATATGGGCGAATGCTGGGGAGAAGGCACCGCTACCTTTATGATTTTGGGTAACATCTGTACTCGCTCTTGCGGATTTTGCGGCGTAAAAACAGGACGTCCAGAAACAGTTGATTGGGACGAACCGGAAAAAGTGGCTCGTTCTATTAAAATTATGAACATCAAACATGCTGTAGTAACGAGTGTAGATCGTGACGATTTAAAAGATGGCGGATCTATTATTTGGATAGAAACGATAAAAGCCATTCGCAGAATGAATCCTACTACGACTCTAGAAACGTTAATTCCAGATTTTCAAGGTATCGAAAGAAATATTGATCGTATCGTAGAAGCCAATCCAGAAGTGGTTTCGCACAATATCGAAACCGTACGCCGATTAACTCGCGAGGTACGCATACAAGCAAAATACGATCGAAGCATGGAAGTATTGCGTTATTTAAAAGAAAAAGGAATCAACAGGACTAAATCAGGTATCATGCTAGGCCTGGGAGAAGAGGAAGAAGAAGTATTGCAAACGCTTCGTGACTTACGAGCAGCCAATGTGGACGTGGTAACAATTGGTCAGTACTTACAACCTAGTAAAAAACACTTACCAGTAAAGGAATACATCACCCCAGAACAATTCGAGAAATACGAAAAATACGGATTGGAATTAGGTTTCCGTCATGTAGAAAGTGGTGCTTTAGTTCGCTCTTCGTACAAAGCACAAAAACACATTCTTTAAATACTACATTTTGAAAATACGAATTGCCATTAATGGTTTTGGACGAATCGGGCGAAATCTTTTCCGATTACTCCTCAATCATCCTCAAATAGAAGTCGTTGCCATCAATGACATTGCAGATACCAAGACGATGGCACATTTAGTGAAATACGATAGTATTCACGGTGTTTTACCTGTAGATGTTAGCTCCGATGATACAGGACTAATTATTGATGGAAAACAGGTTTTATTCTTCCATGAAAAAAGCATTGCTAATTTGGATTGGAAAATTCTCAACATTGACTGTGTTATTGAATCGACGGGGAAATATAAAACGTTTAACGAACTCAATGCGCATATTTTGGCTGGAGCCAAAAAAGTAATTCTGTCTGCACCTTCTGAAGTAGATAGCATAAAAACTGTAGTTTTTGGCGTAAATGAAACTATTCTTGACGGGAGCGAAACCATTATTTCTAACGCAAGTTGTACTACTAATAATGCGGCACCGATGATTCAAGTTATAGACCAACTCTGCGGAATTGAACAAGCGTACATCACTACTATTCACTCGTTTACCACTGACCAAAGTTTACACGATCAACCGCACAAAGATTTACGTCGTGCTCGTGGAGCCAGTCAATCTATAGTTCCAACAACTACTGGAGCTGCTAAAGCGTTGACCAAAATATTTACGCATTTAGAAAATAAAATGGGTGGTTGCGGAATTCGTGTTCCCGTTCCTGATGGCTCTTTAACAGACATTACTTTCAATGTCAAACGAGCGGTAACGATTGACGAAATCAATGCTGCTTTTCAATTGGCATCGCAAACCAACTTAAAAGGAATTCTAGCGTATACTGAAGATCCAATCGTTTCTGTAGATGTAATTGGGAATACTCATTCCTGTGTTTTTGACGCACAACTGACATCAGTAATTGATAAAATGGTAAAAGTTGTGGGCTGGTATGACAATGAAATTGGCTATTCTTCCAGATTGATTGATCTGATACTGTATACAAGCCATCAAAAATAAAAACCTACTCTGTCAAATAGTTCAAGATAACAGCATCAAATTCAGCTGAATTAGTAAACGTAGTTTGGATTGGTAAATAATACAATTGCTCTTGCAAAATGGAATCTTTCAAACGAACGTAATCTTTTTCGGTAGTTACAATCTTCTTACCACCTGCCTTTTCTTTAATTTCCTGAATATCGCTTTCCGAGAAATGATGATGATCCGAATAAGTCAAACAAACGGAATTGGCATTCTTTAGATAATCAAAAAACGATGCTGGTTTTGCAATTCCAGCTAAAAGAACACAATCTGATTGCTGAATCTCAACAACTGGAATTGAAGTTGTTTTTGAATATGTAGCAATATCATAAACTATTGAACTGAAATAAACGGAAGCCTTCGAATACCTATTAATCCTTTCTTTTATTTGGATTTGTTCAACTTCAGAAAGTGTTTTCGGGCATTTGGTTACCACAATAACATTGGCTCTTTGTGCACCATTTCTGGATTCTCTTAAATTGCCTGTTGGCAATAGAATGTCATCCACAAATAAATCATTATAAGCCGTTAGTAAAACATAAAATCCTGCTTTGACTTTACGATGTTGAAAAGCATCATCTAATAAAATTACTTGTGGCGGATGCGTTTGTGCCAATAATTGCTCGATACCGTTTTTTCTATCTGCATCTACTGCTACTTGAATGGAAGGAAATTTTTGACACAATTGAAAAGGTTCATCTCCTAAATTTTGAGCAGTAGCATTGGCATTCGCCAAAATAAAACCTTCCGATTTTCTTTTATAACCTCGACTTAAAGTCGCAATTGCATAGTGTTCAGAAAGGTGACTAATCAAATATTCTATCTGAGGGGTTTTACCCGTTCCACCCACACTCAAATTCCCCACAGCTATGATGGGTAACTCAAATGTGTACGATTTTAAAATCCGTTGGTCGAACAAAAAATTTCGAATACTAGTTATAATACCATACAGAATAGCAAAAGGAAATAGTATTTTTCGTAGTAGATTCATAGAATTAATTGATCAGGATTTTGTTATTTTACAAGCTCCGTTAATTCAATCCTAAACTTACCAATACATCATTAGGATCTAAAGTTATAGTTTTTGATTTACCGCTTTTTATATCTGCAAAACGTTTTTGAATTATTTTTACAAACTCAGGATCATAAATACTTTCCGCAACTTTATTAGAATCCGTTTCAATAATCTCAATACCTTTTGAATCATTAACTAAAGCATTTGTCATTTCTAAAAATGCTTTACCAACCTTGGTACGCTCGTTAATTTTTATGGTTATTGTAGTCATTAGTATTGATTTTTTGAATTACAAATATACAAAAATAGCCGTACTTTTTAATTTCATAAAAAACCAGAAAAACAAACACAATACAGTAAACTTATAATTTTTTAAACTCATCGCGTTTTTGAAGCAAAAATTCCAAAAGCGCCAATTGATTGTAATTTTTCTCTAGTAATTTAGCTTTTGGGTCGGCACCACAAAATTCGATAAAAAGCCCTACTTCATCCTCTTTCAAATGCAGGGTTTTACTAAAAAAATCAGAAGAAAAATTGTTTCTTACTAAGTCTTTAAATACTAGTGGAGGCAATTCTACTTTGACAATTTCTTTTTCCTTAACAAACAATCTTGCCATCATTTTAATCAATCTTATGAAATCAACACCAGCTGTCTGTCCGTCATAAACTCCAGGATTTTTAAGGGTATTTTGTATCTTTTCTAAAGCTAATTCATCCAATTTACCTTGTTCGAATTTTTGATCTTTACTCAAGCGAATCGAAGGGATTTTAACAATCAAAACTTCTTTTAGTTCTTCAGGTTTCTTTACCAAATTCACTAAATTATTTTGATTTAACAACATGTCTGAATTAACAATCACTCTTTTTAAATCATATCCCTTCACAATAAAAATTAAAGTTTCTCCCAGTTTTCCAGTTATTACAAACTTGCCCACTCCATCAGTCACTGTAATCATTTTAGAATTAAAATTTACGACCTCTACTTTTGCTATTGGGAAATTATCGGATAAAACTGTACCTTTAATCGGTTTTTCTGTTTGAGAAAAGCCAACTTGAAAAACAAACAATAAAAGGGCTATTTTTAATTTCATTTAGTTTCGATTGGGTGCTCAAAAATACTATTCGATGAAAATAAAACTCACAATAAAAAGATAAGCTATTGTTAAATTAAGTTAAGAATGATTAAATGAAAATAAAAGATATATTCCCTATCCTTGAGGAAATGGCTCCTTTGGCATATGCCGAAGACTTTGACAATGTAGGGCTATTAGTAGGCAATCAAGAAAACGAAGCCACCGGAATTTTAGTCTGTCACGATGCTTTAGAAAGTGTTATTGACGAAGCCATCCTTAAAAATTGCAATTTAGTGGTGTGCTTCCACCCGATTCTATTTTCAGGCTTGAAGAAAATTACAGGTGCAACTTATGTAGAGCGCGCTATTATTAAAGCCATTAAAAACGATATTGCTATTTATGCCGTTC
The DNA here is from genome assembly GCA_947461425.1 of Flavobacteriaceae bacterium. Taxonomy (GTDB): domain Bacteria; phylum Bacteroidota; class Bacteroidia; order Flavobacteriales; family Flavobacteriaceae; genus Flavobacterium. The sequence continues at coordinate 812 of CANHKZ010000057.1, read as the reverse complement.
ATACCGCTTTGGACAATCATCCCGAAGGCGTGAATAAAATATTTTGTGATGCGTTGGGACTGAAAAATACCAAAATCCTGATCTCAAAAGAAAATTTCATCCGTAAATTAGTGACCTATACTGTTCCAGAAAATGCAGAGGAAGTGCGCAATGCACTATTCAATGTCGGAGCAGGCAGCATTGGCAATTATGATAATTGTAGCTTCAATTCTAAAGGAATTGGGACCTATAAGGGCAATGAACATAGTAATCCTGTGATAGGCGAACGCAACGAATTAGTTCAAGCTGACGAAATCAAAATTGAGGTGACTTTTGAAAAACACTTGGAAAGTAAAATTTTGAAAGCCTTGTTTCAAACTCATATTTATGAAGAAGTTGCTTACGAAATCTACGACCTAAAAAACCAACATCAAAATATTGGCTTAGGAATGATTGGCGAATTAGAATCGCCACTGAATGAGGACGAATTTCTTTTATTCGTCAAAGATAAAATGCAAGCCGAAGGGATCCGACATTCAAAATTGCTACAAAAATCCATTCAAAAAGTAGCGGTTTTAGGTGGATCAGGAAGTTTTGCCATAAAAAATGCAATTCGAGCCGGAGCCGATGCTTTTTTAACCGCTGATTTGAAATACCATCAGTTTTATGAAGCTGAAAACCAGTTACTTTTGGCAGATATTGGGCATTTTGAAAGCGAACGGTATACAAAAAATTATATTGTTGACTTTCTTAGAAAAAAAATCCTTAATTTTGCCATCATTTTTTCAGAAGAAAATACAAATCCAGTTAAGTACTTATAAAATATGGCGACT
>CANHKZ010000056.1 GCA_947461425.1 Flavobacteriaceae bacterium | reverse complement strand
TGCTTTTCCCAATTTAGCGGTCTGGACGGGACTCGAACCCGCGACCCCATGCGTGACAGGCATGTATTCTAACCAACTGAACTACCAAACCTCTGCTTAATTGCGGTTGCAAATATACAACAGATTTCTGTTTACGCAAGTGTTTTTAGAAAAAAATTAAATAATCCTTCTGTAAATCAACCAAAGTTTTGTTTCTCAATGAAATAGGTATATAAGACTTTCTGGAAATTTTTCCCTACTGCTATGGGTACATATTGAATTTTGTTTTGAGCACAAGTTAAAGCCAACTTTTTAAAATAGCTTGACACAGAATTATTATACTCTTGTTGAACCGTATCGGCAAAAACCGCGACTTCTTCACCTGTTTCGATATCTATAAACTTTCTGGGTCTAGTGTCAAAATCTAAAACTAACTCCGATTTAGCATCATAAACATGAAATACAACTACCTTGTGTTTGTTGTGTTTCAAATGTTGTAAAGCGCTAAACAAAGCCTCTTCATTGTCCAACTGAAACATATCTGAAAATAAAACAATCATAGAACGGCGATGTATCTTCTCAGCGATTTGATGTAAAAACCTAATTGTATCTGTTGTTTTTGAAACTTTAGGTTTTTTTAAAATCCCCTCAAGTGTGTTTAATATCATTCTGTGATGACGGTCACTTCCCTTCTCTGGAGCATAATATTCATAGGTATCAGAAAAAACGCTTAATCCTATCGCATCTCGTTGCTTTTTTAATACATTCATCAAAACTGCCGATGCCAAAACGGAGAAGCCTATCTTGCTTTCATAAAATTGCTGATTTGAAGTTAGAACTGGATAATGCATCGAAGAAGAGTTGTCAATAATAATATGACAACGCAAATTCGTTTCTTCCTCATATTGCTTGGTGAACAAACGATCGGTTTTAGCAAATAATTTCCAATCAATATGCTTGGTGCTTTCACCTGAATTATACACTTTATGCTCAGCAAATTCTGCGGAAAAACCATGAAACGGACTTTTATGCATGCCCGAAATAAATCCTTCAACTACTTGTTGGGCTAGTAACTCCAAATGTTGAAAGCTAGCAATAGTATCTCTATGTGATTCAATATTCATTACCCAAATATAAGAAAACGATTGGTACTTTATAAACAATAAAAAAGGATTGACTTTCGCCAATCCTTTTTCTTTATATCAATCCATGAAGTAGATTACAATAATGCGTCTAAACTATCTGCATAGGTTTGCTTTGGAGCCACACCTACTTGTTTTCCTACTACTTCTCCGTTTTTGAAAATCAAAACCGTTGGGATGTTACGTACTCCGTATTTTGCAGCAAATTCTTGGTTGGCATCTACGTCAACTTTACCCACTACTACTTTACCTTCGTATTCATTGCTTAATTCGTCCACAATTGGCCCAACCATTCTACATGGCCCGCACCAAGCTGCCCAAAAATCTACTAAAACCGGTTTGTCTGATTTCAAAACTACTTCATCAAAAGTAGCGTCTGTTATTGCTAATGCCATAATATCTTTGTTTTTTGATTGTTTATTAAATATACTGCAAATTTATAAATTAAAAACCATTAACGCCTCAAAACTAAATTAGTTTTGATTATGAATGTATTGTCTTTTTTTATTCGATAGCTTAATTCAATTTAAAATTAATTTGTCTTTTTTCTAATTCTAACAACAACTCGTAAGAAATTTTAACTTTTAATTTTCGACTTGGCATACTTAATTTAGTTACGACATTGATTTCTTCTACTTCGGTAGCTGTATTGATTTTTTGAGATTCCATTACAGGAATATCCACCTCATCACCCTCAATTTCATCAACGAAAATATCTTCCTCCGTTTCAGAAATTTCGGTAGTGGTTTCGACAATTTTAGTTATTTTTTCCAATTCCATAATTTCGAAAGTAACCGTATTGTCTCCTTTATTATCTTGAAAAAGCTGGTTCAATTGCTGAATAAAATCAGTTTGAATATCGTTGATATTTAATAACAGTACCAGTTTTTTTGCAAAAGACGGCAAGACATCTTGTAAATATTGTATTGTCGTAAACTGTAATCGAGGTTCTCCTTTTTTACCTGTTTCTTTATCTGCCCAGCCTTCTTTCACTAAAACCCGCATATAAGTAAAATTGTTCTGAATTAAAAAATGACGAAATTTTAAATATTCTTCTCCAAAAATTCTAAACTCGTGACTTTCGTCATATCCCTCTAAGAAAAATGTCGCCCAACCCTTTCCGTTTTTAGCAACTCGGTGTTGTACATTATTTATTATTCCGCCAAAAGAAAGCGTTTTACCAACGAATTGATCTATGTTTTTTAACGCCTCTAATTTAGCATTACAGAAGTATTTCACCTCAAATTTATAATCATCTAAGGGATGTCCGGAAATATAAATTCCAACCACCTCTTTCTCTTTAGCCAATTTTTCCATTGTACTCCAGTCCTCACAGGGTGGCACAAGCGGTTCTGCAATTTGGACATCGCTACTTTCTCCGAATAAACTCACTTGTGATGAATTTTCGTTTTCTTGAAACTTGGCTCCATAGCGTATGGCTTTTTCGTAAAAAGTAATTCCGTCTCCTTCGTCATGGAAATATTGGGCGCGAGTTGTTCCTCCAAAGGAATCAAACCCTCCAGCTAGTGCCAAATTTTCCATTGCTTTTTTATTGGCGGCACGCAAATCAATTCGTTTAGTTAAATCAAAAATTGATTTGTAGTTCCCGTCTTTTCTGTTTTCTACTATAGTTGCTACAGCTCCAGATCCAACACCTTTTATCGCTCCCATTCCAAAACGAACGGCATAATTATCGTTTACCGTAAATTTATAAAAAGACTCATTCACGTCTGGACCCAAAACCTGCAATCCCATTCGCTTACATTCTTCCATAAAGAACGAGACTTGCTTGATATCACTCATATTGTTAGAAAGTACCGCTGCCATATATTCGGCAGGATAATTCGCTTTCAAATAGGCCGTTTGATAAGCAATCCAAGCGTAACAAGTAGAGTGCGATTTATTGAATGCATATTCGGCAAAGGCTTTCCAGTCGTTCCAAATTTTTTCTAATTTGTCTTTGGGGTGTCCTTTTGCCATGGCTTGCTCGATGAATTTTGGCTCCATTTTTGCCAGAACATCAATCATCTTTTTTCCCATTGCTTTTCGCAAAACATCGGCATCACCTTTGGAGAAATCAGCTAATTTTTGAGACAAAAGCATTACCTGTTCTTGGTAAACGGTAATTCCGTAAGTGTCTTTCAATAACTCTTCGCAATCATCTAAATCATAAACGATGGGTTCTTCTCCATTCTTACGTTTAATAAAACTAGGAATATAAGCAATCGGACCAGGGCGGTATAAGGCGTTCATTGCGATCAAATCAGGAAAAACCGTTGGTTTCAATTCCTTCATGTATTTTTGCATACCGGGACTCTCATATTGGAAAATCCCTACCGTCTCACCTCGTTGAAAAAGCTCGAATGTCTTTATATCGTCGATAGGAAATTCATCTGGATTCAAATCAATTCCAGACCTATATTTCACTAATTTAACGGTGTCTTTAATTAAAGTCAAGGTTTTCAAACCCAGGAAGTCCATCTTTAGTAAGCCCGCACTCTCTACGACCGAGTTATCAAATTGAGTTACATATAAATCAGAGTCTTTGGCTGTTGCAACAGGAACAAAATTCGTAATGTCATCGGGTGTGATAATCACCCCACAAGCATGAATTCCAGTATTTCGTAAATTCCCTTCTAATACTTTTGCCTGTTGAATGGTTTCTCCGCCTAAATCAGTTCCGCTTGCTAAGGCAATCAATTCTTTAATTTTATCGTATTCTTCTGGTCGAAGCGTTTTCTTGATTAAGGCATCATCTTCGTTTAAAAACCGAGCCAAATTCCATTTCAACGGCATCATTCCCGGAATTAACTTCGCGATTTTATCAGCCTCAAATAAAGGTAGATCCAATACACGTGCTGTATCACGAATAGCAGACTTAGTCGCCATTTTGCCATAGGTGATTATCTGCGCAACTTGTTTGGATCCGTATTTTCGAATCACATAATCCATCACACTGCTTCGACCTTCGTCATCAAAATCAATATCGATATCGGGTAATGACACACGATCTGGATTCAAGAAACGCTCAAAAAGCAAATTGTATTTTAGTGGATCAATATTGGTGATTTTCAAAGAATAGGCTACTACAGAGCCCGCTGCCGACCCCCTGCCGGGACCAACAGACACCCCCATATTTCTAGCTTCGGCGATGAAATCTTGTACAATCAAAAAGTAGCCAGGATATCCCGAATTTTCAATAGTCATCAACTCGAAATCCAAACGTTCTTGTATTTCTGAAGTAAATTCGGGGTAGCGTTTTTTTGCCCCTTCATAAGCAAGGTGACGCAAATAGTTGTTTTCGCCTCGTTTTCCTTCATCAACCTCATCTTCAGAAACTAAAAACTCTGATGGAATTTCAAATTTTGGCAACAATACGTCGCGCGCTAAATCATAAATCTCAATTTTATCGACAATTTCGGAAATATTCGAAATCGCTTCTGGCAAGTCGTTGAAGAGTTTTTTCATCTCATCACCCGATTTGAAATAATATTCCTGATTAGGCAAGCCGTAACGATATCCTCTGCCACGGCCTATCGGTGTAGTTTGTTTTTCGCCGTCGCGCACACACAATAAAATATCATGAGCATTGGCATTTTCTTTATCGATATAAAAAATATTATTGGTCGCAACGAGCTTTACTTCGTGCTTTCTTGCCAAGGCAATCAAAGCCGTATTGACGCGATTTTCATCTTCTTGATTGTGACGCATCAACTCGATATACAAATCCTCTTGGAATTCATTTTTCCACCAAAGCAAAGCTTCTTCCGCCTGGTTTTCACCCAAATTCAAAACTTTATTGGGAATTTCTCCGTAGAGATTCCCAGACAAAACAATAATATCTTCTTTGTACTCTTGAATTACTTTTTTGTCAATTCTTGGCACATAATAAAATCCCTCAGTGTAAGCAATCGAGGACATTTTAGCCAAATTATGGTAGCCTTTTTTGGTCTTCGCCAAAAGGACAATTTGGTAACCGTTGTCTTTTCTAGACTTATCTTTATGATTATCGCACACAAAAAACTCACAACCCACAATTGGTTTCATAGGAACTTCAGTGGGCTCTTCTCCATTCTCGATGGCTATTTTATTCTTAGCTGCCACCGATTTATTATGCACTAAAATATCCCGGACAAAATGAAACGCCCCCATTAAATTAGCGTGATCTGTCATTGCCACAGCAGGCATTTTTTGTTGCGCTGCTGCTTTTACCAAGTCTGCAATACTAATCGTAGATTGTAAAACCGAAAATTGAGTATGGTTATGAAGATGCACAAAATCAGTATCAATCAATACCTTTTTATTCTCCGTAAGCGTTGTTTTTGAAACGGTCTCCGTTTGTTTCTCTCCAAACTGCTGACGAATTCGATCTGAAGCATCTTTTAAATTGATATGTTGTAATCCAATTAACTGAATTTCTTTAGGATTTCTATTTTTAAAATCCTGAAAATAGGAAGCGGGAACATCTAGCTCCTCCTTAGTAAATACTTCTCGACGAATTAATTCTAAAAAACAGCGAGTAGTTGCCTCCACATCAGCAGTGGCATTGTGGGCTTCTGCAAAAGGGCTGTTGAAAAGATAACTATGTAATTCGGTTAAAGTTGGTAATTTAAACTTTCCACCTCTTCCCCCTGGTAACCGCAAAAGTGATGCGGTCACTTCAGTACAGGTATCTAGAACAGGTAATAATGCCATTGGCGATTCTACTGCCATTCGGTGAAATTCACATCCCATAATATTGACGTCAAAACCTAAATTTTGACCTACTATGAACTTGGCTTTTGCCAAAGCAATGTTGAATTTTTCTAAAACCTCAACCAAAGGAATTCCTTCGGACTCAGCTAACTCTGTTGAAATACCGTGAATTCTCTCGGCATCATACGGAATATTAAACCCGTCAGGTTTCACCAAATAATCTTGATGCTCGATGAGTTTTCCCATATCATCGTGCAGCTGCCATGCAATTTGAATACAACGTGGCCAATTATTAGTATCCGTTATAGGTGCATCCCAACGCTTTGGTAAACCTGTGGTTTCAGTATCAAATATTAAGTACATAAGCCTCATTCCAGCCCGTAAATACTATTCGGGAACCAAAATCAGCTGATTTTAGTTGTTTATTTAACTGGTTGTAAACAATTTAAAATTACAAAAACTCGCAAAAAATGAATTTCAAATTTAGTTTTTTTTGACCTAAAAAATGCGGTAAGTTATTAACAAAAATAGGAAGTTGTAATTTTTTGGATGTCGTAATATGAATACAAAAAATCTGTTGACAATAGCACAAACTCATTTTTAAAAAAATCCTAAAAAAACAATCAAAATTTAAAAAATGCTATTTACTATTTTAATAAATAATTGACGATTTTATGTGTTTTTTAGGTTTTTTTGATAAATAATTGCCTGTTTTTGATTAAAAAAGCTTGAAATTTCATTTTTTTAAAAACAGTTAAACAACGCTAAATTGAAGTTTAAATGGTATCCATTTTCTCAGAAGACTAAAAAAAAACAATAAATTAACCTTGTTTGAAATTCATTTTATAGGTATTAACTATTTTGGGTATCGTATATGCGTTTGAGAGTGTCTGCTGCACTTTATTTCTTTTTATAAATTTGCGAAGAAATTGAACTCAATTTACTCAATGAGCTAATTGAAAAAAGAGAAATACATTTAAAAAAATAGGTAGAATGAGCAAAACATTATTCGATAAAGTATGGGATTCGCATGTGGTGCGCAAAATTGAAGATGGACCAGACGTGTTTTTTATTGACCGCCATTTCATACATGAAGTGACTAGTCCTGTCGCTTTTTTAGGTTTAAAAGAAAGAGGGATTTCGGTATTGTATCCAGAGCGAACTTTTGCCACTGCGGATCATAACACCCCAACCATAAACCAACACTTACCTGTTGAAGACGCATTATCCGCAAATCAGTTAAAAGCTTTGGAAGATAACGCCGCTGAATACGGAATTTCTCACTGGGGATTGGGCCATAAAAAAAATGGAATTGTACACGTAGTTGGTCCTGAAAACGGAATTACTTTACCAGGAGCAACGATCGTTTGTGGAGATTCTCACACTTCTACTCACGGAGCTTTTGGTGCTATTGCTTTTGGTATCGGAACATCGGAAGTGGAAATGGTTTTGTCTACACAATGTATTATGCAGCCAAAACCAAAGAAAATGCGTATCAACGTAAACGGTCAATTGAGTAAAGGTGTGGGTCCAAAAGACGTAGCACTTTATATCATTGCACAATTAACTACTTCTGGAGGTACAGGTTATTTTGTGGAATATGCAGGTGATGTTTTTGAAAACATGACCATGGAAGGTCGTATGACAGTGTGTAACCTGAGTATCGAAATGGGCGCTCGTGGCGGTATGATTGCTCCGGATCAAAAAACTTTCGATTTCTTGGAAGGTAGATTACACGCTCCAAAAGGCGTCGCTTGGGATAAAGCAGTAGCTTATTGGAAAACCTTGAAAACTGATCCCGACGCTGTTTTTGACGTTGAAATAAATATCAACGCTGCTGATATAGAACCAATGATTACGTATGGTACAAATCCAGGAATGGGAATTGGTATTTCAAAAAACATTCCAAACGCTAACCAAGTAGAAGGTGGCGAGGAAACTTACAAAAAATCTCTGGCCTATATGGGCTTTGAAGAAAATGACATAATGATTGGAAAATCTATCGACTATGTTTTCTTAGGAAGTTGTACCAATGGGCGAATTGAAGATTTCAGGGCTTTTACAGAAATTGTAAAAGGACGCCAAAAAGCAGATAACGTTACCGCTTGGTTGGTTCCAGGTTCGCACGTGGTAGAGGCACAAATTAAAGAAGAAGGTTTATTAGATATTCTTACAGAAGCAGGATTTGTATTGCGTCAGCCAGGTTGCTCCGCTTGTTTAGCGATGAATGATGACAAAGTTCCTGCTGGAAAATACGCAGTAAGTACATCCAACAGAAACTTTGAAGGTCGACAAGGTCCTGGTTCTAGAACTTTATTGGCAAGTCCAATTATGGCAGCTGCCGCAGCGGTAACTGGTAAATTGACGGATCCAAGGGATTTGTTTTAAAAGATTTCAGATTGAAGATTAACGAATTTTGATTTCAGATTTCGTAAAATCGATTACAATTCAAATTGAATTATTCAACATAGTTTTAAAAAAATATTAGTTTTTGAGATTTACTTTTCTAAACAGAAAATCAAAAGTCATCAATCGCTAATCAAAAATCAAAAATCAAATGTCATACGATAAATTTAACATCCTTACAAGTAGTGCAGTGCCACTACCTATAGAAAATGTAGATACTGATCAAATCATTCCAGCGCGTTTCTTGAAAGCTACTAAAAGAGAAGCTTTTGGAGATAATCTGTTTAGAGATTGGAGATACAATGGAGACGGTACTCCAAAAGCAGATTTCGTTTTAAACAATCCAACCTATAGCGGAAAAATCCTTGTTGGTGGAAAGAACTTTGGTTCGGGTTCTTCCAGAGAACACGCCGCTTGGGCTGTTTACGATTATGGATTCCGTGCAGTAGTTTCTAGTTTTTTTGCGGATATTTTCAAAGGAAACTGTCTGAATATTGGTGTTTTGCCAGTGCAAGTGAGTCCAGAATTTGCCAAAACTATTTTCAAAGCAATCGAAGCCAATCCGAAAACGGAATTGGAAATCAATTTACAAGAACAAAAAATTACTTTATTGGCAACGGGACAAAGTGAATCATTTGACATCAATGGATACAAAAAAAATAATATGTTAAATGGTTTTGACGATATTGATTACTTACAAAGTATGAAAGAAGAGATTGTTGGTTTTGCTAACCAATTGCCTTACTAAGAACAACCCAAACCAATTCAGTTACTGGAAGTCAAATTTAAGATTTGACTAAGTAATTTCTTTTATAGTTTCCTTCTATATAGATTAATTTGATTTCAAAATAACGACCTCAAAGTAATTTATAAATCCAATTTATAATGATAAAAAGAAAAATTGAAATAATGGATACGACGCTTCGCGATGGAGAACAAACCTCGGGAGTGTCGTTTTCTGCTGCAGAAAAATTAACCATTGCACAATTGTTGCTTGAAGAATTACATATTGATCGTATCGAAATCGCTTCAGCGCGCGTGAGCGAAGGAGAGTTTCAAGGGGTTAAAGGCATTATGGAATGGGCTGCTAGCAAAGGGTATGCCGAAAAAATTGAAGTGCTAGCTTTTGTAGACGGTGGTCTTTCTATCGAATGGATGAAAAAAGCAGGAGCCAAAGTTCAAAATTTATTGACCAAAGGTTCGCTAAATCATTTAACTCATCAATTAAAAAAAACACCTCAACAACATTTTACTGAAATTGCAGAGTCGATCGCTTTTGCAAAAGAAAATAATATTGAAACCAACGTCTATCTAGAAGATTGGAGCAACGGAATGCGAAATTCACCTGACTATGTTTTTCAATATCTGGATTTTTTGACACAACAACCAGTCAAAAGAATCTTATTACCCGATACTTTGGGCGTGTTGATTCCGACAGAGACATTTGAATTTATTTCAAAAATCACAGCCAAATACCCCAACACCCATTTTGATTTTCATGCGCACAACGACTATGACTTGAGTGTTGCTAATGCAATGGAAGCGGTAAAAGCAGGCATTAATGGATTGCATGTGACGGTAAACGGAATGGGAGAACGCGCAGGAAACGCGCCGCTTGAAAGCACTGTAGCCGTAATCAACGATTTTTTTCCAGAGGTGAGTATCAATATAAAAGAATCGTCTTTGTACTCCGTAAGTAAATTGGTTGAAACTTTTACTGGATACCGAATCCCAGCCAACAAACCCATTGTAGGTGACAACGTTTTTACTCAAACTGCAGGAATTCACGCTGATGGAGATAATAAAAACAATTTGTATTTTAATGATTTACTTCCAGAACGTTTTGGAAGAAAAAGAAAATATGCTTTAGGGAAAACTTCTGGTAAAGCCAATATCGAAAAAAACCTTCAAGAATTAGGATTACAACTAAACCAAGAAGACTTAAAACTAGTTACCCAACGCATTATCGAATTGGGTGACAAAAAAGAAACGGTTACCAAAGAAGATTTACCATATATTATCTCCGATGTTTTGGATAGCCAAACCTATGAAGAACGCATCACTGTAGCGTCCTACGTATTAGTTCATGCCAAAGGAATACGACCTTCAACCACGCTTTGTCTGAAAATTGACGGAGAAGTTATCGAAGAAAATGCACAAGGTGACGGACAGTTTGATGCCTTTATGAATGCCTTGGCAAAAATTTACAAAACTAAAAAAATGAGTTTACCAAAATTAATAGATTACGCCGTAAGAATTCCTCCAGGAAGTAGCTCTGATGCGTTGTGCGAAACCATTATTACTTGGACCAACAACGGTAAAGAATTCAAAACACGCGGCTTGGATTCGGATCAAACCGTAGCCGCAATTGTAGCGACACAAAAAATGCTGAATGTGGTTACAAATTAAAAAATGAAATGATTTAAAGGTTGTAAAAATTAAACTTCAATCTTTACATCTTTAAATAATTCAATCTTTAAATAAAATATTTTATAATGAAATTCAATATTGCACTTTTAGCCGGAGACGGAGTAGGACCTGAAGTAATTAATGAAGCTGTAAAAGTTTCGGATGCTATTGCAAAAAAATTCAATCACGAAATCACCTGGACACCAGCTTTAACAGGGGCTTGCGCTATAGATGCTGTTGGCGTTCCGTATCCTGATGAAACACACGAAATCTGTATGCAAGCTGATGCGGTTTTATTTGGTGCTATTGGTCATCCAAAATACGATAACGATCCTTCAGCAAAAGTACGTCCTGAACAAGGTTTATTATTGATGCGTAAAAAATTAGGTTTGTTTGCCAATGTGCGTCCCACCTTTACTTTCCCTTCGTTGATTGACAATTCCCCTTTAAAAAGAGAACGTATCGAAGGAACCGATTTGGTTTTCTTACGAGAATTAACTGGCGGAATTTACTTTGGCGAAAAAGGAAGAAAAGACGGTGGCGAAACGGCGTTCGATACTTGTACATATACCCGAGCCGAAGTGCAACGTTTGGCAAAAAAAGGGTTTGAATTAGCGATGACACGTAGCAAAAAATTATGTTGTGTGGATAAAGCCAACGTATTAGAGACCTCTCGTTTGTGGAGAGAAACGGTTCAAGCAATGGAAAAAAACTATCCAGAAGTGGAAGTGTCCTATGAATTTGTAGATGCAGTTGCCATGCGATTGGTGCAATGGCCTAATTCGTATGATGTATTAATTACTGAAAACTTATTTGGAGACATCTTAACAGATGAGGCTTCGGTAATTTCAGGATCCATGGGATTAATGCCGTCGGCATCTGTGGGAGAACACACTTCATTATACGAACCCATTCACGGATCGTACCCACAAGCTACAGGATTGAATATTGCGAATCCATTGGCTACTGTTTTATCAGCTGCCATGCTATTTGAAGACGCTTTAGGATTAAAAGCGGAAGCAGAAGCGATCAGAAACGTAGTCAACAAATCATTAGAACACGGAATTGTGACTGAAGATTTGGCACCAAAAGGAGCTAAAGCCTACAAAACAAGCGAAGTGGGCGATTGGTTAGTGGCGAATTTGTAATACAACCATTTATAAAATAAAAAAGGTGTCAATTTACATTGACACCTTTTTATATATAAAGAAAAAATATTAATATCCTCCTCTACCTCCACGGTCTCCACCGCCACGGTTATTACCGTAACCTCCGCGTGAATCTCCACCACGGTTGTTGTTAAAACTTCTTCTTTCGCCTTCTGGTTTTGGCTCAGATTTGTTTACTACAATATTACGACCTTGAACAGTTGCACCATTCAATTCATCAATTGCTTTTTGAGCTTCCTCATCGCTTGGCATTTCAACAAAACCAAAACCTTTACTTCTACCAGTGAATTTGTCAGTAATAATTTTTACTGAATCTACTGCTCCGTAAGCCTCGAAAGACTCTCTTAAATCTGCTTCCTCAATACTGAATGGAAGACTTCCCACAAAAATGTTCATATAAACTCGTTTAATTAAGCAACAAATGTAGTCTTAATTATTACCAATCTACTATGATTGTGCTTATTTATGATATATTTATCAAAAAACAAGCTTAAGATCAATGAATTAGGGTTAAAAATCGCTAAACAAATAGTTGTCATTAAAATACAATTGAAATTAGCATTTTTAAATAAAAAATGTATCTTTGCACCCTTAATTAACAGAGGTCGAGTACCTCAAAATTTAATCATACGATTATGTCAGTAAAAATTAGATTACAAAGACACGGTAAAAAACAAAAACCGTTTTACTGGGTAGTAGCAGCTGATGCTCGCTCAAAAAGAGATGGTAAATACTTAGAGAAAATCGGTACTTACAATCC
>CANHKZ010000055.1 GCA_947461425.1 Flavobacteriaceae bacterium | reverse complement strand
GTACAAGCAATGACATTCTTAACCCAACAAACCAAGGTGGTTTTGGGTGAAACAATAAAAGACCAAATTCTTGCTACTGGCAAAGATGTAATCGTGATTGGTGGAGGAGATACGGGTTCCGACTGTGTAGGTACTTCTAACAGACAAGGAGCTAAATCAGTAACCAACTTTGAGATTATGCCAAAACCACCCCTTGGAAGAAGTGAATCTACCCCTTGGCCTTATTGGCCGTTACAATTGAAAACTTCTTCTTCTCACGAAGAAGGTTGTGAGAGAAATTGGTTAATAAACACTAAAGAATTTATCACAAACGATAAAGGCGAATTAATTGCTTTAAAAACAGTGGAAGTAGAATGGAAAATTGTTCCAGGTCAACGCCCTGAATTAGTTGAAAGAGAAGGTTCTGAAAAGATATGGCCTTGCGATTTGGCTTTATTAGCTCTTGGTTTTACTGGACCAGAAAAAACGTTAAGTGATCAATTAGGTATCGAAACTGATTTTAGAACCAACTACAAAGCCTCCAATTACAAAACAAATGTTCCTCATATTTTCACCGCTGGTGACATGAGAAGAGGACAGTCATTAATTGTTTGGGCTATATCAGAAGGTCGTGAAGCGGCAAGAGAAGTTGATTTATTCTTAATGGGTTCCACTAATTTGCCTACAAAAGGAAACGGAGATTTACCAACGTTATAACTTAACAAATAACATAACTTTACTATAATCCCTTGATTTAATTTCAAGGGATATTTATTTAAAGCACTAATTGTTTGAAATTAAACATTTTGTTATATTTTGTTAAACAATGCTATATACTTGTGAGAACGACTTAAGTACTCTAAATTTGCAAAAAATTATAAACCAATGCAAGGAAAAGACTTATTACAATTAGCAAATCAGTTTGGAAGTCCATTATATGTTTATGATGCCGAAAAGATTCAATCTCAATACAACCGATTGACAAAAGCCTTCTCTAAAGTAGAAACACTACGGATTAATTATGCTATGAAGGCTTTATCCAATGTTGCTATTCTACAATTATTGAGAGATATGGGTTCGGGTTTGGATACAGTTTCTATTCAAGAAGTATTGTTAGGGTTACACGCTGGTTATTCCCCTGAAAAAGTATTCTTTACACCCAACGGTGTTTCTTTAGAAGAAATTGAAGAGGTTGCTGCGATGGGGGTTCAAATCAACATTGATAACTTGTCTATTTTAGAACAATTTGGAACAAAATATCCAGAAACTCCAGTTTGTATTCGAATCAATCCACATGTTATGGCAGGTGGAAACACAAACATTTCTGTAGGACACATTGATAGTAAATTTGGTATCTCCATTCACCAATTGCCTCACTTAATTCGCATTGTAGAAAATACAAAAATGAACATTGTGGGGATTCACATGCACACGGGATCAGATATTTTGGATATTGAAGTTTTCTTGTATGCTGCTGAAATCTTATTTGATGTGGCTAAAAATTTCAAAAATTTAGAATTTTTAGATTTTGGAAGTGGATTCAAAGTACCTTATAAAAAAGATGATATTGAAACGGATATTGAAGAATTAGGTAAAAAATTATCCAAAAGATTCAATGATTTCTGTACGGAATATGGTAAAGATTTGATATTAATTTTCGAGCCAGGTAAATTCTTAGTTAGTGAAGCAGGTTACTTTCTAGCTAAAGTAAATGTGGTAAAACAAACAACTTCTACTGTTTTTGCAGGAGTTGATAGTGGATTCAACCATTTGATTCGTCCAATGTTGTACGGGTCACAACACCACATCGAAAACATTTCTAATCCAAAGGGAAAAGAACGTTTCTATTCTGTAGTGGGTTACATTTGCGAAACGGATACTTTTGCTAACAACAGACGAATTTCAGAAATCAACGAAGGTGATATTCTTTGTTTCAAAAACGCAGGCGCTTATTGTTTCTCAATGTCATCCAATTACAATTCAAGATACAAACCAGCTGAGGTTTTATGGATGAATGGTGAAGGTCATTTAATTCGTGCCAAAGAATCGTTTGAAGATTTATTACGCAATCAGATTCCGTTGCCAGTAGCTGCAACTGTTTAATATAGAAAAATCCCGTTCCATTTCAGAACGGGATTTTTTATATCATCTAAATTCAAAAGTATTATTTAGTAAACAACTCTTCCAAAACTTCTGAATCAGTTCCATTGGTAAATGGAATTTTCAATAATTGCGAAAGCGTTGGCGCTATTTGAGTGATGTGCTTTTTAGTATGAGAATTACCTTTTTGGATTCCCCAACCATAAAAAAGCATGGGTACATGTGTATCATAACTATTTGGTGAACCGTGTGTAGTTCCTGTTTCAATGTACTGCATATAACCTGCTTTATCTAAAATAACCAGATCACCATTTTGTTTTGGGTCATAGCCTTTAGCAATAAAACTCAAAAAATAATCATCTCCCGTAGATGCTAAAATTTCTTCTTCAGTGTAAACTCTTTTTACCTGTTCTTGAGTCATCATGAAATCTTTAAAATTTTGTTTCACTTTTACTAACTCTAAGTTTTTCTCTTTTACTATGTTTCTATCAAAATACAAATTGAAATTAGAATAATTCAATATTACATCGGCACCAAAAGTAGCAACTGAAAATTTTCGAAGAGAACTTTCAATCCCCCTAGACGGAACATTTTTGACATTGTATTTATTATCTTTTAAATAATTAGAATTTTCTGCTCCAGCATGGTCTGCAGTTAAAAAAACCAAATAATTATCCTTGCCGACTGTTTGATCTAAGTATACCAACATTTTTTCAAGCGTTTGATCTAATCGTAAATACGTATCCTGCAACTCCATGGAACGCGGTCCGAAAGTATGACCGACATAATCTGTGGAAGAAAAACTTACAGCTAAAAAATCAGTAAAATTGTCTTTACCCAAACTCTCTTTTTCAATAGCTTTTATCGCCAAATCAGCCAAAATATCGTTTCCGAAAGGAGTTGAACGCAATACATCGGCTCCTTTTTCATCATATATTTTCTTTAAATTATAAGGAAAAATAGGTTGACTTGATTTATCAATTTTTCCTTCATAAGGATTATCATCTACTAAACTTTCATCGTAAGTTGCTAAAGGTTTCAACAAATCCCAACCGCCATTGATGTAGTTCATATAACGCTTTTCATTATTAAATTGAGTAACCCAATCTGGTAAATTAGCACCATAAAATGTACTTGAAATAAAAGCTCCAGTTTTACTATACCAATAGGCATTGTTAGCAAAATGACCCGCAGGCAAAATAGCGCCACGATCTTTGATACTCATTCCAATGACTTTCCCTCTAAAATTAGTAGCCATTCGCAATTCATCTGTAATGGTTGTAGTCAATAAATTTCTTGGCGACATAGCACCTTCTTTATCCGTTCCGTCACCAAGTGTTTTTACACTTGCATCATCAGTACAATACACATCTTTTCCAGTAGCACGATTAAACCATTCGTTCCCTACAATACCATGAGTAGAAGGCGTTGCTCCAGTATAAATTGACGCATGCCCAGGAGCAGTGTAGGTAGGCGCATAATTATAATGCATGTTGTGAAAAGTATATCCTCCATTCATGATTCGTTTGAATCCGTTAGCAGAAAAATCATCTGAAAAACGATACAAATATTCCATTTTCATTTGGTCCACTACAATTCCAACCACTAATTTTGGACGTTGTTGTGCTTGAACAGTCAAAACAAGACTACAAGTCAAAAACAATACTAATTTCTTCATAAGATTAAGGTGTTTAATTAACCAAAAATACAGATTAATTTGAACAATTATTTTTCAAAGCTGTTTTTAGGAAAAATTTAATGAAAGAATAACATCAAAATCAAATTCTACTTTGGATTTTCCTCAAAGTAGCGTTCTTCAATGCGTATGATATCTTTGATAGAATTTTTGGCCCAAGCCAATCTCTTCAATAAAATTTCCTCTTCAGTTAATTGCCAAGCAATATCTGAATTGCGAAGTCTGTTGGTCAAATTCTGAATGATAATAGCTGCTGACACTGAAATATTTAAACTTTCTGTAAAACCTACCATCGGAATCTTTAAGAAACCATCGGCTTGCTGCATAATCTCTTCTGACAAACCGTCTCTTTCAGTACCAAAAAATAAGGCGCTAGGTTTAGAAATATCGAAATTTTCAAGTAAGTAGTCATTTTCGTGAGGCGTAGTAGCAATAATTTGATAACCTTTTTTTCGTAGACTTTGAACGCAGGCCGTGGGCGTATCATAAGACGTAATATCCACCCATTTTTGAGCACCCATCGCAATCTCTTTATCAATACTTTTTCCGTAACGCTGTTCAATTACATTTAGTTCTTGTATACCAAAAACTTCACAACTACGCATCACCGCACTCGTGTTGTGCATTTGAAATACATCCTCGACTGCTATTGTAAAATGATTGGTTCTTTGATTTAGGACATTCAAAAAGCGTTCTTTTCGATTGTCTGTCAAAATGTTTTCAAGAAAATTAAGGTAATCAATATCAATCATTGTCTCTTTTTTTGGAGGCAAAAATACTAAAAAGGTTTATATTTGCACTTTCGAAAAAACAACACAAAATGACTACTCTAAACGAATTAAATGCTATCTCTCCCATTGACGGAAGATACAGAAATAAAACCCTTTCTTTAGCTCCTTTTTTTTCGGAAGAAGCTTTAATCAAATACCGCGTTTTAATTGAAGTGGAATACTTTATCGCTCTGTGCGAAGTGCCTTTACCGCAACTTAAAAATGTGAATCCCAATTTATTCGAAAGTTTGCGTAACATCTACAAAAATTTTTCTACTGAAGATGCCCTTTGGATTAAAGAAACAGAGAAAGTGACCAATCACGATGTGAAAGCGGTAGAATATTTTATCAAAAATGCATTTGAAAAATTAGGTTTGTCAGAACATAAGGAATTCATTCACTTTGGATTAACTTCTCAAGATATTAATAATACAGCGATTCCGCTTTCGACAAAAGAAGCGTTTGAAAAAGTGTATTTACCTTCTTTAATTGGTTTAATTTCAAAACTAAAAGAATTAAGTTCTGATTGGCGTGACATTCCATTGCTGGCTCGTACTCACGGACAACCGGCTTCTCCTACTCGTTTAGGAAAAGAAATTGGTGTTTTTGTTGAGCGATTGGAAGAACAAATGCGTTTGTTATTTAATATTCCATTTGCGGCTAAATTTGGCGGAGCAACAGGTAATTATAACGCGCACCACGTAGCGTATCCACAAATCGATTGGAAACAATTCGGGAATACCTTTGTGGAGACTAATTTGGGATTACACCACTCCTTCCCGACTACCCAAATTGAGCATTACGATCACTTTGCAGCTTTTTTTGATGCCTTAAAGCGAATCAACACCATTATCATTGATTTAGATCGTGATATTTGGACGTATGTATCTATGGAGTATTTCAAACAAAAAATCAAAGCAGGAGAAATTGGTTCTTCGGCTATGCCACATAAAGTAAACCCAATCGATTTTGAAAATTCAGAAGGAAATTTAGGAATTGCTAATGCTATTTTTGAACATTTGTCGGCTAAACTACCTATCTCAAGATTGCAACGTGATTTGACTGATAGTACTGTTTTGAGAAATATTGGTGTACCCATGGGACACACTATTATTGCTTTTGAAGCCACTTTAAAAGGATTGAACAAATTGTTGTTAAACGAACCAAAATTCCACGAAGATTTAGAGAAAAACTGGGCGGTTGTGGCTGAAGCTATCCAAACGATTTTGCGTCGTGAAGCTTATCCAAATCCGTATGAAGCGCTGAAAGGTTTGACAAGAACCAACGAAGCGATTACTAAAGAATCGATTCATAGTTTTATTGCTACCTTAGACGTTAGTGAGGCTATTAAAACAGAATTATTGCAAATTACACCAAGTAATTTTGTAGGAATTTAAATTCAGTTATCAGCTATCAGCATAACAGTAATCAGCTAATCCTACTAATTTAGTTTAGTAGGATTTTTTTATTTAATAAACTGAAACTTTAGCATAAAAAAAAACCTGATAAGAAATACATATCAGGTTTTTAAGTTACTGAACACTACTCAATGAGCACTGAACACTTATGTTATCTTGAATAATTAGGAGCTTCTTTAGTAATTGTCACATTGTGTGGATGACTTTCAGTAATTCCACTTGAAGTAATGCGAACAAAACGTCCTGTTTCTTGCAAAGTAGGAATATCTTTCGCACCGCAGTACCCCATTCCAGCACGAAGACCTCCAATGAATTGCAACATACTTTCGTTCAATTCTCCTTTGTAAGGCACACGACCTACAATTCCTTCAGGAACTAATTTCTTCACATCGTCTTCCACATCTTGGAAATAACGGTCTTTTGATCCCCCTTGCATGGCTTCAACAGAACCCATTCCGCGGTAGGATTTGAATTTTCTTCCTTCAAAAATGATAGTTTCACCCGGGGATTCTTTTGTTCCTGCTAAAAGTGAGCCTAACATTACAGAGTCAGCTCCCGCGGCAATAGCTTTAGGAATATCTCCTGTGTATCGGATACCTCCATCCGCAATAACAGGAACTCCAGTTCCTTTGATAGCCGCAGCTACTTCTAAAACTGCTGAAAATTGAGGAAAACCAACACCCGCTACGATACGAGTCGTACAAATGGATCCAGGTCCAATTCCAACTTTTACTCCATCAGCACCATTTTCAACCAAATATTTAGCTGCTTCTGGCGTGGCAATATTGCCAACAATAACATCAATTTGAGGAAATTTAGCTTTTACTTCTTTCAATACATTCACCACTCCTTGTGTATGTCCGTGAGCCGTATCTATAATAATAGCATCAACTCCAGCTTTCACCAAAGCCTCTGCTCTTTGAACTGCATCTCCCGTTACACCAATCGCTGCTGCTACACGTAAACGTCCGTATACATCTTTGTTTGCAATGGGTTTCTGAGTTAATTTAGTTATATCTCTAAAAGTGATTAATCCGACTAATTCATTTTTAGCATTAATTACCGGTAATTTTTCGATTTTATGTCCTTGTAAAACTACTTCAGCTTGTTCCAATGAAGTTCCTTCAGCTACTGTAATTAAGTTTTGAGAAGTCATTACTTCAACAATCGGACGTTCTCCATTTTTTTCAAAACGCAAGTCACGGTTGGTAACAATTCCCTTTAAAATTTTATGTTCGTCTACAATTGGGATTCCCCCAATTCCGAATTCTTTCATCGCATTTTTAGCGTCCGCAACAGTAGAAGTCAACGGTAAAGTAACTGGATCAATAATCATGCCCGACTCCGCGCGTTTTACTTTACGAACCTTAGCCGCTTGTTGCTCAATCGTCATGTTTTTATGTAAAACTCCAATTCCGCCCTCTTGTGCCATAGCAATAGCCATAGAACTTTCGGTAACTGTGTCCATAGCAGCAGCTACAATAGGAACGTTTAGGGTGATGTTTCTTGAGAATTTAGATTGAATACTTACTTCGCGTGGAAGAACGTCAGAATAATTCGGAATTAATAGCACGTCGTCGTACGTTAATCCTTCGCCGATAATCTTTGAATTGTGTGCGATCATTGCAATTTGAAGTTGTAGTTAAATTGCGTGCAAATATAAGTAAATTTTATTAATAATTCAAAACCAATGGTTAAGGAGATTTTACAAAATTAATTTTATTAATAAAACGAAGTGAAAATCTTTGACGCTTCATTGTATGCGCTTTCAAAACTCATGGGACTCAAATTAGTATTGGCTTTTTGAGCTGTAAAATAGGAGAGTAGTTTTTCTGTGGGCATATTCCCAGTCAAATGATTGGTAGCCATTGGGCATCCACCAAAACCTTGAATAGCACCATCAAACCGTCGACAACCCGCTTGATAAGCTGCATCAATTTTTTCAAACCACGAATCGGGTGTGGTATGCAAATGAGCGCCAAATTCAATTTTAGGATAAGCAGGAATTAAATTTGAAAACAAATACGAAATCATTTCCGTTGTAGAACTTCCTATTGTGTCTGAAAGAGACAAAATGGAAACTCCCATTGCAGCTAATTTTTCGGTCCACTCCCCTACAATTTCAGTATTCCAAGGATCTCCGTACGGATTTCCAAAACCCATTGAAAGATAAGCAACTACTTGTTTATTTTTGGCATCTGCCAAATTGAGAATTTCTTCCAAACTCACTAAAGATTGCGAAATCGTCTTATGTGTATTTCGCATTTGAAAATTCTCGGAAATAGAAAACGGAAATCCTAAATACTGTATTTCAGGAAAATTACAAGCCGCCACTGCACCTTGCTTATTTGCAATGATAGCCAATAACTTACTTTTAGATTGCGCTAAATCCAATTGCGCTAAAACTTGAGCAGTATCTTGCATTTGAGGAATTGTTTTTGGAGAAACAAAACTTCCAAAATCTATGGAATCAAAGCCCACACGCAACAATGACTGAATATAGGTCACCTTGTTTGCAGTAGGAATAAAAGTCTTTATTCCTTGCATGGCATCACGCGGACATTCGATAATTTTTACTGTTTCCATAGCAAATCAAAGGTAGCAAAAAAGATAATCGCAATAGCATTATCAATTGCAAAGGTCAACCTCAAATAATTAATTTCTTCTTAAAATTGCTTTATTAATCGCTTTGACCAAAGCAGGACCTTCATAAATAAATCCTGTGTACAACTGAACCAGACTTGCACCCGCTTCTAACTTTTCGATAGCATCTTCAGCAGAATGAATTCCGCCAACGCCAATAATTGGGAAGGATTTATTACTTTTTTCCGCCAAAAATCGGATAACTTCTGTTGATCGTTTTTCTAAAGGTTTCCCAGACAAGCCACCCATTTCGATTTTATTTTCAGATTGTAAACCTACCCGAGATAAAGTCGTGTTAGTAGCAATAACACCCGCAATTTTAGTTTCATTCACAATATCGATAATGTCTAACAATTGATCATCTGTTAAATCAGGTGCGATTTTTAATAAAATAGGTTTCTGTTTTGGCTTAGCCCAATTCTTATTTTGCAAGGTTTGCAATAACTCAGTTAGCGGTTCTTTATCTTGTAAAGCACGTAAATTAGGCGTGTTAGGCGAACTTACATTCACCACAAAATAATCCACATAATCAAACAAAGCCTCAAAACAAATTTCATAATCCGAAGTTGCTTCTTCATTGGGTGTTACTTTATTTTTTCCAATATTTCCGCCAATAAGTACGCCATTATTATTTTTCAAGCGCAATATTGCTTCTTCAACTCCGTCGTTATTAAACCCCATTCGGTTGATAATCGCACTGTCTTCTCTTAAACGGAACA
This sequence comes from Flavobacteriaceae bacterium, assembly GCA_947461425.1. Classification (GTDB taxonomy): domain Bacteria; phylum Bacteroidota; class Bacteroidia; order Flavobacteriales; family Flavobacteriaceae; genus Flavobacterium. The sequence continues at coordinate 3,685 of CANHKZ010000055.1, read as the reverse complement.
AACGCTTTTTAGGATTTCCATCTTGTGCTTTAGGTGTGAGTGTACCAATTTCTATAAATCCAAAGCCAAAATTGGACAACTCTTTGTATAAATCTGCATTTTTGTCAAAACCCGCCGCTAAACCAACCGGATTTTTAAATTTCAAACCAAAAATTTCTGTTTCTAAACGGCTATCTTTCACTTCATAAAGCCAACGAAAAATGCTTGAAAAACCGGGAATTTTTGACAGTATCCGAATTAACGAAAAAGTAAAATAATGCACTTTTTCAGGATCAAAGCAAAAAAGTATTGGACGAATTAGTAGTTTGTACATAGTGGTGATTTTGCGTGTTGCAAAAGTATAGAATTGTTTTCAGTTAGGAAACTTATAAAATCAATTTTAGAAATACTCACTTTTTTTGAAATTATTTGCGAAATATTCGAAAAAACCACTAAAAACAACTCACAAACCTTGCTTATATTTTGTGTGTGTTTTTTCAATACCCTATATTTGCATTCCTAAAAATAATTTAAATGATTAAGATTACTTTACCCGATGGGTCTGTGAAAGAATTTGCGGCAGGGATTAGCCCGATGGACGTTGCAAAAAGCATTAGCGAAGGATTGGCTAGAAATGTAATTTCTGCCTCATTCAATGGCACTACCGTTGAAACCGTTACGCCTTTGACCACAGATGGTAGTCTTATTCTTTTTACATGGAATGACGAGGGAGGAAAAAAAGCATTTTGGCACTCTACTTCACACGTGATGGCACAAGTTTTAGAAGAATTGTATCCTGGAATAAAATTAACTCTTGGACCTGCTATTTCAAACGGATTTTATTACGATGTTGATTTTGAAGAGCACAAAATTACCGATGCCGATTTCAAAAAAATTGAAGATCGCGTATTAGAAATATCAAGAGACAAACACGAATTCAAATTGCGTCCTGTTTCAAAGGCGGAAGCTTTAGAAACGTATAAAGACAATGTCTACAAAACAGAATTAATATCGAATTTAGAAGACGGAACCATAACGTTCTGTGATCACGCCACTTTCACTGATTTATGTCGTGGAGGTCATATTCCAAATACCGGAATCATCAAGGCCATGAAAGTGATGAGTGTTGCAGGTGCTTATTGGAGAGGTGATGAAAAGAACAAACAGTTAACTCGTGTTTACGGAATCTCATTCCCAAAACAAAAAGATTTAACTGAATACTTAGAATTATTAGAAGAAGCAAAACGTCGCGACCATAGAAAACTGGGAAAAGAATTGGAATTATTTGCTTTTTCAGCAAAAGTAGGACAAGGCTTACCACTTTGGTTACCTAAAGGAGCTGCTTTACGAGATCGTTTAGAGCAGTTCTTGAAAAAAGCACAGAAAAAAGGAGGTTACGAACAAGTAGTTACGCCGCATATTGGACAAAAAGAATTGTACGTTACTTCTGGACACTATGCTAAATATGGTGCTGACAGTTTCCAACCTATCAATACGCCTGCAGAAGGAGAAGAGTTTTTATTAAAACCGATGAACTGTCCGCATCACTGTGAGATTTACAATGTTCGTCCTTGGTCATACAAAGATTTACCAAAACGTTATGCTGAATTTGGCACAGTATATCGTTACGAACAAAGTGGTGAATTACATGGACTAACTCGTGTACGAGGATTTACTCAAGATGACGCCCACATTTTCTGTACGCCAGAACAATTGGACGAAGAGTTCAAAAAAGTAATTGATTTGGTATTGTATGTTTTTGGTTCATTAGGATTTGAAAACTTTACTGCCCAAATTTCATTACGAGACAAAGAAAACCGTGAAAAATACATTGGTACTGATGAAAATTGGGAAAAAGCAGAAAATGCAATTATAAATGCCGCGCGTGATAAGGGATTAAATACTGTGGTTGAATATGGCGAAGCCGCTTTCTATGGTCCAAAACTGGATTTCATGGTTAAAGATGCTTTGGGAAGACAATGGCAATTAGGAACTATTCAAGTCGATTACAACTTGCCAGAACGTTTTGATTTGACTTACAAAGGATCTGACGATCAACTACATAGACCGGTAATGATTCACCGAGCACCATTTGGTTCTATGGAGCGTTTCATTGCTATTTTATTAGAGCATACTGCGGGTAATTTCCCATTATGGTTAATGCCCGAACAAGCTATTATCTTGTCATTGAGCGAGAAATATGAAATATATGCTAAAAAAGTTTTAGATTTGCTAGAAAATCACGAAATTCGCGCCCTAATTGACAATAGAAACGAAACAATTGGTAAGAAAATTAGAGATGCTGAAATGCAAAAAACGCCTTTCATGCTAATTGTGGGTGAAGAAGAAGAAAAAAACGGTACAATTTCTATTCGACGTCACGGTCAAGAAGGAAAAGGAAATATAACAGTTACAATAGATGAATTTGCTGCTATTGTTTCTGAAGAGATCAGCAAAACATTAAAAGTATTTACAGTTTAACTTAAATTATAAAGTCATAGCAATAAGAAGCAACAGAGGTTACCAACCTCGAGTAGAAAAGAAAGATGCACACCGAATAAACAATTTTATTCGTGTACCAGAAGTACGTCTTGTAGGTGAAAATATTGAGCCTGGAGTTTTTAAAACTGCAGATGCTTTGAAATTAGCTGACGAATTTGAATTGGATTTGGTTGAAATTTCACCAAATGCAGAACCGCCGGTTTGTAAAATCATGGACTATAAAAAGTTTGTCTATGAGCAAAAGAAGCGTGAAAAGGTTTTGAAAGCCAAATCAACACAGGTGACAATTAAAGAAATTCGTTTTGGTCCTCAAACTGATGAGCATGATTATGAATTCAAAAGAAAGAATGCTGAGAAATTTTTGAAAGAAGGTTCTAAATTGAAAGCTTTTGTTTTCTTCAAGGGACGATCTATCATTTATAAAGATCAAGGTCAAATTTTATTATTGCGTTTGGCAACTGATTTAGAAGAATTTGGTAAAGTAGAAGCGATGCCAGTTCTTGAAGGAAAGAGAATGATTATGTTCATTGCTCCTAAGAAAAAGAAATAATCCACATTTAGGATATAAAAATATTGAGATTGCACTGCATTCTCGTAAAGACAGTAAGTAAGATAAATTAAAAAACTAGGAAAAAATGCCTAAAATGAAAACCAAATCTAGCGCCAAGAAACGTTTTAAAGTTACTGGTTCTGGAAAGATTAAAAGAAAGCATGCTTTTAAAAGTCACATTTTGACTAAAAAATCTAAAAAACGTAAATTAGCTTTGACACACTCAGCGCTAGTTCACCCATCAGATGAAAGAAGTATCAAACAACAATTAAGAATCATCTAAATGGTTGATGGTTGACAGTTGATAGTTGATGGATTTATCCGACAACCAACAACCGATAACCGACAACTTTTTAAATTCTTTAGGTTAAAAACAATTTAATAACCTTGGAGTATGGCCTTAAGTTCTCTTGATTAAATTCGGGACGCCTGCTACAAAAAAACAGTAAAATTATGCCAAGATCGGTAAATTCAGTTGCTAAAAGAGCAAGAAGAAAAAAAATAATGAAGCAAGCCAAAGGTTTCTTTGGTAGACGTAAAAACGTTTGGACAGTTGCTAAGAACGCGGTAGAGAAAGCTATGTGCTACCCTTACCGTGATAGAAAAGTGAATAAAAGAAATTTCCGTGCTTTATGGATTCAACGTATCAACGCT
>CANHKZ010000054.1 GCA_947461425.1 Flavobacteriaceae bacterium | reverse complement strand
CGCCACACGTGCAATGGCATTACGACCATCATCCTGAAGTAGGAAGTGAAGAAGAAAAAGTGTTAAAAGTATTAGAAAAACCAATTGACTGGATATAATTATCCATTATCAATTATTAATTATAAAATAGTATGTTCCCATTACAAAGAGGACGTCGTTTAAGAGTAAACGAATCCATAAGAAGTTTAGTTCGCGAAACCACATTAAGTCCGAGCGATTTTATGTTTCCGATGTTTATTGCAGAGGGAGAAAATGTGCAAGTTGAAATTCCATCGATGCCAGGAATTTTTCGTCGTTCGATTGATTTAACGGTGAAAGAAATTCAAGAAGTATTCGATTTAGGGATTCGTGCCGTGAATATTTATGTGAAAGTAGATGAATCTTTAAAAGACAATACAGGCAAAGAAGCGTGGAATCCAAACGGATTGATGCAACAAGCCATTCGAGCTATCAAAACAGCTTGTCCTGAAATGATTGTGATGCCCGATGTGGCTTTGGATCCGTATTCCATTTACGGTCATGACGGGATAATTGAAAAAGGCGATGTGGCAAATGATGCTACTAACGACGCTTTAGTAAAAATGGCCGTTTCGCATGCGCAAGCGGGAGCCGATTTTGTTGCGCCAAGCGATATGATGGATGGACGTGTTTTGCGTTTGCGCCAAGGTTTGGATGCAGCAGGTTTCCAAAACGTGGGCATTATGAGTTATTCGGCGAAATATGCTTCGGCATTTTATGGTCCGTTTCGTGATGCTTTAGATAGCGCACCAAGAGAAGCCGATGTTGCCGTTCCGAAGGATAAAAAAACCTACCAAATGGATTATGCCAATCGTATCGAAGCCATCAAAGAAGCGCTTTGGGATGTAGAAGAAGGTGCCGATATGGTCATGGTAAAACCTGGAATTGCTTATTTAGATATTGTTCGCGAAGTGAAAAACGCGGTGAATGTTCCCGTAACGGTTTTTCATGTATCTGGTGAATATGCTATGATTAAAGCCGCTTCAGAAAGAGGTTGGCTCGAACACGATGCAATTATGATGGAACAATTGATGTGTATCAAACGCGCCGGCGCCAGTTTAATTTCGACTTATTTTGCTAAAGAAGCCGCTATTTTGTTAAAAAAATAATAGCCCAATTTTAAAATTTTTAAAAGGCCTTAAGCTTTGGAAAAACGAAAACCATTCGACTATTCGAGTGGTTTTTTGTTTTATGAAATCATTATATTTGAATTCTTAATAACATTATAATGAAAGTAAAATTCACCTCCGCCCTAATTTTTTTTATTTGTTGCTTTGCGCAAGCCCAACATGCAATAATTCCGAATCCGGTTAGTTATCTAGCCGAAAAAGGAAATTTTGTTTTAACCCCAACCACAAAAGTATTTCTTAAAAATAGTAACTCTGAGTTATTTCAAGTTACAAATTTATTTTTTGGATCTTTTATGGGTAAAGGTTTGAAGCTAGCGAAAAAAAAACCAAATGCTAACTCAAAACATATCGAAATTTCTCTAAATTCAATTGTAGATGAATTCATTGGCAAAGAAGGCTATTCGTTACAGGTGAATCCGAATGCAATTGTGCTAAAAGCAAATACTGTGGCAGGCATTTTTTATGGACTTCAAACTTTTGATCAGTTACTTGATATTGATGCCATTTCTAAAGAAAATGTTACCATACCAGCTTGTACTATAAAAGATTATCCGCGTTTTGTTTGGCGGGGATTAATGCTTGATGTGAGTCGCCATTTTTTTTCGACTTCAGATGTTAAAAAATACATCGATTGGATGTCTAAATATAAATTCAATGTACTTCATTGGCATTTATCTGATGATAATGGTTGGAGAATTGAAATCAAATCATTACCCAAACTAACCGAAATTGGCGCTTGGCGCGTAGAGCGATTTGGAACTTTTGGCAATCGAGAAGCTCCGTCTGAAGGCGAAGCAACACCCTACGGAGGATTTTATACTCAAGAAGAAATCAAAGCTATTTTGGACTATGCCTCTGAGCGCCAAATAACAATAGTTCCTGAAATCGACATCCCGGGGCATTCAATGGCTATTTTAGCCGCCTATCCTGAACTCTCCACTTTAAAAGAGCCAAAGATGGTTAATCCAGGTTCTAACTTTGCCGATTGGCATGGTGATGGAACTTTTACCATGAAAATAGAAAATTCTTTAAATCCTTCTGACGAAAAAGTATACACAATTTTGGATACTATATTTGGAGAAGTAGCTGCTTTATTTCCGGGTCAGTACATTCATATTGGTGGAGACGAATGCTACCATGGGTATTGGGAAAAAGACCCTGGCTGTATTGCCTTGATGCAAAAAGAAAATCTTAAAGATGCAAAAGAATTACAGAGTTATTTTATAAAAAGAGTGGTGAATATCATTTCTTCTAAGGGCAAAAAAGCGATTGGATGGGATGAAATTTTATACGGAGGTTTACCAGATGGAGCAGCAATAATGAGTTGGCGAGGAACCAAAGGCGGAATCGAAGCTTCAAAATCAGGCCACGAAGTGGTGATGTCTCCCAATTCGTTTGCCTATTTAGATTTTACACAAGGAGATCCATCGGTTGAGGTTCCGGTTTATGCTAATTTATCATTAAAAAAAGCCTATGAGTTTGAACCAGCACCCGAAGGAGTAGATCCAAAATATATTTTAGGTGGTCAAGGCAATCTTTGGACAGAAAAAATCCCAACTATTGAACATGCGTTTTATATGACCTATCCAAGGGCTTTAGCTATCATTGAATCGGTTTGGAGTCCTTTAAAAAATAAAAATTGGGATGATTTTTCAGCCCGGGTTGACACTCATTTTAAACGATTTGAAACCGCTGAAAAACCAATAAGCAAAGCGGTTTACGATCCAATTGTTAGCACTAAAAAAGAAGGCGAAAAAATGATCTGTACTTTGTCCAATGATTTGCTAGATGTTGCTATTTATTATACTATTGACGGTACTTTTCCAGCGCAATATGCTACAAAATACACTCAGCCATTTGAAATCCCTAAAGGCGATATTACATTTAGAGCGGTATCCTATCGAAATGGAAAACCAATTGGGAGAACCTTAACATTAAGCAGAGAAATGCTAGAAAAAAGACTAGGGAAATAAAATGGCTGATTTAGTATTAGCGAAAATCAAAACTCCTATAGGAATTGCTACTATTGAAGGCGATGAAAACGGTATTGCAATTATTTCAATTGCTGACGAAGGAATTGTTTCACAAGGAATTCCGACTGTTTTACAAGAAGCGGTAACGCAACTACAAGACTATTTTGCAGGACAACGTTCGTATTTTGATTTTAAAATGAATCCAAAAGGAACTGAATTTCAACAAAAAGTATGGAGAGGTTTGTGCGAAATTCCTTTTGGAAAAACGATCAGTTATTTGGAATTAGCCAAACAACTCGGCGATGTAAAAGCGATTCGTGCCGCAGCCTCTGCCAATGGTAAAAACCCCTTATGGATTGTGGTACCCTGCCACCGAGTAATTGGAACAGATGGCACACTGACGGGCTATGCCGGAGGTTTGTGGCGCAAAAAATGGTTGCTCGAACACGAAAATCCACCTACACAACAAAATCTTTTCGAGTGAGACATTTTAGATTTCTAGATTTTTAGAAATTTAGATGCGATTCTAACGAAAAAATAATTATAGTTTATTACTTTAGTTTTTTAATCTAATAATCTAACTAGCCTAACAATCTAACCCACCTATCCCATGATCGAAAAAATTAACCTCAATCACATTCTCTTTTTAGATATCGAAACGGTTCCAGAAGAAGCCCATTTTAATTCGCTTGACGATGAAATGAAAGCGCTTTGGGAACACAAAACCCAATACCAACGCAAAGACGATTTTAGCCCAGAGGAGTTTTATGATCGTGCTGGAATATGGGCTGAGTTTGGCAAAGTTGTTTGCATTTCTGTTGGTTATTTTGTAGTAAAAGCCGACGTACGCAATTTTAGAGTAACCTCTTTTTTTGGAGACGAAAAGAAAATTTTGCGCGATTTTAATAATTTGTTGAACAATCATTTCAATCAAGCCCAACATATTTTGTGCGGTCATAATGCTAAGGAATTTGACATTCCGTTTTTGGCACGCCGCATGATTATCAACCAAATTCCTATTCCAAACAAACTCAATTTATTTGGTAAAAAACCTTGGGAAATTCCGCATTTAGACACTTTGGAATTATGGAAATTTGGCGATTACAAACATTTCACTTCTTTGAAATTGATGTGTAAAGTATTGGGAATCCCAACTTCAAAAGGCGATATCGACGGCAGTCAGGTGGGGCATGTTTTTTATGTAGAAAAAGACATTGATCGCATTGTGACTTATTGTGAAAAGGACACCATTGCTGTTGCCCAAATTTTTCTTCGCTTGCGCCGTGAAGAGCTATTAATTGATGATGAGATTAATCATGTTTAATTTAATAGTGTATGAATACAACGAAACAACTAGCCCAACATTTTAGTGACGTTCATTTTGGGGGTAACTGGACTTTTGTTAATCTGAAAGATTCTTTGGCTGATGTGACTTGGCAAGAAGCAACAACAAAATTACATGACTTCAACACTATTGCTACATTGCTATTTCATATCAATTATTATGTAAACCCTGTTTTAAAAGTTTTACAAGGTGAACCTTTAATTGCGAGTGATAAGTATAGTTTTGATTGCCCTCCAATTACTTCTAATGAAGATTGGCAAAAATTAGTTCAAAAAGTATTGGACGAAGCTGAATTGTTTGCTCAAAAGATTGAAAAACTAGATGAATTGAAATTATATGATGTGTTTTCTGAAGAAAAGTATGGAAATTATTTTAGGAATTTATTGGGAATAATTGAACATTCACATTATCATCTGGGACAAATAACTTTAATGAAAAAAATGTTAAGACAAAAAGGATAATTATGATTTCTTTGTTGTTATTGTCATTTGAAGTTCCTGTTGGAATTGTCATTGCAATTGATTTATTACATTTACAAAAAATATAAATTATGGTATTGAGTAGATTTTGGTTGGCTATTTTTATTTCCTCCATTGCTTTTGTAGTTTTTAGTTTATTTTCTGGGGGTAATTATACCATTGACCATGTGCTGAATGGAAAAAAAGACGACCCGATTTTAATTTCAGAAAAATACATCGAGCAAGTCCCTGCTTTTGTCAAAGACAGCATTAAAAAGGCAGCTGATCAAACCATGGTTGTTAACCGAGACACCCTCAATGCAGACACTACTTATGTTTTCCAAAATAAAACTGTAAAAATCTATAGCGGGGTTCAAAAATCAGACGGATTGTTGCCCACCTGTAAAAATAGTTTGTTGGATTTAATTATACCTTTGATTGCTTATTTAGCTTTCTTTTGTGGTATTATGGAGCTGTTAATTATTTCTGGTGCAGCCGAAAAATTAGCGCGTCAACTGAGTCCGATGTTTGCCAAAGTATTTCCTTCAGTTCCCAAAAATCACGAATCGATTTCCTATATGACCCTAAATTTTGCTGCTAACTTCCTCGGATTAGATTCGGCTGCCACTCCATTTGGATTGAAAGCAATGGAGAGTTTACAAGTCATTAATCCAGAAAAAGACAAAGCTAGTGATGCGCAAATCATGTTCATGTGTTTGCACGCTGCGGGATTGACGTTAATTCCGACTTCCATTATTGGATATCGTGCCGCAGAAAATGCCGCCAATCCAGCGGATGTGATGTTGCCCTGTATTTTGACCTCTTTCATTGGCACTATTGCCGCCTTTTTGATTGTTGGGATTCGCCAAAAGGTCAATTTTAAAAGCGCATCGTTGTTAGTCGCTTTGATGACAATTATTGCAGGAATTGTGGGGCTTTTGTTTTACATCAATACGTTAGATTTAATTGGTAAAAACTTTTTTACTTCCAATCTTTCAGGTTTAATGTTGGTTGCTATTATTGGTTTTACCTTGGTTTTTTCGTTTATAAACGAGAAAAAGTTTGTAGCTCATGACACGACCATTTTTGACACTTTTGTAACTGGCGCTAATAACGGACTAAAAACAGGTGTTACTATTTTCCCATATGTAATGGGAATGTTGGTAGCGATTTCGTTTTTTAGAAACAGCGGTTTGTTTGAAATTATTAGTAACGGAATTTCCTTTGTATTTTCGAATATTGGCGTGAGCAAACAAATTACCGATTCGCTACCAGTAGCCATGTTGCGTCCTTTTAGTTCGGGTGGCTCTAGAGGTTTTATGATTGATGCCATGCGTACTTTTGGTCCGGATTCTTTCACGGGTCGATTGAGTTCTATTTTTCAATGCAGTGCTGAAACTACGTTTTATGTAATAGCGGTTTATTTTGGTTCAATCAAGGTAAAAAATACCCGCTACACTTTAAGCACCATGCTTTTGGTAGATTTAATTTGTGTGATTACAGCGATTTTGGTAGCAAGCTGGTTTTTTTAATGCTATAATCCTGCAAGGTGTTGGAAACCTTGCAGCTTATTCATAACTTTACTTCTCTAAATTAATCCATACATGGACTTTATATACCAAGACCCGTATCCCATTTTAAATGATGATACGCAATACAAAAAACTAACTTCCGACTTTGTACAACTAGAACAATTAGGCAATAGAGAAATCGTAACTGTTGACCCTAAAGGATTGGAATTGCTTGCGCAAGAAGCCATGAGCGACGTATCGTTTATGTTGCGTACTTCGCACTTACAAAAATTAAATAACATTTTGAACGACCCCGAAGCGACAGACAACGATCGTTTTGTGGCTTACAATTTATTGCAAAACGCAGTCGTAGCCGTTGAAGGGCAGTTGCCTTCTTGTCAAGATACCGGAACGGCAATTGTCATGGCTAAAAAAGGCGAAAACGTTTATACTGGAGTTGATGATGCCGAATGGTTGTCGAAAGGAATTTTCAATACCTACCAAAATAAGAATTTGCGATACTCGCAGATTGTTCCCATTTCGATGTTTGAAGAAAAAAATTCAGGATCAAATTTACCGGCTCAAATCGATATTTACGCTAAAAAAGGCGCTTCGTATGAGTTTTTATTTTTAGCCAAAGGCGGAGGATCCGCGAACAAAACCTTTTTGTACCAACAGACTAAATCCTTGTTGAACGACAAATCGATGGAAACCTTTATTCGTCAAAAAATTAAAGATTTGGGTACTTCGGCTTGTCCGCCTTACCATTTGGCTTTAGTAATTGGAGGCACTTCTGCCGAAGCGAATTTAGCAGCCGTGAAAAAAGCTTCTGCAGGTTATTTCGATCATTTGCCTACTTCAGGAAACATGTCAGGTCAAGCTTTTCGTGATTTAGAATGGGAGAAAAAAGTATTGGAATTTTGCCAAGAAAGTTCCATTGGAGCACAATTTGGCGGAAAATATTTTGCCCACGATGTGCGTGTAATTCGGTTACCACGTCATGCTGCTTCTTGTCCAGTAGGATTAGGCGTTTCGTGTTCGGCAGATAGAAATATCAAAGGAAAAATCACCAAAGACGGTATTTTCTTAGAACAATTGGAAACCAATCCAGGTCAGTTTTTACCAACAACAGCACCTCATTTAGAGCCAGCGGTTGAGGTCGATTTGAACCGACCAATGGCGGCTATTTTGGCGGAATTATCGCAATACCCAATCAAAACTCGTTTGAAATTAAACGGAACCTTGATTGTAGCTCGCGACATTGCCCATGCTAAAATTGCAGCATTATTAGATGCGGGTAAACCGATGCCAGACTACTTTAAAAACCACCCCATTTATTACGCAGGGCCGGCAAAAACCCCAGACGGAATGGCATCAGGAAGTTTTGGACCCACTACTGCAGGCCGTATGGATGTGTATGTAGAAGCGTTCCAAAAAGCAGGCGGAAGTATGATTATGTTAGCTAAAGGAAACCGAACTAAACAAGTAATGGATGCTTGTAAAACCTACGGTGGATTCTATTTAGGTTCTATTGGAGGGCCAGCAGCTATCTTGGCACAAGACAACATCTTGAAAGTAGAAGTAGTGGATTTTGAAGAATTGGGTATGGAAGCGGTGCGAAAAATTACCGTGAAAGATTTCCCCGCCTTTATTATTACGGATGATAAAGGAAATGATTTCTTTGAAAATTTATAAAATTAGTTTTCCGGCCAGGTTTTTTTTCGGCGTTGGCCGGGCTGTACGCTGTATCTTTTTAGTTCGTACTTCGGGAACCTCAGCCTTCGCACTATAAAGGATGCCGCTTCCATCCCTAACGCGGTTTGTCTTGACGAAGAAATAAATTAATAAAGAACTTATTCGTTGAGTAAATAGGTTACTTCAGTTTTTAATACAGGTAAATTCTTAATTACAATTCCCCATATCACATCATCTGAAACAGAGTCGTAGCCATGAATGATTCGGTTTCTTACATCCACTATTTTTCTGGAATTTGAAATTTCAAAGCCGCTATTTTCTTTTAGAATTCGGTTCATAGCTTCGCCAATGATTTCAATATTTCTCTCGATTGCTCTTTTCGTCCTTAAATCGGCCTGATAATTTTCAAATATTTTAGGAGTTTCAACAAAGTAACTCTCAATTTCATGGATTGAATTTAGAATATCATACAACCATGTTTTGATTGAATTATCCATAAATCAATACTTTGTTTTGATTTAATGATTGCTTGAAATAAGGATTTTTCACCGCTTTTTCTTCTAATAAATCTACCTTTCTTTTCAATACAGTTTCAAGAGAAAATTTTAAATCATAATAATTATCTCCATATTCTAAAACATCAATATTTTCAAAATCCACTACCAAATCGACGTCGCTCTCGGCATTGAATTGATCGGTATAAACAGAACCAAAGCCATACAAGGACTTTACCTTGTGCGTTTTGCATAAAGTGAGAATGTCTTTGAAATGTAGGTCAATTAAGTTCATTAGGGTAAAATTATATTCAAAAATACAAAAAAGGAGTTATCAATTATTTATACTCTTCTTTTTTATACGTTTTTACAGAATCGAGTTGTCCCGCATCAGTATAAAAATACCAATCTCCAAAATAATACCAATGGTCTTCTTGTTCATTTTGGTCTAGTTGAGTATGGCCTTTTTTCATGATTTTTCCATTAGGATAATAGAAAGTCAAGCGGGAAGTGTTAGCATGGTATTTTTCTTTTTTAACTAGTATTCCTTTGCGGTAGTGTTTCCAAGCGCCTACTTCTTCTCCTTTACGATATCGTCCTTTGACAGTGTAGATTTCATCTAATGTGTCTATAGTAATCCATTTGCCCACTCGATGATTATTGACCATCTGATTGGTTTTGCAGGATACAAGACCAATTACAATAACCATTATGAAAAGGATTCTTCGAACCATAAATTTAGGTGTCAAGGATTGTGTTGTTATAATAGTACCACGAGAAAGATTTGAGCAGCAGCGGGGAATTAAAAAACCATATTAAAAATTAAAACCTGCAAATTGTTGCAGGTTTTTTATTATAATTTTTGTCAGGCTCAACTTATTTCAGCTTGTCGAATGGATTTTGAAGCTGTTTCAGCATCTAGTTTTCTAGAAATCTAGAGTCAGCTTTTTAAGTTTACAGGCCATCGCTTTCAATATCTTTCTTTGTTTCCTTATTTTGGGAAACATTTTTTTTATTTAAGTAGGGATAATTTTCTTCAGCTTGTTTTTTACCGCTGTAATAGATGTTCCACAATGTAAAATAAATATACACTGAGAAAATTATAAAACCTACGATGAAAAATCCTATACTCATGATTTTCTTCTTTGACGGATTGCTATTGCGAATAATAATATGGTGCCTGGCCAGTGAGCAGAATATTGAGCTTCATCAAATCTCCCTGCAATAGCTAGTCCTATTGAATACAACATACAAATAAAGGCTAGTATAAGGGGATACCATTTTGTGATAAATTCTTTCATTTTTAAGACACTAATTAATTAATATGAATGCTAAGTTTTTAAGCTGTATAAAAATACTAAAAATTTATTTATGTTTTTAATTTTTTTAAGTGATAAATTTTGAGGCTGTTTTGGCATTAAGTCAAAAGGCTGTTGTGTGATTGTATTTTTACTTTTTCACATATATTTCACCATTTGTAAATCCATTCTTTTTAATGAACTCTTTGAATTGTTTTTTTGTTGGTTTTATTCTGAAAGGTTTTATCGTATCCATTTTAGTTTCAGTTATAGATTGCAACAACTCTAATTCGTTTTCAGTTTCTATTCCGTTAATTGTTAAAACTCCTTTTGTCAAATGTAGTTTTTCAACTTCCCAAAATCCTGTTTTGTCAATCAGTTTGTTTAGGAAGAAATAGCCTTTAAACTTTTTCAAAACATTTTGTTTGTTTATGGTAAAAATTGTATCCGAATAAATATAATTTGAAAATAAAGTGTCATTAACTCTCTTTATTTTATATTTTTCTTTGGTTTTAGTGTTAAACAAACTATCATTTTTAATAACTTCATTTGTGTCGATTTCACTTATTTTTAAAGTATCTTCAATAATCATTTTTTTTAAAATCGAATACTTTGAAATTGTTATTTCAGTTTTGTTTTCGGTATTGTAATAATTACCTATAATTTTTTCCGGAAAAGCATTAATTGCTTTTATATTTTTTGGTTGAGCTTCCTCAAAAGTAACAATTGGTTCTTTACAAGAATTCAGAATTATTAAAAGGAATACGTTTAGAAATAATTTATTTTTCATTTTCTGTTATTTTTGATTTTCACGCAATATGTTGCATAACTTTCGGGCGCTGGCGAGGTTGCTAACCTCCTAACCGTTTATTCCCCACTAAAGACAAAATTCCTTGCTAAATGCAAACGTGAATTTACTACAAAATTCGCAATCTTGCCAAACTGCTGTTAGCGGTATTTTTAATTCGGTATTGTCAATTCAATGTTCGCTTCTTCGAAAGTTTTTAGCGTATAATTTTTCAAACCATTTTCGGAAGTGCAATTAGTAACTAAACCAGAACCAGCATAAGAAAGTTCTGTTATGAATTCTGATGGATGTAAGCAAGTAAAGCGAAATAGTGGAAATAAATTAAGTTCAGATTTAATAATTTTTAATTCAAAACTATTTATGATTTTAGTTTTTGATTTGTTTTTATATAAACTTAGTTTTACGGTTTCAATATTTTCTATAATAGAAACACTTTGAAAGTCAAAATAAACATTTCCTGCTATCTTTCTCTCAAATGCAAGAGTTTTGGAATATGTAAATTCATAGTTTTTTATATCATTTTCAGACTTTGATTCTGTAATTATGAATTCGTGACTTTTTAATGATTTTAAATCATAAACTTTAGCTACTTGTTGTCCGTCATATTGATTTATTATTTGCATTAAATAATTGTCGTTTGAAGATATTCCATAACAACTTCTTTCAAAAGTTGAATTTTCATTAGAAATTGAGTATTGAGCCATTATGTCAAATTTCAACTTCTGACTAAATACTAAGCAAAAAGGAGAAAGAAATAGTATTAGAAAAAATCTTTTCATCTTTTAATTATTTACGTCTTTTTTTCAATAAACTTGCAGCTAACGTTTTCGGGCTTTGCGATGGTGCGAGGTTTGGAACTTTTCATTTTCAAGTTGAATCTCAATACCCATACCGTCCATTGCAAATTCTGGATATTCTGTCAAGTCAACATTTGTCAAGTATTCCCCAAAATATTTTTTTCCCATTAAATGGAATTTCTCAATGCTATATTTTCTAATTTTCTTGTCTAGTGGACTTACAAAGTTGTCAAGTTGTTTATTCAGGTTTGATTTTAAAAGAAACTGGTTTAATTTCTCATAACTGATGTTTTTCCGTCCAAATTGTTTTTCGTATTCTGTTGAAAGTTCTTTGACTAAATCAAAATAATAAATTGGCTCTCTAAAATAAAGTGAATTGAGTTTTGTCAAGTAGAAGTCTTCTTTAATGTGAGGTAAACATTCGTTTATTTTAGTTAATGCTTTTGTAACAATCATTGAGTTTTTATGATTTATGCTTAAATGTAGAGTGCTGTCTTTTTCATATTCTATAGCATTTACTGAAAAATCCAAAGTGTCATGACCTGCTAGCCAATAATAAGAATAAGATTTTGATAAAAAACCAACTTCATAAGATTTGTTCAAGTCGTTTTTCTGCTTTACAATTATAGTATCAGTCTTTTCAATAGATTTGGCAGTCTGATTATTTGATTTTATCTCTTGATTGCAAGATATTAAACCAAGTGTCAAAGTAAATATGAATGTCAGCTTTATAAATTTTATTTTACTCATTTCTGTCTGTTTATGCTATTCAGTCGTATGCTTGCCAGTAACGTGTTGCAGCTACCCCGATAACGCGGATTTGCAATCCGTGCCTAAAGCTATCCGCTTTTTTATTACACCTACTTTTTGTTACAGTTTTCGGTTGCCCTGTTATTGTTACCCTTTACCACGAAAAAGGATTCGCGCGGCAGCGGGGGGGATTTTACTGTATGATATATTTGACAATTCAATAACTATAAACTTTTTATTTTGTATTGTTTGAGATCTACAATTGATGAATATTAGTAAAAAAAATGCTAATAATATTTGATTTAATTTCATAGTTATAAAGTAGAAAAGTGTAATTTAAATAAGAATCAGAATTATTAACCAAGCAAATAAGCTCGTACTAACATCATTAATTGTTTTATTCATTAATTGTATTATTTTGTAACTATATCTTCAACAACATAATATATAATTTTGTCATATTGATATTCTCTCAAACTCACTATAGCATTTATTTTTTGAACTTTTACAAAATTTGGAAATTTTTCTTCCTCTTTGTAGTATCCATATGGATGAAGCACGGCTAAAAATGGGATTGAAGGGTCATTTAGTAAATATCCTGAAATACTGGTATTGTATTTTTTTTCATTTTGAAAATGGGTAGCTTTAAAAAAATCTTTATACTTTCCTCCTGCTTTAAATTTATTATAGCCTGTTAAAACTACCTCAATTTTTTTAATTTCTTGAGTATATACTAATTCAGACTTTAAAATAAAAAATAAAAATAAAATTTTAATTAATGTATTCATGATTTTAGTTATTTTGATTT
>CANHKZ010000053.1 GCA_947461425.1 Flavobacteriaceae bacterium | reverse complement strand
TGAAAGTTTTCTTTTTTGAAAGAAAAAAGTAGCTAAAAACCAATCGATTCTCCAAAACACTTTCATCAAAAATGGTGTAGCTTGCCATTTGGGACGTTTTAATTGCATGCTATCAGCAATACAATCTAGAATTTCCTTAAAAGAATAGTTATTTTCAATTAGGGTAAATCGTTCGTTTTTGATGTTGCTATTCATCAATTGGACAGTTGCTTCGATTACATCAGTAACCGCAATAAATCCAGTTGTGCCAAGCGTATAAAACGAAAGTCCTTTGGCAACAGCCGAAAACAAAGCGCCACTTCCTTGTTCTGGAAATCCAGGTCCTAGAATTACTCCAGGGTTGACAATGAGTACCTGCAAGCCTTCTTGTTGGCCTCGCCACACTTCCATTTCGGCACCATATTTTGAGATGGCGTAATCGCTATGCGGTTTTTCCGGATTCCATTCGGTGGTTTCAGTAATTATGGTTTCCGCTGTATTTGGATTTCCTAAAGCAGCTATCGAACTCACAAACAGCATTTTTTTTATGTTGTAGGCCAAGGAAAAATTAACGATGTTAGCGGTGCCTTCAATATTCGTTTTCCGAATGACATCTTCGTCTTTTGGGTCAAACGAAATTAAAGCGGCGCAGTGATACACAAAATCAACATTTTGAAAAGCAATTTCTAAGGATGGAATATCGAGAATATCCGCTTCAACCCATTCAATTTTTTCAAATAAATGGGATTTTTGATAGATTGAAAATAGGTTTTTGGATTTTTCAATGGAAGTTGCAGTTCGATAAATTGCGCGTACGCTTTCACCTTTCTCTACTAAATTAAGTAAGAGATGTGCACCAACTAAACCTGTTCCACCAGTCACTAATATCATCTGGTAAAGATACTTTTTTTTGCTGTTGCCACGAAGACGCGAAGTCGCAAAGTTCATTTAGTTTTTATTTTTTCATTTAGGATTAAACAGAATTGAATTTTGATTTTTGCTATTGAAATTGATTTTTGCAATTGCCATTGAATTTTGATGATGCAATTGCCATTGCCATTGAAATTTCTATCTTTGCGTAAATTGATTGTCAAAATGAAAAATTTAGTAGAGGAATTACAATGGCGTGGCTTGGTTCATGACATCATGCCGGGAACCGAAGAACAACTTTTGAAAGAAATGACTGCGACTTATATTGGATTTGATCCGACATCTGATTCATTGCATATAGGAAGTTTAGTGCCGATTCTATTGTTAGTTCATTTGAAAAATTTTGGGCATAAACCGATTGCTTTGGTAGGAGGTGCAACAGGTATGATTGGAGATCCATCAGGAAAATCAGATGAGAGAAATTTGCTAGACGAAGCGACTTTGGCACACAATGTAGAGGGAATCAAAGCGGTGCTTTCTCGTTTCTTGGATTTTAACTCGAAAGAAGTGAATGCTGCTGTTTTAGTGAATAACTACGATTGGATGAAGGATTTGTCATTCATCAATTTTGCGCGTGATGTGGGCAAACGTATTACCGTAAACTACATGATGGCAAAAGATTCTGTCAAGAAACGTTTGTCTGGCGAAGGCGAGGGAATGTCGTTTACAGAGTTTACTTACCAATTAATTCAAGGATACGATTTTTATCATTTGCACAAAGAATACAACTGTTTGTTACAAATGGGAGGTTCAGATCAATGGGGAAATATTACTACAGGAACAGAATTGGTTCGTCGTATGAATGCCGAAGGTGCTAAAGCCTACGCCATGACTTGCCCTTTGATTACTAAGGCCGACGGCTCTAAATTTGGAAAATCAGAAGGCGGAAATGTTTGGTTAACAGTGGATAAAACTTCGGTATACAAATTTTACCAATTTTGGCTGAATACTACTGATGTGGATGCAGAGAAGTACATTAAAATTTTCACTTTTTTAGATAAAGCTACTATTGACACTTTAATTGTTGAACATCAAGTAGCTCCGCATTTGCGAGTGTTACAAAGAAGATTGGCAGAAGAAGTTACGACTTTAGTTCATTCTACAGAAGAATTGGACAAAGCGATTAAGGCTTCGAATATTCTTTTCGGAAATGCTTCGGCGGATGATTTGAAACAATTGGATGAAGCGACTTTCTTAGAAGTTTTTGACGGAGTTCCTCAGGCTGAAATTGATAAAAGCGAACTCGAAACGGGTTTGGATATTGTAACGGTTTTAAATGAAAAAACAGGGTTCTTTAAATCCAATGGAGAAGCTAGAAGAGCTTTAACGGCCAATTCTATTTCGGTTAATAAAGAAAAAATAACAGAAGAATACCAACTTTCAAACAACGATTTAATTAATAACCAATTTGTGCTTTTGCAAAGTGGAAAGAAAAATTATTTTGTGATTCGAGTGAAGTAATTTAAAGTTTCTATAAAACATAAACCTAATTAAGTACTAATTAGGTTTTTTTTGTGCCGTTAATCATTTCAAATAATTCCAAAGCATTGCCGTCTGTAAGCATTGAAACGTAATGACAAATGTGTAGCAATCGGTCGTATAGATTTTCTTTTTCTACATCGTGTTTTTCAGGTAACATTTTTAGAATTAATTGGTCATAATTAGAAGCCGTCCCATTGAATTTATTGTTCATCGCATAAATGAATTTATCCAATAAGGTTTGGATAATTTGGTATCCCACAATTTCTTTTTCGATGACTTCACGACTTTGATAAATATTTTTTACACTCAATTTAATAATGTCGTCCATTTGTGCTTTGTACTTGCTTTTATCAGTTAAAGCATACGGAAATTTTCCAGCTAAAATAGCTTCTTCATTTTCGATAAAAACCCGAACCGCATCGTTAATTAAACTGCCAATGGCTAATGCTCTCAAGTAACTTATTCGATCTTCTTTAGTGTTTAAAGTGCTGTATTTGACACTATCAATTGAATCTTTAACTAATTTGATTAAATATTCTAAGGCATATTCTTCCTGAACTAATCCTAAATTGATTCCGTCTTCAAAATCAATAATAGTGTAGCAAATATCATCTGCTGCTTCTACCAAATAAGCTAGCGGATGTCTTTCAAAACCAATATCTTTCCCTGATTTATTTGGAATCAAACCCATCTCTTCGGCTACTTCTTCAAAGAAATTTTTATCACTTTGGAAAAACCCGTATTTTTTGTCGGCAATATTTTTAGTTGGTTTTTTAGGCAAACTTTCTTTAGGATATTTCATAAAAGCGCCTAAGGTTGCAAATGAAATTCTTAAACCTCCTTCAATACCTGGACGATTGGCTGTTAAAACCGAAAATCCATTAGCGTTGCCCTCAAAATCAATTAAATCTTGCCATTGTTTTGGACTGAGTTGGTCTTTGTATTGTTGTCCCTTTCCAATAGAAAAATATTCACCAATGGCTTTTTCACCGGAATGCCCAAAAGGCGGATTTCCAATATCGTGTGCCAATGAAGCAGCGGCAACAATAGCCCCAAAATCATTCATATGGTAGCCGTGAACTTCTTTTAAATGCGGGTATTTTTCTAGAATTTTTTTTCCTACTAATCGGCCTAAAGAACGCCCCACCACCGAAACTTCTAGACTATGTGTTAATCGGGTGTGTACAAAATCGGTTTTGGAAAGTGGGATGACTTGGGTTTTATCTTGCAAACTTCTAAACGCCGCCGAAAAGATGATACGGTCGTAATCCACTTCAAACCCTAGACGGGTATCGTCTTGTTCTACGCGCAGTCTTTTGGCTTTGTCGCCTTGTCTTTTTAATGATAAAAGTTGTTCCCAGTTCATCGCTTGGTAGTATTTGTGAATTACAAATGTAAATAAAAAACCCGACGCCTAAGAGTCGGGTTTTTGTGAATATCTAGAAAGATTAAAACGGCAAATCGTCTGGCTCTTCTTCATTTAAATTGGTTGCAGGAGCAAAAGTTTCTGCGGTCGGCATTGGAGGAGTTGACGCATTATTAGAAGATGCTTCAGCTTGTAATTTTCCAATTCTCCACCCTTGAATAGTATTGAAATAAACTGTTTCACCTTGTTGGTTAGTCCATTCACGACCTCTTAAGTTGATATCGATTTTAACCTGCTCACCTACTTGAAAATTATTCAATAAGTCACATTTGTCTTGTACAAATTGCACCAAAATATGTTGCGGGTATTGTTCGTCAGTAGTAACAACAATATCTCTTTTTTTGAAACCACCAGAACCTACTTCTTTAGTTTGGTCAATCATTTTTACTCTTCCTGTAACTTCCATCTGTATAATTTTTTAAGTTTATTGCTTCTTTAGATTTACAAATATACTAACTTCTTCTTTTCTAGGCAAGAGGTCTTTTTTTGACATCATTAATTTTTTCTTTAGCGAAGGCTTAAAATGTTTTTCAAATTATTTCGTTACATTTATAATCTAAATTGAATCTATGTTTTTTTCGGATAGACGCAACACTACGCGCTGGTTCATCATCTTGGCTTCTTTTTGTATTATATCATTGATACTTTGGAATACCTATACTTTTTTTCAAATTTTCAAAAATGAAGAACGTTTAAAGATGAATCTTTGGGCCAAGGCTCAAAAATCATTGATCAATGCGGATGAAAATACCGATGTGGAATTGCCACTTCAAATTTTCAGCACTAATTCTTCCATTCCAATTATTTTGACCGAAAATAACAAGATCATTAATGCGATAAATATTGATAGTATAATTATTGAAAGTAAATCAGAGTCATTTCGATTTTTAGCGAATCTTAAAAACGAAAATGACCCGATTGTAATTGAGTATGCGCCTGGGAAGTATCAAAAACTGTATTACGGCAATTCCGAGTTGTTGAACAAATTAAAATATTATCCTGTTGCTTTGTTATTAATTATCGTCTTGTTTGCCGCTTTGGTGTATAACTTTTATAGAAGTACCAAAATGGCGACTCAAAACAAACTTTGGGCGGGAATGGCTAAAGAAACGGCACACCAAATAGGAACGCCTCTTTCGTCTTTAATTGGTTGGGTCGAATTGTTAAAAGCTGAAAATGTTTCGGAATCTACCACGCTGGAAATCGAAAAAGACATTGAGCGATTGCAAACTATTACAGATCGTTTTTCTAAAATTGGTTCGAAACCCAAATTAGAAAAGCAAGATATTATTTTAGCCACAAAGGAAACATTTGTTTATCTACAATCTCGTTTTTCAAAACAAGTGGTGTTTTCTTTTAAGGCGCCTGAATTCCCTGTTTTTGTAATGTTTAATGCTACATTGCACAGTTGGACTATTGAAAACTTAGTCAAAAATGCCATTGATGCCATGAAGGGGAAAGGCTATTTAGATTTGGTTATTGAACAAGATGGAGATTGGGTAAAAATTATGGTTCGAGACACGGGAAGGGGAATTCCTAAAAATCAATTCAAAACCATATTTGAACCAGGATTTACCACTAAAAAAAGAGGTTGGGGTTTAGGACTTTCTTTGACTAAACGAATTGTGGAAGAATACCATAAAGGGCTTATCAAAGTAGTTCAGTCTGAAATAGGTAACGGAAGTACAATACAATTGAGTTATAAAAGCCTTTTAGATTAGCGTGTTCCAGTCCAAATTATTTTAGAAAACATCGTTTTGCTAAATAAAGTGCTTTTACTCAAAATATTTGTTTACAAATTGCAAGTGTATTTCCGATTGAGCTAAAGCATCCGCAATCTGTTTTCTTAAATTGTTGATATTGGTTGTATTTCCTCTATTTGTACCACCGATTTTATAAATGGACTCTTGGCATTTTTTTAATTTCTCATTTGGAATTTGAATCATCGCTTTGATTTCTTTATTGGGTAGGTTGGGTTTGAAATTGTTGTTTCTGTAATAAACAAAGTCATTCAATTCATTGATAGCTTCGTTAAAATCACTAACGATTTGATTGTATTTAGTGCTAATTTCATTTTCACGTTCTACTGTCCACGACTTTTTTGCATGATTGTATGCTTCCAAAATTAGCTGATTTTTTATGCCGTTTTTTTCAATCCTTTGTATCATCTCAAATAATTGGTCTTTATAAGGCAAAGATTCGTATTTGGCAATTTCGCTACTGAAATCGTATTTAGGTTCATTAGTTGGAGTTTTACCTTCTATAAATTCTTGATTGGTAATGGGGTTGTTTAGAAACTGCCATAAAAAATCAAAAGGCATGTGAGACGCAATCAGCTGTGCCGGATTGACTTTGAAATAGTTGTTATTCAGTTTTTGGGTAAAAGTTTTATTATTTACATAGCCCGCACCCCAAGTTGGGTCAAATAAATACCATTTAGAATCAATTTTAGCAGCGCACCAAGCGTGTGACAAGTTGTTTATTTTGCCATTCTGTTTTGTGTAGCCATGAACTACAAAGGATTTTATACTCACCAAATTTGCTATTTCATTAAAAATTAAAGAATAATCAGCACAAACTCCTTTGCGGGTTTGTAGTGTTTTGGTGATTCTGTCTTGTGAGGTTTCTTGGGTGGGAACGCTTGAAATACTCGCAATATCATAGCGAATATTGGCGGCTGTCCAATAGAAAACCGCTCTAATTTTTTCGGTTTCGGTTTTGAAATTGGAATTAATAAAACAGGCAATGTCTGCCGTGTTTTGTGTTTTTTCGGAAGGAATCGAAGCCATTTTCTCGTCAATCAAAAGGGAATGGTTTTGTTCTTGTCCAAAGCTTAAAAAGTGTAAAAAGAAAGATAAAAATAAGAGGGTATTTTTCATCTGTAGTATTAATTCTAAAACAAAAGTGTCTCTATATTTAGAGACATTTTGTTTGTTATAAATTACTTTGAATACTTTTTGCTAAAGCCTCAAATTCTTCCTTGGTCATGGTGACTTTATTTTGGAAACGCATTTCGTCCATTTCGTTCAATGGAATTAAGTGAATGTGAGCATGAGGTACTTCTAAACCAATTGCCGCCATTCCGATCCGTTTGCAAGGCACAGTTTTTTGTAAGGCAGTAGCTATCTTTTTAGAAAATTGCATCAAACCCAAATACAATTCATCGTCTATTTCAAAAAGTTGGTCAATTTCTTGTTTTGGGATACAAAGTGTATGTCCTTTTGCATTCGGATTTACATCCAAAAAAGCTAAGAAATTAGCTTCTTCTGCAATTGTATAACAAGGTATTTCTCCGTTTACGATTTGGGTGAAAATAGAACTCATTGGGCTTAATTAGTCTCTTGTAATTTCTAAAATTTCAAATTTCAAAATACCATTTGGCACCGTGATTTCAGCAAATTCCCCAACTGATTTTCCTAACAAACCTTTTCCAATTGGAGAGGTTACAGAAATTTTCCCAGTTTTTAAATCGGCTTCACTTTCAGCAACTAATGTGTATACCATTTCCATGCCGTTAGATTGGTTTTTGATTTTAACATTAGATAACACCAATACTTTAGAAACATCTAAATGAGTTTCATCAATCAATCGTGCATTAGAATGAATTTCTTCTAATTTAGCAATACGCATTTCTAACATGCCTTGTGCTTCTTTTGCCGCGTCATATTCCGCATTTTCAGACAAATCACCTTTGTCTCTTGCTTCGGCAATATCTTGCGATGCTTTTGGGCGCATCACGCTTTTTAAATGGTCTAATTCTTCTCGTAATTTTTTTAATCCTTCTGCGGTGTAATAAGATACTGTGCTCATAATTTCATCGTTTATATAAAATAGAAAAAATCCCATCAGGACGGGATTTCTTTCCACAAAGATAGTATTATTTTAAATAGATTGTAAATATATTCCCTCTTACAATCTATATCAAATGTAAATAAATTAAATTTGTTTAACTAATTCTTTTCTTCCAAATACTTAAAATAATGAAAAAATTGTTCTTTTTGACTTTGCTTTCCACCCTACTTTTTTCGTGTTCGAATAACGGACCAGTTAACAACAATCCTTTTATTCCTAATTATTCTTTTACTGTAGATATCAATATGAATTTGCCTTTGTATTCCAATCTTCAGTACCCGAGTAATGCCATTTATTATGCTGGAAAAGGAGTGAAGGGACTTATTATTTTTAATACTGGAAGTGGCTACAATGCTTTTGATGCGGCTTGTCCTAATCAAACTCTTAGTTCGTGTTCTACAATGACTATTAACGGAATTGAAGCGGTTTGCCCTTGTGATAGTAAAACCTATAGTTTGTTTACAGGTCAAGGAAATTTGCAATACCCAATGAAACAATACCGAGTGGAAGTTAACGGGAATGTACTTCGAATTTATAATTAAAAAATCCCGACTTGATGGCCAGGATTTTTTAAAATAATTTAAAACTTAAACGTAACTCCTGCTAGGAAATTAGTTCCAGCTTGTGGGTAGTAATATGGATAGATATCCCACATGTAACCGTTGGATATATATTTATGGTTGAATATATTGTTGATTAATGCATTGAACTCTATTGTTTTAAATATCGTTTTTGGTTTTATTTCGTAAGAAATATTCAAATCGTTTACGAAATACGCATCGAGTGTGGCAACTGCTGATTCTAAATTGTTCATGAATTGAGAACCCACATATTTTTGCAACCATACAATTTGAACTTGCGCTACAGGTTGGTAGATTATGCTATTTCCAGCAATTAACGATGGAGAAAAAGAGATGTCTGTAGTACCAAAATTTTGTCCGTCAACATTCAAGTCAACATTCTTATTTTGGCTTAAGCTAAAATTTGGACGAATACTTAACTGATTATTAATCATCCAATTAGCATCAACTTCTAATCCTAAGCGAAAACTCTTTTCGCTATTGGATCGAATTGGATTTCCCACATCATCAAGTGTGCCTGTCAATATAAGTTGGTCTCGGTAAGCCATGTAATATAAGTTGGAATTCAATTGCAATTTGTTTGAGGTAAACCGCCAACCTAATTCATAATCGTTTAATTTTTCAGGTCTTACATTGCCTCCTACATAGTCTGTGCGGTTAGGTTCTCTATTGGCTCTTGCAAAAGAAAAATACAAATTACTTTTGTTGTTTAAAGTGTAATTTAACCCTGCTTTTGGATTAAAAAAACTAAAGGTATCATTTACTAATCCCGTTTCAACAGCATTGGATTTGTAGTTTACATTTCTAATTTGTATATCACCAAAAAGGCTTATATTTTTTGTAGCTTGATAATTGATTTTGGTGTATAAGTTACCATCCGTTTTTGTTGCCGTATCCTCATAATAGTGATTTTCTAATTCTGATTGCGAGGCAAAACGAGCCCAAACAACCTTGCCAAAATGATCACCTTCGTATTTATTAATTCCGCCTCCTAAAAACAAATCTACTTTTTCGGACTCGTAATTAGCAGAGAATGTAGTTCCATAAAAATTATTGTCCAACCACTTTTGGCGAACTAAATCAGTTGTGTTTATAGTTGCTCCATTTATTAAAAAAGGACGTAAACCATAATCATTGAAATCCGCATCTTCTTTATAGTTTTCAAAATAACCGCTCCCTTTTGTGTAATGAAATGCCAGATTGGTGTTCCAATTAGCAGCAATTTTTTCGTTCCAATGCAATTGGTAATGATCTTGTTGGTAATTATCGGTTTCATTGTCATAAAAACGTGTTTGTCCCGTTTCGTCGGTAAAAATCCCAGCTGAATTAAAAGTTCTATTGGTCAACAAAGTTTCGCCATCAATTCCGTTCCACGATTGGTAGGTTTTTTCAGTTCCACCAAAAACCAAAGCTTTTATCAAACTTGTTTTACCCACATAAGTTCCTTGTAAAAAATAAGATTTTAAATCAGAACTTGCTCTGTCAACATACCCATCAGATTCCAGTTTGGACAATCTCCCGGCTAATTCAAATCGATTGTTGAGTAAACCAGTACTGAATTTTACCGTATGCTTTTTAGTGTTGAAACTCCCAAAAGAATTCGATATTTCTCCAAACGCTTTCTCGGAATAGGAATTAGTTAACATATTCAAGCTGGCGCCAAAAGCACCTGCGCCATTGGTAGAAGTTCCTACCCCACGCTGTAATTGGATACTTTGAAGTGAAGAGGCAAAATCAGGCATGTTGACCCAAAATGTTCCATGACTTTCAGAGTCGTTGTACGGAATTCCGTTGATGGTTACATTGACACGAGTTGCATCGCTTCCGCGAACGCGAATTCCGGTGTAACCAACCCCATTTCCAGCATCAGAAGTAGTTACTACTGATGGCATGTAATTCATTAAAATCGGAATGTCTTGTCCTAAATTACGGGTTTTAATTTCCTTTTTGGAAAGGTTGCTAAAACTAACCGGCGTTTTTGAAGTCACCCGAATTGCCGAGATTAATACTTCGTCGAGTTGATTTACTCGAGCAGTGTCTTTTGTCTTTTCTTGGGCAAAAGATGCTAATGTAAATACTAGTAATGAGCTTACAAACAATCTCGTTTGGCTCGTTTTGAATAATACAATTTTCATTCGTAAAAAGATTACGAATAACAGGGGTAAATTATTCTTGTTTAAAAAATTAAATGAATACTCTAGACCTCAAGATTAACGTTTACATTAATTTTTGGTCTGTTTTCCCTTAGCAGCATTACCTGCTCAGGTTCATTGGGTATAATCTCAGCTCGTTATTTAGAGCACCCCTTGAGACGGGGCAAATATAGAAAATTCAATTTCAATAGCAATGGCAATTTCAAAAATCAATTTTAATTTCAAAAAAATCCGTGAAATTTGTGTTGAGTAATACAACTAATCTAAATTGGGTTTCCTTCTTGATTTTTTGATTTCGCCAAGGTTCTTTTTGTTATTGATTCTTTTTCGGATAGCCGCCCTAGGAACTTTGGTTGCCTTTCTTTCTTTGGGTACAAAGAGTCCTTTTTTGATGAGTTCCAAAAATCTTTTGGTGACAATTTCCTTGTTTTTGAGCTGACTTCTATCTTCGTCACAGTTTAAAATTAAAACATTTTCTGAAGTTAATCTTGAATTGAGATTGATAACCAATAGTGCTTTTTCTATTTCTGAAAGTCCTTGCGATTTATTTAAGTCAAAGGTTAAAACGACTTTCGTAGACACTTTATTCACGTTTTGTCCACCCGCTCCGCTACTGCGGACGGCTTTAAATGTAAGTTCGGTTATAAGTAGATCTCTATTCATTTTCTTTTCTAAGGATTATTTACTTATTCCTTTAAGATACATTTGAACAAACTCCAAAGAAGATTGCCCTTTTTGTAATGCTAAAGTCAAATTATCAATAATAGAAATAGCTTTTTTCAAGCGTAAGCTCGCATCGCCTGAAAGCGTGATGAAGGGTTTGTTGTAGTCAATTAACGATTGTTTGAAAACGCTAAAAACGGTTTCGCGTCCTTCGGGTTTATCACGCAAATCGTCTTTTTCCCAAGGTACGTCAATATTGGTTAAGAAAAATAAATCGTATTCGTGTTCACGAGCCGCTCGATCTAACAAAGGGTCGCAATAGTTATAATACACTTCTGAAAATACTTTGGTCACCATTAAATTAGTGTCGCAAAAAAGATATTGATTAGCTGTTGCTGTTTTTTCGTTTTCGAGTTGTGTTTGTCCGTATGCGATTGGCAACATATCGTTTACATCACAAAGTGCTTGGTGTTTGGCCCATTTTTCTTGGAGATAATCTCTTGCAAATTCAGGTACCCAATCGGTTTTGTAGTGTTCGGCCAATTGTTTTGCCAAAGTGGTTTTACCGGTACTTTCCGGACCAAATAAGGCAATTTTTAGTATTCTTTTAGCCCCTGTTGGGAGCTGTTTAAGGTTTTCTTCCATTCTAAATAGCCGTAAACGGCAACAATTGTAAATACTACATATTGAAAACTGGTAAAAGTCAATCCTTTTGCAAAATACAACGGAATAGAAATCATATCTCCAATAATCCAAAATACCCAATTTTCTATTTTACGTTTGGCCATCAGCCACATTCCGATAAAGAAAATTCCGGTTACAAAAGTGTCTACGTAGGCATACCAAGTATTGAATTTGTTGAAATAGTGGTACACAGCGACTACAAATGCAACTGTAAAGATAAAGATAAATAAGGAATTGCGCTTTTCAATGTTGGAAATTACTGCTATAGGAAATTCAGCTGAACCTTCCTTTTTTCGGGTCCAACAATACCAACCATAAATACTCATGACGAAATAATAGAAGTTAATCATCATATCGCCCCATAAAACCCATTTCCAAAGCAAATACACATAAATTAAGGTGCTAATCATTCCAGTTGGAAAAACCAAGATATTATCTTTTTTAGCATACCAAACACTGGCAATTCCCAAAACAGCGGCAATTATTTCCAAGACAACATCATAGGTCTGATACTCTTTGTATTGTGAAAAAAAGAATTCTAACATACTGATTTTGGTTGAATGGAACTGTTATTCTCAAAAGCATATACCAACGTAAAATTAGTATCTAGTTCTGAAAAATGAATAGTGAATTTTTCGTTTTTGCCATTAAAACTCAAATCGGCTGAAGTTTGTGTTTCATTTAATTCGAAAGGAGCCACTTTGATATGGTCTTTAAAGCTGATGCCTTTTTCGCTTTTAATTTTGAAAATAGCCTCTTTGGCACCCCATTTCACGGTTAGTTTTTTGATGAAATCGTTGAGGTCAGTTTTTTGAAGTCGGTTCAATTCTTCCTCATTGACAAATTTGTGAGCGATTTTCAGAATTATTTCACGTTGCATTTCGATGTCTATACCTATAGGCTCGTTACTTACTATGATAGCCGAAAAGTGGTGGGAATGAGTAATAGACACTTCGGTAAACTCCCTGTGACGATTTTCGGAATGTAAATGAGGCTTTCCAAATGCATCATATTGTAAATCAAAATCGGAATAACCCGCTAGCAACAATAATTTACGTACGCTTAGAAAAGCGCGCTGGTGCATTTCAGATTTCATTCCGTTGAGGCGCAATTGATTTTTTTTGTTCAACTGAACTTCTTGGTTCAATTGTTCAAAGGATTCGGTGATATTCCAAATCAGGATTTGTGTGTTGGAATTGTGCTGAATGGTTTTATACAATGGCATACCGAAAACGTGTTTTAGCCCCGACAGAAGTGACATCCTTTGTTGCTGAGGTTCAGCAGCAAAGATAAAACGAATGGCGGGAATAGCTCCAAAAAGAAATAAATTTCAATTATTTTATTGATTTTTAAAAGATTAGCATCCTAAACAATTCATAAAAGTATAGGGAATGTTTTTAAAATCATAAGTTATTATGTAATTTTGCAAAAATTTTTACAACAACAAATATACTATAAATGAGTACAGCAACGATGCCTTATGTGGCTTTCAAAGTAAAAGACATTTCTCTAGCGGCTTGGGGAAGAAAAGAAATTGAATTAGCAGAAGCTGAAATGCCAGGATTAATGGCGCTTAG
>CANHKZ010000052.1 GCA_947461425.1 Flavobacteriaceae bacterium | reverse complement strand
TTCTTTTATTGAAGCATTATTTATAGCTACCTTTTTTATTCCGTTATAAGTCTTTATCTCAAAGTGACTCTTTAAACTAGCTCCAACTTCTGGAGAAATTCCCCATACTTCATTCAATTGTTCCATGGAAACAAAAGCACCTAAACGCTCTTTATAACTAAGGATCCGCTGTGCGATTACTTCTCCAATTCCGTAAATTTTTTCTAAATCTTCGGAAGTAGCCGAATTAATGTCTTTGATAATTATTTTTTTCTTTTTTACAAAAGCATAATTACTAATATTTAAATTCTGATACGATTTCTTTTTCCGATTCACCCAATCAGGGAACTTAAAGAAATGAGACATTGTATTTAACAAAGAATCGGATACTCCAGTAACCTTTTGAAATTCTTCGGCAGAATTGACATATTTATTTTGTTTCCGAAAGGACAGCAGTCTATCAATTTCATTCAAAGTCATACCTAATTTGTATCCTTTATAATCTGAAATAAAATTAGGATTAAAAGGATATAATTTAGAACCTTTAATTGAGGTGGTAGATTTTAAAGAGTCTATATGCGTTTGAACTGCAAGCCATTTCTCTTTTTCAGGATTTTCATTTATTGGCAAACTGAAATCAACAAAAAAATAGATTGCCTGTAAAACAACAATCAAAACAAGTAAAACTAAAAGACCAGATCGTTGTGATTTAGAAAAATTAAAATACGTGGAGAACCTTTTGAAATTCATAGATTGGGACATTTAAATTTAGGTATTTAAAAATAGTAAAAAATAAATTAAAAAATGAATGGACGTGAATTTTCCATAAAAAATAATCAACTCTAATTTTTTATTGATCATTTATAACTTTAAAAGCAATTATTGTTTTTATTTTTTTGCAAAAAACAATACATTTGGAATCTAATAACTAAAACTTACGTAACCATGTCAATTTGGAGAGTTAAACCTATTTCGGCTTTTGAGGCTGATATGAAAAAAAGTGATTTAAAAAAGGTTCTGGGAAAATGGAGCTTAACTGCAATTGGTGTTGGTGCCATAATTGGAGGAGGGATTTTTGTGCTAACTGGGACAGGAGCCTATTACCATGCGGGACCTGCTTTAGCAATATCCTTTATCATTGCAGGTATTGCTTGTGTTTTTGCTGCCTTGTGCTATTCTGAATTTGCTTCTATTCTTCCTGTTGAAGGCTCTGCTTACGCCTACGCTTATGGAACAATTGGAGAAATTTTTGCATGGATTATAGGCTGGGGGCTTATTTTAGAATATGCCATGGGTTCTATGACGGTAGCCGTTTCATGGTCAGGTTATTTTAATAAATTACTTCTGAAATTTGGCCTATCGCTACCTGATTGGTTAACTACAGATCCCGCAAGTTATACTGGCGAGGGATTTTCAATGAATCTTCCTGCATTTCTAATTGTATTATTTGTAATATCTATTTTAATTAAAGGAACTCAAAATGCGGCCAAAGCCAATAACATGATTGTAATAATGAAAGTTTCAGCAGTATTATTTGTGATCATAGCAGGCGCATTTTTCATTAATCTAGACAATTGGTCTCCTTTTATACCTGAAGCCACTCAAATTATAGAAAAAGAAACAACTCATAATGCTTATGGATTTACTGGAATTGTATCTGGAGCAGCAGCGATTTTCTTTGCATATGTAGGTTTTGATGCGGTTTCCACTCAAGCTGGAGAAGCAATAAATCCTAAAAAAGATGTTCCTTTTGCTATTATAGCTTCTTTATTAATTTGTACTACCTTGTATATTTTAGTTTCATTAGTATTAACAGGAATGATGAACTACCAAGATTTTAACCCACTTGGAAAATATCCAGATGCGATCAAAGCACCTGTTGCATACGCTTTTGATATTGCTGGACAAGGTTGGGCTGGTTTAATTATAACAATAGCTGCAACAGTAGGACTAGTATCTGTATTAATGGTAATGATTATGGGTCAGTCAAGAATCTTTCTAGGAATGTCAAAAGATGGATTGATTCCACAAGTTTTCTCTAAAGTAAACCCAATTTCTGGAACTCCTAAAACCAACTTAATGATTTTAGGTGGAATTATTGCTGTAGTAGCTGCTTTTACTCCAATTAATGAACTAGCAGATATGACTAGTTTTGGTACTTTATTTGCCTTTACAATGGTTTGTATCGCAGTTTGGATCTTAAGAATAAAACAACCTGATTTAGTGAGAACATTTAAAGTTCCTGCATTACCCGTAATTGCAGTTTGTGGAATTTTAATTAATACGTATTTGATGGTTAACCTAAGTTATAAAGCCCAATTATTTTCTGGAGCTTGGTTACTTATTGGGGTTTTAGTTTATTTCGGTTACAGTAAAAGCCGTTCAAAATTAAATAATGAAAAAGAAGAATAGATTAATATAGTTATAAAAAAAGCTCCAGAAATGGAGCTTTTTTTATAACTATAAATCAAAAACTGAAGATCGTTTAGCTCGAATTAAATCTTTCAATCGCATCCAAAAAGCAAGAATTAAATACACCACAAACCACAAACCCACTGTTACACAAGATAAGTAAATAAAAAATATCCGTACACTACTTGCTCGCATACCAAGTGCATCTGCTAAACGCGATGAAACATGGAATCCATGCTTTTCAAAAAAGAATTTTAAATGATTGAATAGTCTCATGTCGATACAAATTTACAACAAAATACAGTTTCAAATCCCTTTTATCAATTCTATTCCAATTTGACATTGCAAACACTTACTTTTATTACAATACTCTTTCTTCAGTTGTAACAAAGATTGTGTTTGAAATGCATTATGAGTTGGTAAACCAAAAAAATTAAATTTATCAATAATAGTATTCTTTTCTGGAGCAATTGATTTTATAATTTGGAGTAAAGACTCTGTTTCCTCGATTCCTAACGATTGATTATAAGCAAATCGCACAGGAATTAGCGTATTTATAACTATTAAATCAATGAATGATTTAGAGATCAACTTTGTTTTTACTGGACTTTGTTTCTCAAAAACAAAATGGTTTTTCCAATAGTTTGATGGCGAAATACGAAACAATTGATACATAGATTCCATGGAAGATAGCTCCATCAGCGTGGTGAATAAATTAGGAATTTGATAATAAATAGCTGCTAATTGTGCTAAACGAATTGTAGGAAAATTGTCTGGTCGGTGTTTGTAAAATTCTAGTGGTACCACCATTGGCTGTTCCAATTGATACTTATGCATTAAATACTGATACCTAAATTGTAAATCATTTGAATAACTATCTTCTTTATCTGAATCTAAAAGACCAGCCATTCCAAAAAATAGTGCTTCTAAATTTTTTAGTTCAAATGATTCCTTTCTAATAACCGAAAATGGAATAGATTTAGCAATTTGCAAAAAAGAATCACCGTTAGTATTCAATCCGAAATTTTTAGCTAGCAAACAAAATAAAACCGCTTCCCAATCTGAATTAGATTCTACCAAATGATCTTCGATTGCTACTGACTTTCGGTCTAAACGCTCAAAAAACAAACGCTCAAGCCAATTATCGAGAAGAAATTGATTCGCATGTACCAATTGCTTCTCGCAGAAGATCCATGTTTTAGTAGCACGCAAATTATCGTAATTGAGTTTTGTGGTCGAATGTACATAATCTTGTAATTCTAATACCGGTATCTCTGAATTATCAGCTCTATATATTTCAATGTCATGTTCCCAAACCACATGTAAAATTACATTATCAAAGGCAGAGTCCATTTCATGATGATGCAAATACCAATCCGACGTCTTTAAATGAATTTCTACATTACCAGCCCATTTTTGATCTGCAATTACAATTTGTGCATTGAAAAAGTCGGGGCCAGCTTTTTCTAAATACTGACCAGTTTGTAGGATTGTAATGGAAAGACCAGAGGTGGTTTTTAAGTTGGTACATTCAAAATTTTTGAATTTCCATAAATAGTGTAAAAAATCTTCTTTCATTCAGGGGGCTTTTTAAATGAAAAACTAAGATACAAAATTTAATGTATGGAGTAAGCTACAAATTTAAAAGTATATTGAACTGTTGGGATTTGATATTAGTAGTTTACAAATTGATATAGCGATAAACTTATTCAATTACTCGAAAAAATTCCAAATCAAACCAAAACGAATAGTAAAATCTCTATAAGGATTATTTGGACTAGCATAAAAAGAATTACCAGTAAAAGAAGAGTTAAAATGTTCTGCTTTTAAATAAATTCTGGTTCTTTGAATTTTTGCATTAACAAAAAAATCTAGAACAGGAAAATTACCTATTTTCTTATCTCTTTGAACAAAAAACTCTCCCACTATTGGATTATATTCGTTACCATAATAGGAACTAAAATAATTAAATACAAATCCTGTTTGTAAAAACAATGCTTTTTTGAAAAAGTAATCGGTAAAATAAATGGTATTTCTCGCGACTAATTCAGGAACATTCAGAACAGCTTGATCTTGTCTGACTTTTTGATATAGGAAGGTGTTATCCAATGCAAACTTGCCAAACTGAAACTCCTTACTTATTTTTAAAGAAAGATAATTTATGGTTTCGCCATATTGTATCGGAGCAATAATTTGAGTTTGTATATTTTTTTGGGCTATTGAGGA
Organism: Flavobacteriaceae bacterium; assembly: GCA_947461425.1. Taxonomy (GTDB): domain Bacteria; phylum Bacteroidota; class Bacteroidia; order Flavobacteriales; family Flavobacteriaceae; genus Flavobacterium. Next base: position 8,934 of record CANHKZ010000052.1, on the reverse strand, counting down.
TACATCATTAAAATATAAATGATCATTTAAAATGGAATATTGAGCTGAAACGGATCCAAAAGGTGTAATCGCAGTCGCTGATAAAGAGTTCATTTTTTCATTCTTGAAGTCATTAGACCAATTATAAGCTACATAACTACTTTGGTGTAAATTATAATTATTATTCGCTAATTTATTTGTGTTCTGATAGCGTAAAACAAATTGATTGGATTCATCTAAATCGTATTGCATCTTTGCTTCTAGATTAGACAAAGACTGATTGGTAATGGATCTGGAAAATAAAAAGTTACCGTTCCATTTATTTTTTTGGTATTGGTACTGACCGCCTACAGTATTGATTTTTTGATTCAATACGTTAGGAACTGTTTGGTTATCAAAAATAAGAATCTGATTGTAATAATAATTGGATCTAAAATCATCAATAAAAAACTGAAACTTTCCTAGAGTCGTATTTTCATATGTCAATCCGATTTTATTATACATTTTGTTGTACTGTGTTTGATCGTTTATTTCGCTCGATTTAAATGATTCGCCAAAACGATTAACAACTTCGCCATTAGCACTTGATGGTACAGTCAATTGATTGTATTCAAAAAACTTATTTTCGTAATTGAATTGGTGATTGAGATACAAATTATTCGATCCTTGTTTTTTATTCACCATAAAACTATGATCTACAAATATTCTTTTTCCTTTAAGAAAGGATTTGGCATCGGTTAAAAAGACTTCTAATCGCTGTCTGTTTCTATAATCAGGATTTTCACTTTCAAAATCGTCAATCGTGGTTAATCCACCATTCTCTTCATTTAAGATATCTTGTTGGGTATAATGTGCATTAAGAAAATATCTTTTATTTAACGTATTGTAACTTACCGTAAAACGAAAATTACCTGTACTGGATAATTGATTGATGTATTTCCCAACAGAGCGTAACCCTTTATAAGCTATAGAAAAATTAAGGTTGGGTGCTGTATTTAAAGCAATATAAGAATCCACCAATTGTCCTTTTTGCATGGTAGATTTAAAAAACAATTCAGTTACGGGAGTCGCTACTGAGGCATATCGAATTTGATTGGCTTCTAAAAAATTAAAATGCTTGGCTTTGAAACCGAATTCTGGGAAAGGGTTTACTTCAGTCAAACTATATTGTAAAGTGTTATAGGTTTGTCCCTCGTTTGGGAACGATAATAGTCCAAAAGTATCTCTTCGTAAGTAATTATGACTGTATTCTTTTTGAATGGTCAAAGAGGTGTCTATGTAAGTAGTATCTCTCTCTAAAGTAATAAAATGATACATGTCAATAGTAGCAATCTTTTGCGGCTGACGCGATTTAGTGGTATCTAATGCACTTTGGTATTTGGTATTAAAATCGAGATTTTGTTTAATTCTTTTTTGAGAAAATAACAGCGTTGTACATGTAAAAAAAAGTAAGACAAAATAAATTCTCATCTGTAAATAGCATTATTGATTTTCATTTATAGACACAAAGGTAATTGATCTATGGGTATAAAAAAAACAGCAGTAAACTAATGCTTACTGCTGTTGTATTTAAAATTATTCTAATGAATAATTAATAACCAGTATTCTGTTGAATACCAGGATTTCCTGTAATTTCTACTTGAGGAATTGGCAAAGCAAATTTAGTACTACTTAAAGGTAGGTTACTAGGGTTAGCCGCCGGAAAATTCCAAGTACTTGAACTATACTCTGAAGGATCTCTTTCTAGACCAGCACCAGCTAAAGTTCCAATACGTTTCAAATCAATAAATCTAAAACCTTCAAAAGACAATTCCAATCTTCTTTCATCAAGAATACCTTTCCATGCAGCTTGAGCAGTTGCATAAACTGGAAGTGGCTGTGCAGTTGCAAAACGAGCATCTCTTACAGCTTTAATTGCTGCTGCTGCACCCGCTAAATCTTGAGCAGCTACTCTTGCTTCAGCTCTAATAAAATACATTTCAGAAAGTCTTGCTACCATAAAATCAGGATTAAATCCATTTGTTGAAGTAGCAGCAGCTTGGCCACCATGTTTGTGTAAAACAATAATATCAGAGTTTCTTACATCAGTTGCAGTAGCATAATTTGGATCTATAAGAGAAGCACTTGTACCAGTTAAATGAACTGTAGTAGGTAATCTAAAGTCCCCAGAAACAGCCGCTAAACTATTGTATAAAGATCTACTTACTTCGTAAAAAGGCGATCCGTTTACTCTATTAGCAACAGATGCCCATCCATTGTGCAAGTTAGTCCCTTGACTGTTTTGCTGAACTGTTCTTTTCAATCTAAAGATAACCTCTATATTAGGATCTTCATTGTGTGTATGAAAAACAGCATTGTATCTAGCTTGCGTATTTGCTAAAGTTATTCCCGAAGAATTAATTACTGTATTCGCAAAAACTTCTGCATTAGTATAATCACCTTTCAGTGCGTATACACGAGCTTTCAAAGCTTGAGCTAAGGCTCTAGAAGGATAGAAAGTTCTGTTAGCAGCTGCGTATGCAGTTGCAGAATTCGAATTAAAGATCGCTATTGCAGCATCTAAATCAGCATGAATAGATTTGTAAAAAGCTGCATTGTTAACTCTTAATGGCTTTTCAGTTGTAGCAATAATTCTATCAGCTAAAACACCTGCTAAAGAGGCATCATCTTTAGGATTAGGAGAAAAATAAGACACAATTTTACTATGCGCTAGAGCTCTTAAAACCAAAGCCTCAGCTTTTGATCTATTGATTAATTGCTGATCAGCAGGTGATGTTGCCACCACCTTGTCGGCAAAAGTAATTACTCTATTCAATCTTGCTAAAGCAAAATATTGAGTTTGCCAAATTGCTCCAGCTGAACCATTGTCAACATTCATCAAAAATACGTAATCAGAATTAACACCCTGACCACCATTCTGAGATCCAGGAGCTGCTTCATCTGTAAAAATAGAAGAAAAAACATACTCCGTTCTATTAGTTAAAATATTCATTGATGAATTCACCAAATTAACTAAATCACTACTCTTCTTGATAGCTACATCTTCAGTAAGTGAACCAGGAGTAAAAGGCTCCAAAAGTTCTTCTGAACATGAAACAAATAGTATCGAAGATACTAACAAAATTCCAAATATTCTTTTCATAATTTCTTTGATTAAAATTTAATATCTACACCAAAAGTATATAATCTTGGAGTTGGGTACTGATAAACATCCAATGTTCTAGCACTTTCTACATCAAAACCTTCCCATTTTGTAAAAGTTAACAAGTTCTCACCCTGAAGTGAAAATGAAAGAGCACTCATAAAAGTATCTTTTAAGAACTTTTGAGGAACATTATAACCGATTTGAATATTTCTCATACGGATATAAGAAGCATCACGTAAAAATCGATTTGAAGTTCCACTTAATCCTAAGTTACTTGCATTGGTAGCTGGAACATTTGTATTGGTATTTGTAGGAGTCCAAGCATTTAACATGTCTGCACCTACTGTAAATTGTCCAATGTTACCCACGTTATATAAATTACTCAAATCACTATCAAATCGAGATACTTCAAATGCATAAGTAAACAATGTAGAAGCATAGAAACCTTTATAACTGAAGTCAAAACCAAAACCACCTTGATAAACAGGGATACTATTAACACCTGCTGCCTTTTTATCTGCTTGAACAGGATTTTCAGTTGGTTTACCATCTTTATCTTCAAACAACAATCTACCATTAACAGGATTTACACCTAGATAATTAAACACAAAAGGCTCATTAATACTTCCGCCATTTTTTGTTACATATAAACCACCACCAGCAAAGATTTCACCAGTACCAAGAATATCACTTACAACATTCGTGTTTTTAGATCCATTTGCTCTAATAGTTAATTTCATATCATTTTCAGGATTTCTAATCAAGTCATAGGCTAAATTCAATTCAAGACCTTTATTAGTAACTGTTACATCAACGTTTTGAGTTAATGATGATGTTCCAGAAGTAGAAGTTACTGGGTTACTCAAGAATTGTTTTGTAGTTGCTCTATTATAGTAATCAACAGCTCCTCTCAATCTACCTTTGAATAATTCAAAATCTAAACCAGTGTTCCATTGAGTAGTAATCTCCCATTGCAATTCAGGATAACCAAAACTAATACCATACCCAGTACCACCGTTGTATGTATTGTTTGCAATAGAATAAATATCAGCAAATGCCGGTGGAGATATACCTGCAAAAACAGAACCTCCTACAACTCTTTGGTTACCAACTGTACCGTAAGAACCTCTTAATTTCAATACATCAATAAAAGTAAGATTATCCATAAACGATTCTTCGTCAATGTTCCATCTACCACCAACAGACCAGAAATTACCCCATTGTTGAGCATCGATAAAACGAGAAGATCCATCTCTTCTAAATGTACCTAATAATCCGTACTTACTTTTGTAATCGTATTCAATGTTTCCAAAATAAGAAATTAAATCATTTCTCAAATTAGACGCAGAAATTGAAGGAACATAGAAATCGTTAGTACCTGTATCAGCTGCATATCCAGCACCTGTATTTGGAACAAATATACCTTCGATCAAACCTCTTTGTCTAAAGTTGTTATTATAAGTTCTTGAGTGGTTGTACTCCATATTAGCATTGGCACTGAAAGTATGGTCATTGATCTCTTTTGTGTAACCCAATTGCCATAAATTGTTAAAATACCATTCTCTTCTTGCGTTAATGTCTTCAAAACCATTAAAATCTTGTCCAGCAGCTGCAAACAATAATCCATTAAAAGAATTCGGATATTCTGATTGGAAAAATCTAGTGTCTAAATACTGTCCGTTAAGTCTTGTTCTAATAGTTAAATCTTTAGAAAGCTCATAAGAAAAATCAGTTGCTACATCAACACGAATTTCATCCGTTTGATTTTTATACTGTTGCAACTTATCAATTAACATGATAGGGGTTGCCAATAATCCAGGTGTAGTGTTATAGTAATTTAATGCTGAACGTGGACCTTGGTATATACTTGGCGACACGTATGGAGCAGAAATAAAAGCTCCTAAAACATAATTTCTATTAATAGCTCCTTCACCTAAATTAGTTGCTTCATTGTTTTTACTAAAACCAAAAGAAGTGTTTACTTGGTATTTGAATTTATTATTAGATGATTTACCGTTAATATTATTTCTCAACGTAAACCTTTTTAAACCAGTAGTTTCTAAGATACCATCTTGTTCAAAATAACCTAATGAAGTAAATGAAGATACATTTTGACCACTATTTTCAATACTTAAGTTATGAGAAGTGGTATTTGATTGCTTAAAAAAGTAATCAACCCAATCCGTATCAATATCCCAAGCTGCTATTTGAGCATCTGTTAAAGTTGCTCCTCTACCGGCACCACGATTTTTCTCAATTTGAAGTAATTGTTTCGAATTAGCATAATCGTATTTAGGATTTTGAAGTTCTCCAACTCCATACTGAGAACTGTATCTAAAAATAGTTTTAGATTCACCAAATTGAGCTTTTTTAGTTTTGATAACAATTACACCATTAGATCCTCTGTTACCATATTCAGCAATTGCAGCTGCATCTTTTAATACTGAAGTAGATTCAATATCATTTGGGTTTATAGATCTAAAGTTGTCACTATTAGATGGAAAACCATCAATAACATACAATGGATCTGAATTACCAGTAATGGTACCAACACCTCTAATAATAACTGTTGATTTAGCTCCAGGTTGACCTGTTGAAGCTGTAATGTTTACACCAGCTAATTGACCTTGAAGCGTGTTCATGACATTCGCATTGGGTCTGTTTTCAATAGTTTTACTAGTAACAGTTGCATCAGATACGACTGCTTGTTTTTTAGTTACTGTTCTGTACCCCTGTACAACAACCTCCTTCAAACTTACTCCGCTTTGAAGTTTAACATTAATAACATTAGATGCTCCTACTGTAACTCTCGAATCATCCATACCTACAAAGGAAATTAAAAGGACGTCACCCACTTTCGCTTTAATGGAATATTTTCCATCAAAATCAGTTTGCACACCATTTTTTGTTCCTCTAACAATTATGTTAGCTCCGGGAACAGGACCTGTTCCATCAGAAATAACTCCTGAAACTGTTTTCTCTTGAGCAAAAGAAAACTGAATAGATAACGCCAATAATAGCGTGTAAATCCATTTGATTTTAAATCTCATAGTTTAATTAATTTTGAATTAGTTTGTACAAATATCTTAATTATTTCTTAACAAACAAATAATATGTTTAAAAAATATGAAATTAACAGTTGTTTATTAAATTAAAACCGAAGTATTTAATAAAAACTAAAGTATTTATAATTCCTGAGTAAAATTAAATTATTATTATTTTTGGATTTTGAATCGATAATTATATCACAAATACAAGTTATGCTTAGAATTCGCTATTCTGATTTTGTTTTAGAAACCGGTACAGACGAAGCTGGTCGAGGCTGTCTTGCTGGACCAGTAACGGCAGCAGCGGTAATAGTACCTGCTGATTTTGAAAATTTCATTTTGAACGATAGTAAACAACTTTCAGAAAAAGCAAGAGAAAAATTACGTCCAGTAATAGAAGAACAAGCTGTTTCATTTGCTGTCACTCATGTAGAACCTTTAGTTATTGACGAAATCAATATTCTAAATGCTTCAATTAAAGCCATGCAAGAAAGTATTTTGATGCTTACTCCAAAACCCAACTACATTATTGTAGATGGTAATCGGTTCAAACCTGTTTTAGATATTCCGTACAGTTGTATTGTAAAAGGAGATGCGAAATTTATGAGTATTGCTGCTGCTTCTGTTTTAGCAAAAACCTACCGAGACGAGTACATGAATCAGATTCACGAAGAATATCCTATGTACAACTGGAAACAAAACAAAGGCTACCCTACTCAAGAGCACAGAGAAGCCATTCGTAAATATGGGGTAACTAAATACCACCGGATGAGTTTTAGATTGTTGCCTGAGCAATTAAAACTCGAAATTTAGATCTTTAGACTTCTTAGATCTTTAGATTATTCAAAAAAACTAAGAAGTCTAAAAATCTCATTGTCTAATGATCGAACATTCAAATAATTGGGCGAAATGACGCAAAATCTTAGCTTTTACTTCTTGTTCATCTAATTTTTCAACTCCTAATTCAACGTTTAAGGAGGTCACTGCTTTCCCGCGAATACCACAAGGAATGATATTGTCAAAATAACCTAAATCGGCATTGACGTTTAACGCAAATCCGTGCATGGTAACCCAGCGGGAAGCGCGAACTCCCATAGCACAAATTTTTCGAGCAAAAGGCGTTCCAACACCCAACCAAACACCTGTTTCACCTTCGCTTCTGGTAGAATTCAAACCGTATTCGGCAAGTGTTAATATAATGGCTTCTTCTAGCAATCGTAAGTATTTATGAATATCAGTGAAAAAATTTTCTAAATCCAAAATTGGATAGCCTACAATTTGACCGGGACCGTGATAGGTAATATCTCCTCCCCGATTGATTTTATAAAAGGTAGCGCCTTTGGCTTCCAATTGTTTTTCGGAAAGTAACAAATTACTCAAATCGCCACTTTTTCCTAAGGTATACACATGTGGGTGCTCTACAAAAAGGAAATAATTAGGTGAAGGTGCACTGGTTTCGTCTTTTCTATTTTGGATTTTTAAATCAACAATCCCTTTAAACAGTTCCTCTTGGTATTCCCAAGTGGCTTTGTAATCTTTGTTGCCTAGATCTTGTAATTGGACTTTTTTGTTCATTTGTCATTTGGAGGAACAAAGTAATCTTTACTCGTTCGTTTTTTGTGTGTGCCAAAGGTACAAAGTTTTGAAAACAAAAATGCCTTTTCTTGCCCTTCCCAAAGATTTGGGAGTAGCTACATCCTTTTAACGCTTAGGAGGCGTTAAAAGATAGAGCGTACAGCAAGACCAAAAGAGATAAAAAAACAAAAATGACTGATCCTAAAAAAACTAGGATGTTTTTCAATTTTTGAAATTGCTACGTTTTCAAATTTAACTATCTTTGCGCTCTTAAAATCCGAATACAATGGCATTATCCGAACAAGAAATTTTACGTAGAGAAGCACTTACCGAATTACGCAATTTAGGTATTGAGCCGTATCCAGCAGCCGAGTTTACCACCACCGCCTATTCGAGCGAAATCCTAGCTAACTTTGAGAAATACGAAGGTAAGGAAGTGATTTTAGCCGGTCGATTGATGGGAAAACGCATCATGGGAAAGGCGTCGTTTGCCGAATTGAAAGATGCTGAAGGACGTATTCAAGTCTATGTTTCGAGAGATGACATTTCGGATGATGAAGAAAAAACCATGTACAATGTAGTTTTCAAAAAACTATTGGACATTGGTGATTTTATTGGGATTCGCGGAACGGTTTTCAAAACACAAGTGGGCGAAATCTCGGTTCACGTATACGGTTTAACGGTTTTGGCAAAAGCCTTGAAACCACTTCCTGTAGTGAAAATGGATGCTGATGGAAAAATTCACGATGCCTTTGCCGATCCAGAGCAAAGATACCGTCGTCGTTATGTGGATTTAACGGTGAACGACCATGTAAAAGAGACGTTTATCAAAAGAACTAAATTGTTCAACGCCATGCGTTCGTTTTTTAACGACAAAGGATATTTAGAAGTGGAAACGCCGGTTTTGCAACCGATTCCAGGTGGAGCTGCAGCGCGACCATTTATCACGCACCACAACTCGCTTGACATTCCGCTATACATGCGTATTGCCAATGAGTTGTATTTAAAAAGATTGATTGTTGGTGGATTTGAAGGGGTATATGAGTTCTCTAAAAACTTCCGTAACGAAGGAATGGACAGAACACACAACCCAGAATTTACCGCTATGGAAATATATGTAGCCTACAAAGACTACAACTGGATGATGAACTTTACCGAAAACTTACTAGAGCATTGTGCTATTGGAGT
>CANHKZ010000051.1 GCA_947461425.1 Flavobacteriaceae bacterium | reverse complement strand
TAGATTGCATACGCGTTACGCACCCGTGCGCCGGTCTCTAGTTCCGAAGAACTATACCCCTCGACTTGCATGTGTTAAGCCTGCCGCTAGCGTTCATCCTGAGCCAGGATCAAACTCTTCATCGTATATTATGCGAAGCAAATAAATTTACTTCTGTGTATTATGACAATGATCTAATGGTCTTTTTCGAATCTTGCAATTCTATTACTCTTTATTTTGTTTTGAGATCTCTCTCAAAACGGCTGTCAATTCAATATGTCTAGGAACGTGTCTTAATTGTTTGTCGCTTATCTCTCAAAGCGGGTGCAAAAGTACAACTTCTTTTTAATCTCGCAAGTATTATCAAAAGTTTTTTAAAGAAAAAAAACTTCCTCTTTACTCGCTCAATAGAGTGAAGAACTTGGCCCCTTTTGACCCCGAATAATCGGGAGGGCAAAGATAATTACTTTTTTATCTCTAGCAAATTTTTTAGATGTAAAATTTCTTTTAGCTCGTTGGTTTGCTTTTAAGTAATTAAGTAAGAACATCGCCTTTATTGCGGGTGCAAAAGTACAACCTAAATCTACTCCTACAAGCTTTTTTTTACTTTATTTTAAAGCTTTTTCTTAACTCGCTGATTACCCGTTTTCTATACATCAAAGTTTTTGTTAATTGGGAATTTTGAATTTTGTTATTGCCATTGAATTTTGTTATTGCCATTGCACCCGCGTTAGGGATAGCAGCGGCATCCTTTTTAAAAGAGGACTGAGGAACTCGAAGTCACCTTTTAAAAAGATACAGCGAATAGCCCGACCTGTCATTGCGAGGACACGAAGCAAACAGGAACGCCCCAAAAATTATTCGTAACGAATTGCTTTGATAGAGGGGTTATACATTTGTTAATACGTCTAGTAGATAATTAATATCTTCCTTAGTATTATAATGACTAAAAGAAATTCGCAAACTTGGCTTGATTAAGTCTTCTGGTGTCAGAATTTCAGTCAAAACATGAGAAGCGTTAGAACTACCTGACTGACAAGCACTACCGCGAGACACAGCAATTCCTTTCATGTCGAGATGAAACAATAACATACCCGCTTTATCGTCTGAAATTGGCAGTACAACGTTTATAATATTGTAAAAACCATTTTCGGAACCAACTATTTTGGAGTTTGGAAATCGCAACGCTAATTGATTAGCGCAGTAACCTTTTAGATCCAAAATATGAGCTCTTTCTATATCTAATTGAGCATACGCTATCTCCAGCGCTTTTGCCATTCCAGCAACTTGGTACACTGACTCTGTCCCGCCTCGCATTCCTTTTTCTTGCTCGCCACCCAAAAGCAGCGGTTGAAGTCCTGAATTTTTACGAATAAACGCAAAACCAATTCCTTTAGGTCCGTGAAACTTGTGTGCACTTGCAGAAATAAAATCTAATGGTAACGTTTTTAAGTCAATTTCGGTTTTTCCAACCGATTGAACCGTATCTGAATGAAAAAGGGCATTGTGTTCTTTACAAATAACTGCGATTCGCTCCAAATCCAATACTACACCTACTTCATTATTAACATGCATTAAACTTACAAGTGTTGAAATTTCTTGAGAAAGCAACTCGACAAGATGCGTTACATCAATACTTCCGTCTGGTTTTATATTTACAAAATCAACTTGGATTCCAAATTCCTTTTGTAAAGCCAATACTGGATACAAAACGGCATGATGTTCAATTTTTGAAGTTATAATCCGCTTAACTTTTAAATCTCTTACTGCAGAGCGTAAAATCCAGTTGTTAGCTTCGGTTCCTGAAGAAGTAAAAAAAATTTCTGAACCTACCACGTTGAGTTGTTTCGCAATTGACTTTCGAGAAAGTTCCAAGATACTTTTGGCATTACGACCAAAACTATGTGTTGAGGAAGGATTTCCGTAATCTTCTGTCATTAATCTTGTAATCTCTTGAATTACTTCAGGACGAATTGCAGTGGTGGATGCGTTGTCTAAATATACTTTCTTCATGATGGCAAATTTATAAAATATCTTTATAAATAGTATGAGACTACTAATTAAATATCGTTTTTTTGATTAATTTTGAACCAAATATTTGAATAATGAAAAAAATATGGTGTGGGATTTTAATCGCTTTACTATCGACTAATTGTAGCGATGGCGATTTGTCTCAAGAGGTAATAAATTTTGACTTAGTTGCAACACAAAGCTGCAGTAATAATGAGGTCATATATAAAATAAAAGAGCAAGAAGCCTTATTGATACAAATTCCATCTACATTTTTTTCTAATGAACCGACCTTACCTGGAAATCCTACGATTGTAGATATTAGTAGCACTAATCGTGTAGTGTATCGATTTTATAATGGCGTAGTAACAAGCAGTATGTTTTGCGAAACTATTCCGCCTTCTTTCCCATCTGTTAGTGACGAATGGATTGCAACGGCTGGGAAAATTCAAATTACTACTACCGCAATCAAAACCACTAATGCCAGTACAGGACGAACTTCAATTACGGGATATAACCATACTATAGTTTTCAAAAATATCACTTTTGCAAAAAAGAACGGTACGCAAGTTTATGAAACTTTTGCATTTGGAGATTATAGCCGAACAATAACTCCATTGACTTTAGGTTTCGATGAAACTTTAGAACAATGCACGGCTTCAAAACAAATCTATAATTACAATAGTGGAGAAGCAATAACTCTTGACAATATAGACTCCGGTTTGATTCAAAATCAAATAACCGCACTTAATAGTCCGCGAACCGCAATACTTGGAACCACAAACAACAAATTAACGTATCGTTTGTTTACAAATGGAGTTCTTACACCTAACTATTTTTGTACGTCCGCCCTTCCAACAGTTCCCGCAATTAGTCAAGAATGGATTGCAGAAGCTGGCGTTGCAAATGTGAAAGGAATAATAGAGGTTACTACCACAAATGTGTTAAATTCCTTTACCCATCGAATAGTTTTAAAGAAAGCCACACTTGTGAAAGGAGGTAATAATTTTACCCTTGGAGATAACTTCGTATTAGGTGAATTAATTACCACCAATTAAGCTCTCCATACACTCAAAAAAGCAATAAAAAAATGCCTGTATTTTAGATCAAAATACAGGCATTTTTTTGTTAGTAATGGCAATCAAAAAACTACCTATTATAGTTTCGTGTTTTGTTTAATATATACTTCTGTTGCACCCAAACCATACTTTTGATAATTGGCATCTTGAAACGAAATAGTGTCATATCGCCCAAACAAAAAATCCAATTCTGCTTTCAAAACTCCCTCACCAACACCATGTATAAAAACGATCTTTGGAATTCGATTTCGTATTGCAAACTCAAGATGTCTTTTTGCAGTTTCGGTTTGCAAGGTAAGGATATCATAGTTTGACATTCCTCGTTTGTTAGGTACTAATTTTTCAATGTGCAAATCAAATTCAGGAACACTAATTTCACGTTTTTCCTTGCGCTCTTTTACAAAACTTCTTGGCTTAGGTTCTTCTTTTTCTTTATTTATCTCACCTGAATTAAAACTTTTGATAGAATTCATTAAATTACTGGAATTATGCACTTTAATTAATTCATTGACAAAAAATGTCATCGTAAAACCATCGGTTGATTCAATAGTAACTTGGTCTTCTTTAACAAATAATACTACTCCATTTACAGCTTCGTCCAAAACAGAAACCTCATCTCCTTTGTTAAACATTTCCTTCGTTTTTATCTTGGTTTTTACTAGGTGTTTTAGCACTTAATCGCATCATTCCATACATAAAAATTAGAACGGCTCCAGCAGTAATATAGACATTACTATTCGTTTTTTGTTGCTCATAAAAAGCAATCAAAAAAGAGATTAGCATCATCGGAATCATAATTTTTTTCATCATTATAAATTTGGTTACCCAAAAGTAAACAATTTAAAATAGGATCAAATTTTTAAAAAAATCTTTGTGTTATTTTTCGTAAAATTGTAAAAAGAAAAAAGCTTTGGAATTAGAAAAATTTATGTTCCCGTGCATTAGTAAAACCGTGCTCGGAATAGAGTGTTTGGGTTGCGGTTTTCAACGTGCTATTGTCCTCCTTTTTAAGGGAAATTATAAAGGAGCATTTGAAATTTATCCAGCAGTGTTTTCAAGTTTAATTTTACTAATTTTCGTTGGTCTCCATTATCTTCATCATAACAAAAAATATAAAAAAATACTGGTAATTAGTTTTCTTATTAATGGTGCTTTTATGATAGCTGGTTACTATTACAAACACCTTATGTAACTTGATTAACTTGCAAATTGTAAATAGAAAAGAGCAAAAGCTGCTGCCGACATTAAAAATAAAGCAGAAAATCCAAGAACATTTGCTGTCTTAGAATTAGTATATTCTCCCATTACTTTTTTGTTGTTACTAATATGAATTATAATAGCAATCAAAACTGGCGCTGTGATACCATACAAAATTGCTGTATAAATTAATGCCTTTATTGGTGAAACCCCAATATAATTTAATGATAATCCTACAACTAATGATATAGCAATAACCACATAAAATCCTTTGGCTTCATGGAATTTTTTATCTAAACCTTGCTCCCAACCAAAGGTTTCCGTAATAATATAGGACAATGAACCGCTCAAAACAGGTATCGCCAATAATCCAGTTCCAATAACTCCCACTGCAAAAAGAAGGTAGGCAAAATCACCCGCTAAAGGTCGCAATGCGATTGCTGCTTGTTCTACTGTGTCAATTTGATGTATTCCGGCATTGTAAAGTACTGTTCCAGTTGTTAGAATAATAAAATACATTACCACGCCAGAAAATGTCATACCAAAATCAACATCTTGCTTCATATCGCTAATAATTTTTTTATTCACTACAATGATTTGATTATGTTTCATTTCCTCAACTTCCATGGCAGCCTGCCAAAAGAACAAATACGGAGATATTGTTGTGCCAAGAATACCAACTAGAATTCCCACAAATTCTTTATTAAAAACAATAGTCGGAATAAATGTATGTGTAACAATGGACATCCAATCTTGTTTGTATAAAAAAGGTACAACTAGGTAAACCAAAAGTACGATACATAAGTATTTCAAAATTGCTGCAATTTTTATATACGGCAAATAAATAATCAATACTAAAAGCAATACAGTAAAAAAAACACTAAAAAATGTTGCGTCAATCGACGGAAAAAGTAAATTTCCAACAGCTCCCATTCCAGCAATATCAGCACCAATATTCATAACAATTGCAGGAAAACTAAAAACTAACATTAAATACAAAACTGATCGTGGGTAATGTTTTTTTAGTGTGCCAGTCAAGCCCATAGAAGTAACAATTCCAATTTTAGCACACATTTTTTGGATCGCTGCCATCAATGGAAATGCAAGCAAACCTGTCCAAAGCGTTGCGAGGCCAAAAGCAGCTCCCGCCTGAGAATAAGTAGCAATACCTGACGGGTCATCATCACTAGCACCAGTTATTAAGCCTGGTCCGAGTAGTTTCCAAAAACGTCTTAACTTAGAACCTAAATTGATTTTCATAGCTATTTAATATCTTCTACAACTAATATACACAATTAAAAACATAGAAATAAATCTGTTTACCGTTAATCGTTATTATGACTATAATTACCTTGAAATATTCGTCGTAGTTCCAAAAAACACCTACTTTTACGATTAAATTAACTGAATCAACATTTAATCGTGATAAAAAATCAGATTACACAAAACATCCAAAAGTTGAAAATAGATTTTTCAACGAATTATAGTATTAAAACCAAAACAGAAACCTTTACCGAAAAACTATTTTACACCTTGTTTGACGGAAATATCTCTTTAGAAGAAAGTATTGGTGAACTTGAATTACTTTTCAAAGAAATTTCTATAATTGCTTGTAAAAAACCTAAGGATTTGTGCGAAAGTAGTTGGGAAAAATACCTTGCAACTTTACCTTCAATCCTTGAAAAATTAAATCAAGATGCTGCTTACATATTAGAAAATGATCCCGCATCTAATAGTTTGGAGGAAGTTTATTTGGCCTATCCTGGATTTTATGCTATTGCAATTTACAGATTGAGTCATGAGTTATATTTATTAGACTTACTATTATTTTCCCGCTTAATGAGCGAATATGCACATCGGATAACAGGAACTGATATACATGCAGGTGCTAGCATAGCTTCTCCATTTTTTATAGATCATGCTACCGGAATTGTTATTGGAGAAACTACAGTAATTGAAAAAAATGTAAAAATATATCAAGGGGTAACTCTGGGCGCACTTAGCATTACCAAAGAGATGAAAAACTCCAAAAGACATCCAACGGTGGAGGAAGAAGTTTGTATTTATGCCAATGCCACTATTTTAGGTGGTACTACAACTATTGGTAAAGGAAGTGTCATAGGAGGTAATTCATGGATAACAAAGTCCATTCCTGCCAATTCTATTGTTACCAATACTACTACTACAGAAGTTAAAATAAAAGAAAAAAAATAATATGGAGCCGAAGAAACTCATCGAATTAATTGGAAATACTCCTTTAGTAATTAGTCGGAATTTGATTCAAAATCCGAACGTGAAATTACTACTAAAATTGGAAGGTAATAATCCTGGAGGAAGTGTTAAAGACCGAGCTGCTTATAATATGATTGCTTCTGCAATGGAACGTGGAGAAATAAAAAAAGGCGATAAACTTATTGAGGCAACTAGTGGTAACACTGGAATTGCTTTAGCTATGATTGCACAACTTTTTGAAATTGAAATTGAATTGGTTTTACCAGAAGATTCAACAAAAGAACGCACACAAACGATGTTAGCCTTTGGTGCAAAAGTTACCCAAACAGCTGCTAGTACAGGGATCATTGGTTCGCGTGAGTATGCACTCAAAAAAATGGAAGAAGGTGGTTATGTCATGTTAAATCAATTTGCTAACGAAGACAATTGGAAAGCACATTATAAAACTACAGGTCCCGAAATTTGGAGAGATACGGATAAAACCGTTACACATTTTGTAGCCACAATGGGAACTACGGGTACAATTATGGGTACATCAACCTATTTAAAAGAACAAAATAAGAACATTCAAATTATTGGCGTGCAACCCAGTGATGGCTCTCAAATTCCGGGAATTAGAAAATGGCCTCAAGAATATTTACCAAAAATTTATGATGCTTCTAAAGTGGACACTATAATGGAAGTAAGTGAAATCGAAGCAAAACAAATGACGCAACGTCTTGCCAAAGAAGAAGGAATTTTTGCAGGAATGAGTAGTGGAGGTTCTGTTGCAACGGCTATTAAAATTGCAAATCAATTAGAATCTGGTGTGATAGTCGCTATCATATGTGATCGTGGTGATCGTTATTTGTCTTCTGATTTATTTGATTAACTTTCCAACATAAATTGAAATGAAAAAACTAGCTTCACATTATTTACTTCTTTTACTATTTATTGGTATGACAGAAAAATCAGTCGCTCAAGATTGGGCCAACTTAGCCAAATACGAAACAGAAAACAAAACCTTACAACCAAAGAAACCTGGTGAAAAAAGGATCGTTCTTATGGGGGATTCTATCACCGAATTTTGGTTGAAAATTCAGCCTGAATTTTTTAGTAACAAAGGGTATATCGGTCGAGGAATTAGTGGTCAAACCACGCCGCAAATGCTAGTTCGTTTTAGACAAGATGTATTGCAACTACAACCCGATATTGTGGTAATTTTAGCTGGAGTAAATGATATTGCTGGAAATACAGGGCCTACAACCAATGAAAAAATTGTAGAAAATATTATTTCGATGTGTGAATTGGCTCAAGCCAATAAAATAAAAGTAATTCTTTGCTCGGTTTTGCCAGCAGCTAACTTTAATTGGAGACCCAAGGACAAAGTTGCGGAAACAATAATTGAGTTAAACCAACTTATTCTAACGTATGCTACAATAAATCATATTCCTTATGTTGATTACCATGCCGCAATGGCTGATACCAAAAACGGACTGCCAAAAGAGTTTTCTGAAGATGGCGTTCATCCAAATTTAAAAGGCTACCAAACAATGTCGCCTTTGCTAGAAAAAGCAATTGCTGAAATCTTGAAAAGATAACTATACTAAATAATACTATTTAATATGAGGCGAAATTTTAAAATTTCGCTTTTTTTGCTTTATCCCAACCTTATGTAACAAATGTTACTTTAACCAACAAGAACCTATTTTATATTTGCACTTAAATCAATGAAAATTTAATTACAGTCATATAGTAAAACTTAAACTTTAAAATCAGATCATGACTTTAGAAAATATTATTAAAGAAACGAATTGCACTATTGTAGATGTGCGTTCTCACGAAGAATTTATGGGCGGACACGTTGCTAATTCAATCAACATTCCTTTGCAAACGATCCCAGAAAGAATAGAAGAATTAAAAGGTTTGAGCTTTCCATTAGTGCTTTGTTGCGCCTCGGGAAATAGAAGTGGACAAGCGGAACATTTTCTTTCACAACACGGATTGGACTGTTACAACGGAGGTTCTTGGTTAGACGTAAATTACTATCAATCAAAATAAATTATATGATACCATTTTTAAAAAAGATTTTTGGTTTTAGACCAAGTATTAATTATTCAGAATTAGTACAACAAGGTGCTATTATTTTAGATGTTCGATCGAAAGCGGAATTTTCTGGAGGACATATCAAAGGAGCTATCAATATTCCAGTAAATGTTTTAAACCAACATCTAGGGCAGCTTGAAGACAAAAACAAAACGATTATTACTTGTTGTGCCTCAGGAATGAGAAGTGCTTCTGCAAAAAATATTTTAAAGTCAAACGGTTATACATCCTTACATAACGGAGGCGGTTGGTCTAGTTTACAATCTAAATTATAACCCCTTATTTTACAACTATTCAAGCTTTCCAAATCGGGAGGCTTTTTTTGTTTATTATAAACAATTTGTTTTTTGTTAATAATTAACCATTATTCTTGATAAAACTAGGCTAACAATTCATAAAAACGTTTGTAGCAACCCTAAATTAAAATTACCTTTGCAGTAGTTTAACTTTTACACATCAAATGAAGCCTAACACACAACAATTAAACGATTTAACTATCCAAGTTAGAAGAGATATTCTTCGAATGGTACACGCTGTCAATTCAGGTCATCCTGGAGGATCTTTAGGATGTACTGAATTTCTAGTAGCCTTATACCAAAACCTAATGGAACGCAAAGATGGATTTGATATGAACGGAATTGGAGAAGACCTTTTCTTCCTTTCAAACGGACACATTTCACCAGTTTTTTATAGTGTTTTAGCAAGAAGTGGGTATTTTCCAGTAGCTGAATTAGCGACTTTTCGACTAATTAATTCAAGATTACAAGGGCATCCAACTACTCACGATAGTTTACCTGGAGTTAGAATTGCATCAGGATCACTTGGACAAGGGTTATCAGTTGCTGTTGGAGCCGCTCAAGCTAAAAAGTTAAATAAAGATAACCATATAGTTTACACCCTTCATGGTGATGGAGAATTGCAAGAAGGACAAAACTGGGAAGCCATTATGTATGCTTCTGCTAAAAAAGTAGACAACATAATCGCTACTGTTGACCTCAACGGAAAACAAATTGACGGTACTACAGATGAAGTATTATGTATGGGAAGTTTGAAAGCTAAATTTGAAGCTTTTGATTGGGATGTTCTTGAAATTATAGAAGGAAACAATCTAGAAGCCATTCTAGCTGGTATGAAGGATGCTAAATCCAGAACAGGGAAAGGTAAACCAGTTTGCGTGTTATTGCACACAGAAATGGGTAACGGAGTAGATTTTATGATGCACACACATGCATGGCATGGTAAGGCGCCAAATGATGCGCAACTTGAAGATGCATTAGCTCAAAACAGTTCAACTTTGGCTGACTACTAACACTAAAACAACAGATGAAAAAATATACCAACACAGGAAGTAAAGATACTCGTTCAGGTTTTGGAGCGGGAATGACTGAATTAGGACAAAAAAATGAAAATGTAGTAGCGCTTTGTGCCGATTTAATAGGTTCATTAAAATTTGACGATTTTAAAAAGAATCACCCAGAACGTTTTTTTCAGATTGGAATTGCTGAAGCCAACATGATTGGAATTGCAGCAGGACTGACAATTGGAGGTAAAATTCCTTTTACGGGAACTTTCGCAAATTTTTCAACAGGACGCGTTTACGATCAAATTCGTCAATCAGTAGCTTATTCTGATAAAAACGTAAAAATTTGTGCTTCACACGCTGGATTAACTCTAGGAGAAGATGGGGCTACTCA
Organism: Flavobacteriaceae bacterium; assembly: GCA_947461425.1. GTDB lineage: Bacteria > Bacteroidota > Bacteroidia > Flavobacteriales > Flavobacteriaceae > Flavobacterium. Next base: position 3,453 of record CANHKZ010000051.1, on the reverse strand, counting down.
CCAAATTTTAGAAGATATTGGTCTAATGAAAATGTTGCCCGGAATGACCGTAATTAATACTTGTGATTACAACCAAACCAAAGCAGCTACCTTAGCTTTAGCAGATCATCACGGACCTGCTTACTTGCGTTTTGGTCGTCCAGTAGTACCTAACTTTACCCCCGCCGACGAACCTTTCGTGATTGGGAAAGCGATTCTTTTAAATGAGGGTACTGACGTAACAATTGTTGCAACCGGACATTTAGTTTGGGAAGCTTTAGTTGCTGCTGAGGCTTTAGAAGCAAAAGGTATCTCTGCCGAAGTAATTAATATTCATACTATCAAGCCATTAGATGTAGAAGCAATTTTGAAATCATTGGCAAAAACAAAATGTATCGTTACTGCCGAAGAACACAATATCTTAGGAGGTTTAGGAGAAAGTGTTGCTAGAGTATTAGCATTAAACCACCCTACTCCACAAGAATTTGTTGCGGTAAATGATAGTTTTGGAGAATCAGGAACTCCAGAGCAGTTAATGGAAAAATACAAACTAAACCATCAAGCGATTGTTGCAGCTGCTGAAAAAGTGATTAAAAGAAAATAGTCCGTTTTAGTAGTAGTATAAAAAAATCCCGATTTCTATGAAATCGGGATTTTTTATTTATAATTAAGTTGAAATTAACGACAATTTTTATCTAAATGCTTTTTAACTCTGGTTGTATTAGTTGTATTACCACTACAATCCGGAATAGAAGCAAACGAATAGGGCAGTCCAGTAAGCGGATTTTTGATTTCCAATTTAGTGGTGAAATTATCTCCGTCATCATCTACATCATAAAAATTAGGTATTCCATCTCCATCGGTATCATCTGGATTTGAAGTTGGCGTTTTAGGATAATTGATTGTGTTTCTAAAATCATATACATATCCATCTCCATTTAAATCTTCTAAATAGGTAGGAATTCCATCTGAATCTTGATCTAATCTTTGAATCTCATACAATTTAAAACTAAATACTAATGGGCTATACGATGGAATATTACCGCTTCCAGAAGCATAATATGCCAATCCAGAGGGTAAGAACATTACTCCAGCTCCAAAATCAGAATAGGTAACTGTACCATCAGGATTTGTAGTATAATTTCCTTTTTTAAATTGAGGAAAAATTTCAGACCAACCAGTAATGGTGTTAGTTAAACTAAAAAAAATTTGTGGGAATTTTGACTCTTCAAATTTTGTTGCGGTCAAGGATGCAGCTGTAGTTGTTGTAGCTATAACTCGAGTCAAATAGTCCCCTCTATACGATGCTAAAACAGCATCTGCGTTAGTTGGTTTTTCGCCAATACCTTCTCTAAGCACAAGATAATACGCTTTGTAAGTTATTCCATGGAAATTAACATCACGACTTAGTAATTTTGGAAAGGAGGTACTGTTTAAATAAGACCAGACTGAAGACTGGGTGCCGCCTGTTTCAATTTTTGTAAAAACAACATCTTGATCATCTGAAAATCCAGGGTGATTAGTAACTGTAATATAATAGGTTTTTAAATATTCTTCAATGGTAGTATTATCGGTAGTAAATTGAACTGAATAATCTCGTAATGGCTCTACTGTGGCACTATCATTATTATTTGAACATGAAAATAAAGAAAGGCTTGTAACTAATAGAATAAAATAATACTTAAATTTGTTCATTATGGTAAATTTTTAAGTGCGCAAGATACAATATTGATTTATTTTTGTAAACTATTTAACTTTGATTTTAGAAAAAATTTATGCGAATAGATAAATATTTATGGTGTGTGCGGTACTATAAAACCAGAAACATGGTGACTGAGGCTTGTAAAAAGAATCATGTTACCGTTAATGGACAGATTGCTAAACCGTCGAGAGAAGTTTTTCCTACAGATAAAATAACATTTAGAAAAGATCAGATTATACAAATTGTAACCGTTTTAGACATTCCTGAAAGTCGTATTGGTGCTAAACTAGTAGATCTTTATCGAAGAAACGATACTCCTGCAGAAGCCTATGCGCATTTGGAACTCTTGAAATTATCCAAAGAACATTACCGAAAAACGGGAACTGGGAGACCTACCAAAAAAGACAGAAGGGATATTGACGAATATGGTAATAAAATTCCAGAAGACATTGAAGGAGACTTTTTATAAAAATTAAATCATCTGTTTAGAACGAACAAAAAAAGATTGTACCTTTCACGAAAATTAGTATATGAGTCAAAATAGCATCTTATCCCATCAAGAAATTGAGCATAAAATTAAACGAATTGCTTATCAAATATATGAGACTTTTGTTGATGATGAAGAAATTGTGATCGCTGGAATTGCAAATAACGGATTCATTTTTGCTCAAAAATTAGCAGCTGCTTTAACTGAAATATCCAAATTGAAAATTGGTTTGTGCGAAGTGATTGTAAATAAAAATAATCCAGAGTTAGCAATACAAACTTCATTATCCAAAGAAGACTATGCAAATAAAGGATTAATTTTAGTAGATGATGTACTCAATTCAGGAACGACTTTAATTTATGCCGTTAGGCATTTTCTTGACGTGCCGTTAACTAAATTTAAAACTGCTGTACTTGTAGATCGAAATCATAAAAAGTACCCTGTAAAAGCTGATTTCAAAGGCATTTCACTTTCCACTTCATTGTTAGAACATGTGAATGTTGTTTTTGATGAAAACGGTCAGAATTCAGCTTATTTGAGCTAGTAACACAACAATAGCTGCAACTGTTTCATCTATCGATTGATCATCGACATTTACCTTATATTCCGCTTGATTGTAATAATAACCTCGTTCAAAGAGATGCTTTGCAATAAACTCTTTTAACTCAACTTCTGTTTTGCTTGCTAAAATTGGACGTTTACTTTTGTTATGAACTAGTCTAGAAAAAAGTGTTTCCACAGAGGCTTTTAAATAGATGGAAGTTATTCCCTCCCCTTTGAGCAATTCATGATTATTAGCATAACACGGCGTACCACCTCCTAAACCAATAATTTGATTTTCGGGAGAAGCTAACAATTGGACAAATAAATCCTGTTCTAATTTTCGAAAATAAATCTCCCCAAACGATTCAAAAATTTGATTGATACTCATTTCGGCTTTCAATTCGATATATTTATCTAAATCTACGTAAGGAATTTGGATTAAACTCGAGAGTTTTTGGGCTATTGTAGTTTTGCCACAGCCCATATATCCTAACATTATTATTTTTTTCATTGGAATAAAACCTTACTAATTAAGGCGTTAAGTACATTTGATTAAAAAAGGCAAATTTATAATAAAATAGCTTTGAAATATTAAAAATAAGGCCTTATATTTGCACCCGCATTCAAGAAATGATAATGACTCGATAGCTCAGTTGGTAGAGCACATCACTTTTAATGATGGGGTCCTGGGTTCGAGCCCCAGTCGGGTCACAAAATTATTAATACGTTTCATTTCTTGAGT
>CANHKZ010000050.1 GCA_947461425.1 Flavobacteriaceae bacterium | reverse complement strand
GCTTTAACAAAGGAGTTAGATGCTGTTTTTTTGTACAAAGAATCTAAAACAACGGTTGCTATTTCTGTCGAAACAGTATCAATTGTATATGCTATTCCAGGCTCTACATAATAATCAACGCGTGCTTTTTTTATGCCAATTGTATCAAAAACAGATTTGGCTTTTACATCAAAGTACCCTTGGTTGAAATAAAAATACTTCAATCGCAAAATGGATTTATCCGTTTTAGCTGGATCATAAATAACTGGAGGTTCACCAATTTTTTTTAAGAAGTCATGAATGCCGTGATACCAAAATGATTTTCCTAATCGTTCAACTTGTTTGGCGGAAAGCCATTTGGTCATCCGTTCATATTTCTTTGCATTATTAGTAAATTTAGCTTGAAAAGTAGAGTCAGGATTTGGATTTGCCCAATTGTTTAAGGTTAAAAAAAATGATATACCAGCTATTTTACTATTTGGTTTTTGGTATAATTGATTGATTGTAGTTTCATCTGAAATTACTTTATTATTTTCAAAGATTTTATTTTTAGTTAATAGAAATTTGCCATTCGGAACCCTTTTTACAGCGTTACAAGCGGAAATAAATATTGTAATTAGAATAAATGCGATTACTTTTGTGAAAATATGTTTCAACGGTTCTAATATTTTAATTCAAAAGTACATTTTTTTATGGTTAGTAAAAACCAAATAAAGCTTATATCCACTTTACATCAAAAAAAACAGCGCCAAACACATCAATTGTTTATTGCAGAGGGAGTCAAAGGGATTCAAGAACTGCTGCATGCCCATTTTGAATTGGAGCATCTGTATACAACAGCGTCTGATTTTGAAACGGTTTCCTTTAACAAAAAAACAGTAGTAACAGAGGCTGATTTAAAAAAGATGAGTGCTTTGGCGACGCCTAATAGCTGTTTGGCAGTTTTTAAAATCCCAGAAGAAAAGTTAATGAATACATCTGGATTAATTGTGGCTTTAGACACCATAAGGGATCCAGGTAATCTTGGAACTATTTTGCGTTTATGTGATTGGTTTGGAATCGAACAATTAGTGTGTTCCAAAGAAACAGTTGATTTATACAATCCGAAAGTGGTTCAAGCCACCATGGGTTCAATAGCTAGAGTTAATGTAAGTTATGTTGACTTGAAAGATTTTTTAACAACTACTTCTTTGCCTATTTTTGGCACTTTTTTGAATGGCGAAAATATCTACAACACGATTTTACCCGAAGAAGGAATTATTGTGTTGGGTAATGAAGCTAACGGAATCTCAACTGAAGTAGAGAAAATCATTACTAATAGATTAACTATTCCGCGCTTTGGGATACTTCAAAAAACAGAAAGTTTGAACGTTGCTACGGCTACTGCAATCGTTTTGAGCGAATTTCGCCGCGGTTCGCTTTAGTTGATTTAATGAAAAGTGAAGTTAATGAACAAACCTCTTGTTCTCATTGATTCGATGTTGCTTGTCCAAGGACTAGTGGGATCAATATCTCTAATTAATTCGTCTTTCAATCCAAAAACACCCCTTACGGAGGGAGAAAATATAAAATATTCTGAAAAAACATCAATTCCAAAACCCAATTCGTAGTTAGGACTCCAAGCTTTTACTCTAAAACGCTGTGCTGAATTATCATCTATTGATTTAGAATTACTTGATAAATTTAAAGCAGTAGAAACCCCACCGAGCAAATAAGGTCGAATGTTTCCTGTTCTTAAAGCTGAAAATTTGAACAATAAAGGAAGATGGATGTAGGTACTATTAACTTCTCGAATTTTTTCTGATACAATAGGGATAGTTGCAAAATAACTTTCCGGATAATTTAATATTCGTTTGGTGTAATACAATCCAGGTTCAAAACGCAAGTTTATATATTCATGTAATCTTAAATCAGCAACTAATCCAACATTAAAACCTGTGGATTTTTGAACTTGTATGTCTTTTACTGCTGTTTTATAATCAAACTTAAAATCGTAGGAATTTAAGCCTAAGTAAAATCCAAAATATACCCTTTTTTGTTGCCAATTTTCTAAGTGTATGACAGGATTTTTGCTGAAGATACTTTGTCTAAATTGAGCTTGAATGCTCATCGAACAAACTAGTAATGCAACAGAAAAAAGTTTTTTCATATTATTGTTTAGAAGCTGAATAAATAGTAGCTACCCCAAAAGTTTGCGGTAAAGCTACACAATCTATAAACCCAATTTTTCGTAAAATATTGTTTAACTTTTCACCGTAGGGAAAAGCAGCTGCAGATTCTGATAAATAACCATAAGCTACAGTATCTTTTGAAAACAGTTTGCCAACTATGGGTAAAATATTTTTACTATAAAATTCATAGCCTTGTTTGTAAGGCATTTTATCCGGTACAGAAGTTTCTAAAATTACAAAAGTGCCATTTGGTTTTAAAACACGCAAAATTTCGGACAATCCTTTTTCTAAGTTTTCAAAATTACGTATGCCAAAAGCTACCGTAATTGCATCAAAATAATTGTCATCAAATGGCATATTTTCAGAATCCCCAAGAATCATTTCGATAGTATTGGATAAGTTCTTCGCTTTGATTTTTTTTACGCCTACTTCCAGCATTCCGGCAGAAATATCTAAACCAATTATCGTATTTGCTGTTGTTTTCGACATTAAAATAGCCAAATCACCTGTTCCTGTTGCAATATCTAAAATGGTTATAGGATTTGATTTGTTAACTATTTGCAATACTTTTTTACGCCATTTTATATCTATCCCAAAAGAAATTACTCGGTTGAGGTTATCGTAATTTCCAGAAATAGTATCAAACATTTGAGCAACTTGCTCTTTTTTGCTTAATGAAGAATCTTTATAGGGAGTGATTTTATCAGCCATCTTTTTAGTTTGTGCAAATATAAGTAATCTCTATAAACTAAATTGATGTGATAGAGCCCAATCTTTTTCAACTAATACAAAAGTAAAAATCACTAAAAGTGGGTATTGTAACACTGTTATGAATTGTTCAATTTTACAATCAGGAAATTTGTTTCTTTTTCAATGTTTTATTGGGAGTTAATGATTAAAAATCAATAAGTTGGATTTTGCGTAGCCAACCCTAATTTGTCTTTTGGTCTTGTCAAATAGCTTTAATTGGTTATTTAACGAAGCGCAAAACACGTTCTTAAGAATTAATTTGTTTTTGGAAACTTTAAATTCATTCACTTATACTGCCTTCGTGGTATTTGGCAGTATAAAAAAAGGCAAAAAGACATTTCATTCTCCCAATGCATTGAAAATGCACTATTATTTTTTCACAAAAGTCTGATAGGTAAAATCATAAAGATGTTTTTCATCTTTAGGTTGTAATTCTGATTGAACCAATTTCCAAACCTTTTTATTAATTTCTGGAAAAAAAGCATCGGCTTCAAATTGCCCATGAACCTTGGTAATTTCAATTTTATCTGAAAAAGGGAGTGCCTGTTTATATATTTCTCCACCACCAATAATAAATACGTCTTCGTTCTTAGGACACTTTTTGATTGCCTCTTCTATGCTGTGTACAATTATGCAACCAGCAGGTTGATAATTTAGTTGTCTCGTAATTACAATATGAGTTCTATTAGGTAAAGGTTTTGGAAAGCTTTCAAACGTTTTTCTTCCCATAATAATGTAGTGACCCGAAGTTAATTCTTTGAATCTCTTAAAATCATTAGGTAAATGCCAAACCAATTCATTGTCTTTTCCTAAGGCGTTATTCTCGGCTACAGCAGCAATCATCACAATCATAATAGAAGTCTTAAAGTAGGTATTATTATTTTTATACTGCCACACTTCCTTTAATTGGTGGGTGTGGATCGTAACCTTCTAAAGTGAAATCTTCAAAATCAAAATCAAAAATATTTTTGATGGCGGGATTTAAAATCATTTTTGGCAAAGGTTTTGTATCACGAGATAATTGAAGCTCTAATTGTTCAAAATGATTGTTGTAAATATGCGCGTCGCCAAATGTGTGTATGAACTCCCCAAGGCCTAAATCGCATACCTGCGCAATCATCATGGTCAATAAAGCATAGGATGCTATATTAAACGGCACACCCAGGAATATGTCAGCTGAACGCTGGTATAATTGACAAGATAACTTTCCATCAGCAACATAAAATTGAAAAAAAGCATGGCATGGAGGTAAAGCGGCTTTATTATTGGCAACATTTTCACCAAATGTTTTAGTTGTGTCTGGAAGCACCGATGGGTTCCATGCAGACACTAATAATCTTCTGCTATTTGGATTTGTTTTTAATTCTTTAATTAAGTCTGCAATTTGATCAATTTCTTCGCTATTCCAATTGCGCCATTGATGGCCATAGACAGGACCAAGATTTCCATTTTCGTCAGCCCAAGCATCCCAAATTTTTACACCATTCTCTTGTAGGTATTTAATATTAGTATCGCCTTTTAAGAACCAAAGTAATTCATAAATAATAGATTTAAGGTGTAGTTTTTTGGTCGTAACCATTGGAAAACCTTCGTTCAAATCAAAACGCATTTGGTAACCAAAAACACTTTTAGTTCCAGTTCCAGTTCGGTCTCCTTTTTGGAAACCATTATCCATTACATGTTTAACTAAGTCTAAATATTGTTTCATATGGGGTACTTTATTTGTAAAATTATCGTAGTGAAAATTTTTATAGGCTTTTATAAATAACGCCATTCTTCATTACAAATTGAACTTTTTCTAATGTTTTCACGTTGTTTAATGGATTTTCTTCTACTGCAATAATGTCGGCAAAGAAGGCAGGTTTGATTTGGCCAATTTCATTTGCAACTCCTAACAGCATTGCATTGGTTATTGTAGCCGATTGAATAGCCGCCAATGCCGGCATGCCAGCCTCCACCATATAACCAAATTCTTTACCGTTTTTTCCGTGATCAAAAACACCGGCATCAGTACCAAACGCTATTTTAACCCCTTTTTTGTATGCCTTTGCGAAAGTTGATTGAAGTTGAGGGCCAACTTCTCTCGCTTTTGGCACAATAATATCAGGGTAAAATCCCGCTACTTCTGCTTTCAATGCCACTTCTTTTCCGGCAGTTATTGTTGGGACTAAATAAGAATCGTATTTTTTCATTAATTCCATCGTTTCCTCACTCATAAAAGTACCGTGTTCTATGGTTTTAATTCCGCCTAAAATGGCTCTCTGCATTCCTTCATCTCCATGAGCATGAGCTGCGGTTAGCATATTGTAATCTTTAGCTGTTGTAGTTATCGCCTTAATTTCTTCTATCGAAAATTGTGGATTTTTCCCGTTTTTAGCTACACTTAAAACACCTCCAGTAGCTGTAATTTTAATTACATCAGCCCCTTCTTTGTAACGTTGTCTTACTGCTTTTACTCCGTCTTCTGGCGAATTTACAACACCTTCGTGAGGCCCTGGGTCTCCCATTAAAGAACGATTACTCCCATTAGTTGGATCGGCATGCCCTCCAGTTGAAGCTATTGATTTTCCTGCGGTATAAACTCGAGGTCCTTTAGCAATTCCTTTGTTAATTGCATTTCGTAAAGCGATATTTACTCCAGTCCCACCTAAATCACGTACGGTTGTAAATCCAGCCATTAATGTAATTTCAGCAAAGTGAGCTGCTTCAAATGCCACATCTGCTTCGTTATTTATATACTTTGAAGCATAGCTTTTAGGATTTTGTTCGTTTTCAAGATGCACATGTAAATCTATTAATCCAGGAAGTACATGGTTGTTTTTTAAATTCACTTCTATATCATTAGCACTAGATTTTGGTATAAATCCATCACTAATTTTTGATATTTTATTTTTTGAAACAATTATAGTGGCATTTTTAATTTCTTTACCAGTTAGCACATCTATGATAGTACCACAATGTAAATAGTAATCTTGCGAAAATCCAATAATTGATTGGATTCCAATAGTAAGTGTAAAAATTAATTTTTTGATTTTCATAGGAGTATATATTTATTTTTATCGTTTTGAAATTTCATCTCTAATTTTGGCGGCCATTTCATAGTCCTCATTTTCTACTGCTTTTGAAAGTAATTCGTTCAACTCTTGAATGCTTTTATCGGCATAGGAAGATCCAGATTGATTGCTTTCTATTTCATGTTCAAAGGGTTCTGAATTTGAAAGTACAGCCTCGATATCATTTGGGTTTGTAGTAACCTCAGTATTGTTATTTAAGAAAATCCCGGCTTTATCTAAAATATTTTTATAAGTAAATATAGGAGAATTAAAGCGCAAGGCTAGGGCAATTGCGTCAGATGTTCGCGCATCAATAATTTCCTCAATTTTATCTCTTTCGCAGATAATACTGGAATAAAACACGCCATCAACTAATTTATGAATAATAACCTGCTTTACTTTAATATCAAAACGTTCAGCAAAATTTTTGAACAAATCATGCGTGAGTGGACGCGGGGGTTTAATTTCTTTTTCTAATGCAATTGCAATGGATTGCGCTTCAAATGCTCCAATAACAATGGGTAATTTTTTATCACCATCTACCTCATTTAAAATTAAAGCATAAGCTCCATTTTGGGTTTGGCTATATGAAATTCCTTTAATAGATAATTTGACTAAACTCATTGAATAGATATAAAAAATGGCAGAGGGTTTTAAAAAAAAACTGCCTTAACGCAAAGATATAAATATCCTTGTTTTAAGGCAGTTTTTTACAAATTAATTTAAAATTACTGTTGTGCTTTAAATGTTTTGAATTTTTCAATTAATTTTGGTACAACTTCAAAAGCATCTCCAACTACCCCGTAATCAGCAACTTTGAAAAAAGGAGCTTCGGGATCGCTATTGATTACTACTTTAACTTTAGACGAATTTACTCCTGCAATATGTTGAATAGCTCCTGAAACACCTATTGCAATGTATAAGTTAGTTGCTACAGGTTTTCCTGTTTGTCCAACGTGTTCTCCATGAGGTCTCCAACCCAAATCAGAAACTGGTTTTGAACAAGCGGTTGCAGCACCAAGTACAGCGGCTAACTCTTCAATCATGCCCCAGTTTTCTGGTCCTTTCAATCCACGACCTCCAGATACAACTACGTCTGCATCTGCAATTGAAACTTTTCCAGAACTTTTTTCTGTGGCAGTAACAGTAACATTTAAGTCGGTATTGTTAAGGGATGGATTGAAATCTTCTTCGGTTATCGAACTATTATTTACAATTATTCCGAAAGAGTTTTTGGCTAAGCCAATAACCTTTACATCGGTTGAAATTTCGGTTATATTGAAGGCTTTGTTTGAAAAAGCAGTACGTTTTACTTGAAACGGACTTGTACTTACTGGAAGTCCAACAACGTTAGAAGCAAATCCGGCGTTTAGCCCAACGGCAACCATACCTGATAAATAAATACTATCTGTTGTAGACGATAGAATAACGACTTTGGCGTTTTCTTTTTGAGCTACTTGTTTGATTACTTCTGAATAAGCTTTCGCTGAGAATCCAGTTAAGCTGTCGTTAGTTACTTTAACTACTTTATCAACGCCGTATGTAGCTAATTCAGTATTATTTGTAGCATTGATTGTTACTGCCGTAACCGTAGTTCCCAATGTTTCAGCTACTTTTTTAGCATAAGAGGCTAATTCAAAGGCTACTTTTTTGAATTTTCCTTCAGCTGATTCTGCGTATATTAATATGGACATGGTTTTTAATGATTTTAGATTAACGATTTTTGATTTTTGATTTATGAAGTAGTTTTGAAATCATAAATCCATATTCATAAATCTTAAATTACTTTCGCTTCGTTATGCAATAAATGGATTAATTCGTCTAGATTATCTGCAGCAATTAATTTCACGGCAGACTTAGGGGCTGGTTTTTCAAAATGTACCGCTTTTGTATTGATATTCGCCGCAATCGGCTCTACTACGGTTATAACTTTTGTACGTGCAGTCATAATTCCCCTCATATTAGGAATGCGAAGGTCTTTTTCTTCTACCAATCCTTTTTGACTACCAATTACTATAGGTAAAGAAGCGGTTAAAGTTTCTTTTCCACCGTCGATTTCTCTAGTTCCGGTGGCCTTTGTTCCATCTATTGTTAGTCCTGCACAAGAATTAATAAAGTCATATCCTAGAATACCTGCAATCATTCCCGGAACCATTCCGCCATTGTAATCTAAGGATTCTTTTCCAGCTATTACAATATCATAACTACCTGCTTTGATTACTTCTGCTAATTGTTGTGCTACATAAAAACCTTCTTTTGGATTCGCATTGATACGGATAGCATCATTAGCACCGATAGCCAAGGCTTTTCTCAATGTTGGTTCAGTTTCAGGACCGCCAACATTAACAACAGTTACGGTAGCTCCTTGTTGTTCTTGAAACCAAATCGCACGCGTTAATCCAAATTCGTCATTTGGGTTAATTACGTATTGAACACCATTAGTATCAAATTCAGAGTCTCCATTAATAAAGTTGATTTTTGAGGTAGTATCAGGCACGTGGCTGATGCAAACTATTATTTTCATAACGATAATTTTTACAAATTGTTTAAATGCTTTACAAATTTAGAATAAAAATCGGAATATTTACTATGCACGCATAATATTTTTTATTTATTGAAAATATTTATTCTAATAATAATATCCTCTTAACTGAAATTACTTCAGCTATAAAATGGAATCCAATTCTGAACACCTAAATAGACAAAAAACGGATACTATTATTTTACTATATTTTATGCTTTTAAGTAATATAAAATATTTATTTTTGCGTTTCGAAATACACACATACAACATACTATTATGAGAACGATACAATTTAGAGAGGCTATTTGCGAAGCGATGAGTGAAGAAATGCGTCGTGATGAATCAATTTATTTAATGGGGGAAGAGGTTGCTGAATATAATGGCGCTTATAAGGCTTCTAAGGGAATGCTAGCTGAGTTTGGTGAAAAGAGAGTTATAGACACTCCAATTGCAGAGCTAGGATTTACTGGTATTGCTGTAGGTTCAGCAATGAATGGTTGTCGCCCAATTGTAGAATACATGACGTTCAATTTCTGTTTAGTAGGAATTGATCAAATTATAAGTAATGCCGCTAAAATGCGACAAATGTCGGGTGGTCAATTCAATGTGCCAATTGTTTTTAGAGGCCCAACTGCTTCTGCGGGGCAATTAGGGGCAACACACTCACAAGCTTTAGAGAATTGGTTTGCAAACACTCCTGGGCTAAAAGTAGTAGTTCCTTCTTCACCTTATGATGCCAAAGGGTTATTGAAAGCAGCTATTAGAGATAATGATCCGGTAATTTTTATGGAATCGGAACAAATGTATGGTGATAAAGGTGAGGTTCCAGATGGAGAATATACGATTCCTTTGGGTGTTGCTGATATCAAACGTGAGGGAACAGATGTAACAATTGTTTCTTTTGGTAAAATTATAAAAGAGGCTTTTATTGCAGCGGATGAATTATCCAAGGAAGGAATTTCTTGTGAAATAATTGATTTGAGAACGGTTCGTCCGATGGATTATGACGCCATTTTAACCTCAGTTAGAAAAACAAATAGATTGGTAGTACTTGAAGAAGCCTGGCCTTTTGCAAGTGTTGCCTCTGAAATAACCTACATTGTGCAAGAACGGGCATTCGACTTTTTAGATGCTCCAATTCAACGTATTACTACCGCTGATACTCCAGCGCCCTACTCTCCAGTTTTGTTGAAAGAATGGTTACCTAATGCTGAAGATGTTATTAAGGCTGTAAAAAAAGTATTGAATAAATAAATCATAAAAGGTATTGTTTCAATACAATTAATAATATGATTACATTTGAATCTTTATCAAACACTATTTGATAAAGATTTTTTTTAGCTTATAAAATCAAAATTTTCCCAAATTTTTAGATTATGAAATCAAATTTCCCCAAAATTTTAGCAGTTGTTTTTCTGTTAGCACATCAGTTACTTGTAGCACAGACTAAAGTAAGCGGTGTTGTTTTGGATAAAACCAATCAGCCCATTCCATTTGCAACCCTACTATTTAAAAAATCAAATATTGGAGTTGTAGCCAATGAAGACGGACGGTTTTATATTGAATCTCCTCAAAAACAGACTATTTTAGTGGTGTCTTCTGCTGGATTTTCTGAAAGGGAAATCTATTTAGAAGATGCTGTAAATTATAATTTCAAGATCAAGTTAAATGAAGCGGAATCGCTAAACGAAGTAGTTATTTTTTCTGGCAAAACGTCTAAAAAAAATAATCCAGCACTAGATATTCTCAGAAAGATATGGGAACGGAAACGTAAAAATGGATTATATCAGTTTGACCAATATCAAATGGAAAAATACGAAAAGGTTGAATTTGACATGAATACTATCGATAGCGCTTTTATGAAAAGTAAAGTGTTTAAAGGAATGGAGTTTGTTTTCAATCATGTGGATACCTCTAAAGTGACAGGGAAAACCTATTTGCCTATTTTTATTAATGAATCTTTATCTGATGTTTACGGTGACAACAGCCAAAGGAAAGTAAAAGAAAAACTAAAAGCTAATAAAACGTCTGGCTTTGAGGGGAACCAACAAATTTTGTCATTCTTAAAAGATTTGTACAGCGATTATTCCATTTATAATAACCACCTAACCTTTTTTGACAAGAGTTTTACCAGTCCTTTGTCAAAAACAGGCATAGATGTATATAATTATGTGTTAAGAGACAGTGCTTATATTGATAATAAAAAGTGTTACAATATTTTATTTTATCCACGACGAAAAAACGAATTGACTTTCAAAGGAGATTTTTGGGTAAATGACACCACGTTTGCCATTAAAAAAATCAATATGGCGGTGACCAAAAGTGCCAATATCAATTGGATTAAAGATATCTACATTGAGCAGGAATTTGAAGTGATGAATGATTCTGTTTTCTTGTTGACCCGAGATTACATGATGTCGGACTTTGCCTTAAATAAAAAAGAAGATTCAAAAGGGGTGTACGGCAAAAGAACCACTTTGTACCGAAATCATCAATTTAACAAACAAAAACCAATCGCTTTTTATAAAGAGGAAGTCAATTTTGTTGACAATGAAGTCTATCAAAAGTCAGACGAGTACTGGCTAGAAAATCGTTTTGAAAAATTAAACAAGGACGAAGCCGGAGTTTATAAAATGTTAGATACGCTTCAAACCGTCAAGAAATTCAAACAGCTTTATAATTTGGTTTCCATTTTAGGAAGCGGTTATGTTGAGTTCAAGAATTTTGATTACGGACCGATATTTTCTTCCTTTGGATTTAATGAGGTAGAAGGCGTTCGTTTGCGCGTAGGAGGCAGAACGTATTTTGGGCCAAATGACCCTTGGCGAATCCAAGCTTTTACTGCCTACGGATTCAATGATCAACAATTTAAATACGGACTCTCAGGGAAATGGATGGTGGACAAAAAAAACCGAGTTATTCTCTCTGGAGGTAACCGACGTGATATAGAACAAATAGGCGCAAGCTTAACAACTACTAATGATGTCATGGGGCGGAGTTTTGCTTCTTCGGCGCTATTTACTTCAGGAAGTAATGGCAAATTGACCAATATTAATTTAACCAATTTTTCTGTAGAGATTGAACCTGTTAAAAACCTCATTTTTCAAGCAGGGATTTCACATCGTACTTTGGTTTCTGCTTCACCTACCTTTAGTTTAGACTATTATACAGACGCTTCTAGAACGACTACTCAAAGCGATGTAAAGCAATCGGAGGCAAACATCCAAATTGAGTTCATGCCCAATCGTAAAACAATTGGTTATGGTGTAGAAAGGGACGTCGTAGACAATCCGTACAGCCGCTTTTTTATCAATTATAGTCATGGATTTAAAGGAGTATTGAATAGCGATTTTCAATACGATAAAGTACAACTGTATTATAAACAGCCTATAATTATTGGTCCGTTAGGAAGAACCAATTTCACCATGGAATTAGGAAAAACTTTTGGGACTATTCCATTAGGTTTGATGAGTGTAATTCCAGGGAACCAAACCTATTTTACCATAGAGAATACCTTTAATAACTTGAATTTTTATGAGTTTATTAGTGATCAATACCTTACTTTAAAGTGGGATCACAACTTTAATGGACGAATTTTTTCACGCATTCCTTTTATGCGAAAATTAAATTGGAGAGAAATTATTGGTATACGAGGAGTTTATGGGACTATTTCTAATTCCAATAGAGCAATAAATGCCTCTGGACTTCCGTATCAGGCTCCCGAAAATATGTATTGGGAGTACAGTGCGGGAATTGGTAATATATTCAAAGTATTTCGTTTGGATTTTTCATGGAGAGGAAATTATTTGAATATGCCGAATGCAACAAAATTTGCTATTAAAGGTTCGTTTGGGTTTCATTTTTAATTAAAAAAACTCAGTATATTACTGTAAATACTATTTTGATGCAAGAAGCAATTGTTTTTTGTCCCAAAAAGATAATGTCTTAAAGGGAATAATTTCTGATTATGGTCTTCCAATTATCCAAAAAAGAGAAGCTGGATTTGCATCTATGTGTCATATTATTTTGAAGTAACTTTATTTCCTTTTTTCTTGTCAAAACGCTTTGTTTCCTTACTTTTGCAAAAAATTTAAAAAACACAAGAAATAAAATGACTGCAGACAAATTGAAAACTTTTGATGTTTTAATCGAAATACCAAGAGGAAGTAGAAACAAATACGAATACGATTTTAAAATTAGAAGAATGCGTTTTGATAGAATGTTATTCTCTTCGATGATGTATCCAGCTGATTATGGTTTCATCCCAGAAACTTTAGCTTTAGATGGTGATCCATTAGATGTTTTGGTTTTGATTAACGAGCCTACTTTTCCAGGTTGTGTAATGGAAGTAAAACCAATTGGAGTTTTCCATATGGCAGATGATAAAGGACCAGACGAGAAAGTAATTTGTGTTCCTGTTTCCGATCCAATTTGGAACTCACTAAATGATTTGAGTGATGTAAATCCGCACTTAATTAAAGAAATTGAACACTTCTTTCAAGTATACAAAGATTTAGAAAACAAAATAGTGGATGTTGAAGGCTGGGGCGATGTAAATGAAGCGTATACTATCATTAAAGAATGCACGGAACGTTTTGATGCAATAGAAAATAAGCCTAAAAACTTATTTAGTATCAAATAAATTTATAGTCAATCCCGAAAAAAAGCAATATTCTGCAAAGAGTATTGCTTTTTTGTTTAAATTCGTCACCAATAAATTTTTAATTAAACCAAAATTATTTTTATGAATGCATTTATGATTTATTTGCCAATTGTTATGGCAATTATTGGACTACTATTTATGGCAATGAAACGTAAATGGGTATTAAAACAAGATGCCGGAGATGGTAAAATGAAAGAGATTTCAGATTATATTTATGAAGGCGCATTGGCTTTTCTTAAAGCAGAATATAGGTTATTAACTTTTTTCGTTATTGGCGCTAGTGCTGTTTTGGCGGGAATTTCTTTTATAGTTCCAACAACTCATATTTTAATAGTAGTTGCTTTTGTTTTTGGAGCCTTCTTTTCTGCATTAGCAGGAAATATGGGGATGAAAATTGCAACTAAAACCAATGTACGTACAACTCAAGCGGCTCGTACTAGTTTACCACAAGCCTTAAAAGTTTCTTTTGGTGGCGGAACGGTAATGGGTTTAGGTGTTGCTGGTTTAGCTGTTTTAGGACTAACGACTTTCTTCATTTTCTTCTTCCATTTCTTTATGGGCGGAGTTTGGGGAGTAGATGGAACCGAAAAAATGACCATCGTATTAGAAACTTTAGCAGGCTTCTCATTAGGTGCTGAATCGATAGCCTTATTTGCTCGTGTGGGTGGTGGTATTTATACCAAAGCCGCCGATGTAGGTGCCGATTTAGTAGGTAAAGTAGAAGCGGGAATTCCAGAAGATGACGTACGTAACCCGGCTACCATTGCCGATAACGTAGGTGATAACGTAGGTGATGTTGCTGGTATGGGTGCCGATTTATTCGGTTCGTACGTTGCAACCATCTTAGCAACTATG
>CANHKZ010000049.1 GCA_947461425.1 Flavobacteriaceae bacterium | reverse complement strand
GCTGAAGAAAGTAACGAAACAACTGAAGCATAAATTCTCTAAGCGACAATGCGTAAAGAAGATTGTTTCTATTTAGGTAAAATCGCTAAAAAATTTAGTTTCAAGGGAGAAGTCTTAGCTTATTTAGACACAGACGAACCCGAGTTATACGAAAATCTGGAATCAGTGTTTGTTGAATGCAACAAACACTTGGTTCCTTTTTTTATTGAAACATCTTCCTTGCATAAAAACGACTTTCTTAGAATTCGTTTTGAAGATGTAACTACCGAAGAAGAAGCCGAGGCTTTATTAGGTAATGATATTTACCTCCCTTTAAGCATGTTACCCAAATTAACTGGTAATAAATTCTATTTTCACGAAGTAATTGGTTTTGAAGTAGAAGACCAACGCCTTGGTGTAGTTGGAAAAATTCAATCCGTTAACGATTCTACTGCACAACCTCTTTTTGAAGTGCTTCATGATGGTGTTGAAATTCTAATTCCGATGATTGACCATTTCTTGGTAAAAATAGATCGCGACAACAAAAAAGTGGTAATGAATATACCAGAGGGATTGATTGAGATGTACCTTTAGAAAGGGGTCATCGGTTATTTGTTTATTAGGTTATTCGAAAAAATCAAAAATCTTCATTCGTTAATCTATAATCTGAAATCATTATGTCTAAATTCCAATTCAAACAATTCACAGTTGAACAAGACAATTGCGCTATGAAAATTGGCACCGATGGCGTTTTACTAGGTGCTTGGGCTCCTGTTGCAAAAGATACCTTTAGTATTTTAGACATTGGCACCGGTACCGGAATTATTGCTTTGATGTTATCACAACGCACTGATGCACAACAAATTGACGCTTTGGAAATTGAAGAAAATGCCTACGAACAAGCCACAGATAACTTTGAAAACTCGCATTGGAACGATCGTTTATTTTGTTTTCATGCCGGTTTAGACGAATTTATAGAAGAGCCTGAAAATACGTATGATTTAATTGTGTCCAATCCACCATTTTATTCAGAAGATTACAAAACTAATAATGAACAACGTGATTTAGCGCGCTTTCAAGACGCACTCCCATTTGAAGATTTGATTGAAGCCGCTGATTTGTTATTGTCTGAAAACGGAGTATTCGCAGCGATCATTCCTTTTAAAGAAGAGGAAACCTTTATTGCAATAGCAGAAGAATACGAATTATATCCTGTTAAAATTACCCGTGTAAAAGGCACGCCTACCACTGAAATCAAACGCAGTTTATTGGCTTTTAAACGTTTTGAATTACCCGCTTTAGATTCAGACGAATTGGTCATTGAAACAGCACGTCATCAATATACGCCAGAATATATTGAATTGACAAAAGACTTTTACTTGAAGATGTGATTGCATTTTAAGTAATACCTCTAAATATTCTTTTATTTCTTTATGTACATTTGTAGATAAAAAAAGAATCATGAAACCAGATCTATTTCAAGCTCCTGATTATTATAACCTTGACGATTTACTAACCGAAGAACACAAATTAGTTCGGGAATCGGCTAGAGCGTGGGTCAAGCGCGAAGTTTCGCCCATAATTGAAGGTTTTGCACAGCGCGCTGAATTTCCAAAACAACTTATCGAAGGTCTTGGAGAAATTGGCGGTTTTGGTCCCTACATACCAGAAGAATATGGCGGAGCTGGCTTAGACCAAATTGCATATGGACTAATCATGCAAGAAATAGAACGCGGAGACTCAGGCATACGATCCACCTCGTCTGTACAATCTTCTTTGGTAATGTACCCGATTTGGAAATTCGGAAACGAGGAACAACGAAAAAAATACCTGCCTAAACTGGCTACCGGAGAATTAATGGGGTGTTTTGGTTTAACCGAACCTGATTACGGATCTAATCCAAACGGAATGACAACCCACTTTAAAGAGGAAGGAAATCATTACGTATTGAATGGAGCCAAAATGTGGATTTCAAATGCACCGTTTTCGGACATAGCCATTGTTTGGGCAAAAAATGAAGAAGGACGAATTCATGGTTTAATCGTAGAGCGAGGTATGAAAGGGTTTACCACTCCTGAAACACATAATAAATGGTCGCTACGTGCATCTGCTACAGGCGAATTAATTTTTGAAAATGTAAAAGTCCCAAAAGAAAATATACTGCCAAATAAATCAGGCTTAGGCGCACCACTTGAATGTTTAGACTCCGCAAGATATGGAATAGCCTGGGGTGCAATTGGCGCAGCAATGGATTGTTATGACACGGCTTTGCGCTATGCAAAAGAGCGAATTCAATTTGATAAGCCCATCGCTGGAACCCAATTGCAACAAAAAAAATTAGCTGAAATGATTACCGAAATTACGAAAGCTCAAGTATTAACTTGGCGATTAGGTGTTTTAAAAAATGAAGGAAGAGCTACTTCTGCTCAGATTTCAATGGCCAAAAGGAATAATGTGAATATGGCTATTCAAATAGCCCGTGAGGCAAGACAAATATTAGGCGGAATGGGAATTACTGGCGAATACTCTATTATGCGTCACATGATGAACTTAGAATCGGTGATTACTTATGAAGGAACTCACGATATTCATTTATTAATTACAGGAATGGATATCACAGGAATTCCTGCCTTTAAGTAAAGCAAACAGTTATTAAAGTATTCATAAAATCGATAGTAAAAGCTTTCTGTAAATAAGAAGCTTTCTTATTTTTACCAAAAATTAGAAAAATGAATATTGAAACTATAAATAATGCCATTCAGTCTCAAAAAGAAGTTTTACTTCAGCACTCTTTGTACAAAAAAGTACAAACGATGGAAGACTTGCACCTTTTTTTAGAGAACCATGTGTATGCAGTTTGGGATTTTATGTCTTTGTTAAAAGCATTGCAATCCAAGTTAACATGTACCACAACCCCATGGTATCCAACGTCCAATACACAAACAAGGTATTTAATCAATGAAATTGTCGTAGCTGAAGAAAGTGATTTGACTTTAGATGGCCGTCGCCAAAGCCATTTTGAAATGTATTTAGAAGCCATGCAAGATTGCGGCGCAAATACTTCAGAAATAGAGGCGTTTTTAGCTAATTTAAGTTCCTTAAACAATATTTTTGTCGCTATCAAAACAAGCAACTTACATCCTAAAATTAAAGCATTTTTAGAATTCACATTTAGGGTTATTGAAGAGGGAAAAGCACACGAAATAGCAGCTGCATTTACTTTTGGAAGAGAAGATTTAATTCCAAGTATGTTTACTGCCATTTTGAAAAACTTCCAAGCAAATTTTCCTGAAACAGACTTGAAGAAATTAATTTATTATTTTGAAAGACATATTGAATTAGATGCTGATGAACATGGTCCAATGGCTATGGGAATGATATCTGAATTGTGTGGTACCGATTCAAAAAAATGGAGCGAAGTAGAACAAATTTCTATAATAGCTTTAGAAAAACGGATCGGACTTTGGGATGCAATCGAAGAACAACTGAGTTTGACGATGGAAACTGCTTAAATCAGGGAATGGAACACTTTTTAAAACATAAAAAAATAGCACTACGACTTTTCATTTTGATGGTTGTAGTGTTTTTTTTAAACCAATGTTCTAGCGAAAACACCACTTTTGTTTCCATAGCCGATACTAACCAAGCACCTTCCCCTCAACCTCAACCAGTAAGCAAAAAAGTTTCTTATATTGCCCTTGGAGATAGCTATACCATTGGACAAAGTGTTTGTGTTACATGTCGTTTTCCAGAACAACTAAAGAAAAATCTTGAATCCAGTATCCCTAATTTATCGGTAGATTTGAAAATCATCGCGCAAACAGGCTGGACGACTTCCAATTTAATCCAGACAATTAGAGAACAGCAACCAACAAATGACTACAAGTTGGTCACTT
Organism: Flavobacteriaceae bacterium; assembly: GCA_947461425.1. Taxonomy (GTDB): domain Bacteria; phylum Bacteroidota; class Bacteroidia; order Flavobacteriales; family Flavobacteriaceae; genus Flavobacterium. The sequence goes on along the minus strand of CANHKZ010000049.1, from coordinate 10,537 downwards.
TACTTATTGGAGTGAATAATCAATACCAAAACAAAGAATTTAGTATTTATGAACGTGAGTTTCCGCAATTAGCACAAACGGCTATTGTATTAGCCAAAGGAGACAAAAATAATGTTATTGTGGTATCAATTCCTGATTATGCCTACACGCCATTCGGACAACAATTCGGATCTCCTACCAAAACCTCAACAGAAATTGATCGTTATAATACATTCGCTAAAAGTTATTGCGATACCAATGGCATTACTTTCATCGACATCACCGACATCACAAGACAAGGTTTAAAAGAGCCCAATTTGGTAGCTACAGACGGGCTTCATCCATCGGAAAAGGCCTATTCCTTATTTGTAGAAAGAATAACTCCCAAAGCAAGCGTAATTGTTCAAAAATAAAAGCCCTATCTTATGGACAGAGCTTAACTTTTAATTTTCTGGAGCTAATTCTAATTCCAGCCCTTCTAATTCTTTCGTGATGGGGATTTGACAACCCAAACGACTATTTGATTTTACGTAAAATGCTTCTGATAACATCGCTTCTTCATCTTCACCCATTTCAGGCAAAGGCAGGTCGTTTAAAACATAGCATTGACAAGAGGCACACATCGCCATTCCACCACAAGTGCCTTCTACTGGTAGTTCATAGGCCTTGCATAATTCCATAATATTCATCGCCATATCTGTTGGCGCTTGTAATTCATGCACAACCCCATCTCTGTCTTTAATCTTAATTAAAACATCCATTTAATATTCTGTAGTGTTTGTATTGTATTCAAAGAAATAAAGTAAAATTAGAGCACGTTTATTACAGTTTCAATTTGAGGTGCATATTTTTTGATTGTAGTTTCCACACCTGCTTTTAAAGTCATTTGATTCACACTACAACTGGTGCATGCCCCTTCCAAACGAACTTTCACATGTTTATCATCTTCAATTTCGACTAATGAAATATCTCCTCCATCAGAATTTAGAAACGGCCTGATTTCTTCAAGAGCCTTTAACACATTAGCTAATACTTCTTCTGTTGTCATATCTTAAAAATTATTTTTTAACTGCTGAGCAACCTGCCATGGTTGTAATCTTAATAGCTTCTGTAGCGGGTAAACTTTCGTTTCTAGCTACAGTTTGTTGCACTACATTACGCGTTATTTCTTGGTAAACAGCTTCAATTATCGAGCCTTCTTGCATTGCTGCTGGACGGCCGTAATCTCCCGCTTCACGAATGGATTGTACAATGGGTACTTCGCCTAGGAAAGGAACATTCAAATCGGCGGCCAAATTCTTTGCACCTTCTTTTCCAAAAATATAATATTTGTTATTCGGTAATTCTTCAGGTGTAAAATAGGCCATGTTTTCAATAATTCCCAAAACAGGAACATTAATGGCCTCTGATAAGAACATAGAAACACCTTTTTTGGCATCAGACAAAGCTACTGCTTGAGGGGTACTCACTACTACTGCTCCTGTAATTGGAAGTGACTGCATGATCGATAGATGAATATCGCCAGTACCCGGTGGTAGGTCAATTAACATAAAATCCAATTCACCCCAATCTGCATCAAAAATCATTTGATTCAAAGCTTTGGCAGCCATGGGACCACGCCAAATAACGGCTTGACTTGGTGAGGTAAAAAATCCAATAGACAAAATTTTCACCTCATAACTTTCAACGGGCTTCATTTTGGATTTACCATCCACTTCAATCGAAATTGGTTTTTCATTTTCAACATCAAACATAATAGGCATTGAAGGCCCATAAATATCTGCATCTAACACTCCAACTGAAAATCCCATTCTAGCTAAAGACACGGCTAAATTAGCTGTAGTTGTTGATTTACCAACACCTCCCTTTCCAGAAGCTACAGCAATAATGTTTTTAATTCCTGGAATAGCTTTTCCTTTAATTTCAGGCTTATCAGCTACTTCCACTTTAGTATTCACCTTTACTTTTGCTTCAGGCGAAATCAAATCATGAATTGTTTTTTTTATATCGTCTTCGGCTCTTTTTTTTATATGCATGGCTGGAGTGTGTAATAACAAATCAACCACTACCTCATCTCCAAAAGTGATAACATTAGTAACAGCTCCACTCTCGACCATGTTTTTTCCTTCGCCAGCAATTGAAATTGTTTCTAATGCTTTAAGAATATCTTTTCTATCTAATTTCATTTTTGTTTTTCAATAATTATGCGTCCCTTTTGAACGACTTGTGTTCTATTTATTTAAACTAAATATGAATTGCAAATATAACAGATTCTATTTGGATTTCACTGTTTTTGTGTTGGATTTATTGAAGAATCAATCCTTACAATTAAGTAGTTCCGATAAAAAAATAGGATTAGATTTCTATTTCTGGTGTCCAAAAATGGAGTTCTAAATCAACAATTTGATTGTCTCTTACAGTAATTCCTTCGTTTTCTAATAATTGTTGCATCAAATTTGTTCCATCAAAATGCAATTTTCCGGTAAGTAATCCTTTTCTATTGACCACACGATGTGCTGGGACATCTTCAATGTGGTGGGAAGCATTCATAGCCCAGCCTACCATTCGAGCAGAACGTGCAGTTCCTAATGCTTTAGCTATTGCGCCATAGGAGGTTACTTTTCCGTATGGAATTTGTCTTACAATACAATACACGCGTTCAAAGAAATTGTCGTTGGCTTTTGTCATAGATTCATTAGTTCCAATAGTATAGAATAATATTGAAGATTGTTGTTATAGCAACTAAACCCGTAATACTACCGATGATATTATTCATATTTTTCATAAAAAAATCGGTTTTAGCTTCAATTTTACCAAAGAACAAAATGTACCCATAAAAAACCAAAATTGAGCCAAGTAAAGCACCAAAGACAAAAATCAGAATAGAAATTGGCTCAAATACAAACCATCCTAAAGAGGATAACCAAATACTAACCACAACGTAATACGGAATTGGGAAAAAGTTCAATGCGGATAACAACATACCTAAAAAAAACCGAGTAGCAGTTCGTTGTTTTATTACTTTCCCTTTTATCTTTTTTGGTGGCGATGCGATCCAAAAAAAATAGATGGTTAAAAGTAAAAAAATAACAGCCCCTATTTCTCTGAACAAAACACTAACTTGTGGTCTATCTCCAATAAACCGCGCAAATAAAATAGCTAGCGCCACTTGTACGAAAATAACAATTACAGCCCCAAAAACAAACCAAAGTGCGGCCCGTTTTCCTTCTTTACTATTTACTTTAGCCACCGTCATGTTAATTAAACCTGGCGGTAAAATTCCTATAACTGCACTGATAAACCCAAAAAATAAAGTTGCAATTAATGTCATATAGCCTTTTTTATAGCACTAATGTGTTGCTTACACTCCAATTCCTGAAACCAAAACGACACTATTTAATTTTAAATCTAATATAGGTAATTGCTTTGTTAATTTCTAAATATTGTTTTTCATAAAACGTTTGAAAAGCAGTCACTTCTTCTGGACTTCCTTCATTTGTGTACACATTATGGTTTGCATACAAGACTTCATGCCCTTCTCCGTGCAACAATCCTAGCGTATAGCCATGCATGAATTCGCTATCGGTTTTCAAGTTCATAATTCCGTCTTTCTTTAAGATTTTTTTATACAGCTGTAGGAATTCTGAATTAGTCATCCGGTGTTTTGTTCGCTTGTATTTAATTTGTGGATCTGGAAAAGTAATCCAAATTTCGTCTACTTCATTTTCAGCAAAAATGTGATTGATGAGCTCAATTTGAGTACGAATAAAAGCAACATTGTACATTCCGGTTTCGACAGCTGTTTTGGCACCGCGCCAAAATCGAGCGCCTTTAATGTCAATTCCAATAAAATTTTTATTGGGATATTTTTCAGCTAAACCTACAGAATACTCTCCTTTTCCACATCCCAACTCTAAAACAATTGGATTGCTATTTTTAAAAAAGTCAGCATTCCATTTTCCTTTCAATGGAAATAAATCTCCCACAACTTCTTCTCTTGTCGGTTGAAAAACATTGTTGAACGTTTCGTTTTCCTTGAATCTTTTTAATTTGTTTTTGCTTCCCACTTTTTTAAAATATTTTTTCTTCGAACAATTCGACCCAATGGTCTCGGGTGGCAAAATTAAGGAAATATAAAGGACAAAAGTAGGCTAGCTTGAAATATCTAGTAGAAAATAAACCAAGGTAGTTTTATAATTTGGACTTTCTATTTTGAATAATCACATCTTCAATTGGTGCTTTGATGGCAATCACTGCTTTGCTTGAATCATTTGGAACTGTCATAGACAAAACATAGTGCTTAATTCTCCATTGATTTCCCACTTTAATTACAACTCCTGAACCCCTACAAATTTTCATTTGGGTATCCAATAATTCGTCAAACCAAGCTACAGTGCCGGTTGAATCAAAATAAATATGTCTCTCAATGGAACTGAAAGACCATGCTTTCCCTTTATCAAAATGAGGTTTTGAATACGTTTCAAATTCTTTTTTATTCCAATTTTCGTTAGCATCGGTGCCAATGAAAATGGCATCGTCTGACATTAATTCAAAATAAGCGGTGAAATTAGCTTCAGAAGCTGCTTTGTGCCAGTTGTTTACCAGCTGATTGATTTCCGTTTTGGTATTAGTTGTTTGAGAAAATACAAGAGTAGTTCCCAATACAAAACACCATACAGTGACAATTGTAAAATATTTCATAGCAATTAAATTTTTTAGGTTAAATATAGTTTTAAATCGATTGTTGCTTTGGTATTTATTTCAAATAAAAAAAAATACCGATAATATTATGTAAATTTAATAGTAATTCTTACAAATTATGAAAAAGACAATCAACATGTTAACCAAAATAATTGTAATTTCTTTACTTCTTATTGTTTCTTGTCAAAATAAAAAAATGGATACTGTAACCATTCAGAACAAAACTAGCTTAATTCCGTATCAAAAAACCAAACCCATTTTAGATACTTCATCACTCCATTCTTTTTTTAAAGGACATCCTGAATTTCAAAAATTTAAGAAAGAAGTTGTCGTATTATATCAAAAACAACAGTTTCATTACCTCTGGTTTGACCAAAAAGGAATTAAGGAAGTGGGCTATCTATTGTACAACAAGGCAACAACTCTTTCGACTGAGGGAATCGAATCAAAAATTCCGTATCAAAATGAATTAGATGCTGTTTTTCTTGATGAAAATGAAAAACCAGAGGCTAACGTTGAATTGCTTATTTCCTGTATGTACTTTTATTATGTCAACAAAGTGTACAAAGGTTTAGCAATTGATAAAAGCGATGAACTAGGCTGGTATTTACCAAGAAAAAAACGCTCTTATGTTAGTTATCTGGACTCCATTCTCGAGAAGCCTTCTTTAATAAACAAGGACGAAAAAGAAATTTCAGGGCAGTATTATCGACTAAGAGAATTTTTAAAAAAATACCGTTTATTGGGAAAAAATCCATGGAAAAATATCGAAATTGATTCTGGGACAACTACTTTTAAAATAGGAGATAGTGCCCAGTCTATTGCACAAATACGAAAACGTTTGTTCTTATTAGACGACATTTCTTCTGATTCTAATAGCGCTATTTACGATACTTTTTTGTCAGAAGGAGTTGTACGTTATAAAATCCGCAATGGATTAGGCGCAACAACTACTATTTCGAAACAATTGGTATTGCATTTAAATGTTACAATTGCCCAACGAATTAAGACTATCATTGTCAATATGGAACGTTGTCGCTGGTTTTCTAAACCTATTACAACAGATAAGCGCTTTATTTTTATCAATATCCCCTCCTACCAATTGCGCTTTTTTGAAAACGAAAAAATAGTACTGGAATCAAAGGTTGTTGTAGGAAAGTCAGCTCACAAAACGGTTGTTTTTAGTGCTGACATGAAATATATTGTGTTCAGTCCCTATTGGAATATTCCCAAAAATATCATGAACAAGGAAATAGTGCCCGCAATTAACAAAAACCCAAATTATCTTTCGCAACATGATATGGAATGGCACAATGGAATAATCCGTCAAAAACCGGGACCCAAAAATGCTCTAGGAAAGGTGAAATTTATATTTCCTAATTCCAATGCAATTTACTTGCACGACACGCCGTCAAAAAGTTTGTTTGTACGAGATAAAAGAGCGTTCAGCCACGGTTGCATTCGACTCGAAAAACCAGCGGCATTAGCACAACTTATTCTTAAGAATGATCCTAAATGGTCTACTGAAAAAATTGGTAAAGCAATGTCTTCAGGAGTCGAAAAATGGTATGCTTTGCCACAACCCATTCCAGTTTATATTGGTTATTTTACGGCTTGGGTGACCCAAGACGGCAGGATTCATTTTTATGATGATATCTATCATCGAGACGAGCAGTTATCAAATATGCTATTGGAAGATTGAAAAAACTTCCAGCTTTTTATCACTGGAAGTTATAAAGAATTTATAAATTGAAGTTCAACCCTACAACTAGATTCCTTCCTATATTGGAAATGCCATCTGTTTTAAGACGTGATAAATGGGCGGTATATTTTTTATCGGTAATGTTGTTTCCATTTAAGTTGATTTCCATTTTTCATCTGGGGTATTGAGTAAATCTAAACTCTTATCCGATAGTAATTCTGGTGGCGGTAGGATCCTACAGTTTAGTGTCGAAATACACATCTACGGTTACTTCTTTGGCAGTTGCAGGATAAGATATGGTTTTGGATTTGGGTTCTAACTAAAAGTTGCCATTGCAAAAGATACATCCATTATTAAAAAAGTGTTTTTCATTGGATTCTGTTTAGGCTGTTACAAAAATAGGAAAATAGTTAGTGTAGAAAATATGGGGAAATCTTAAATAAAACTAAAAAAAACGCTACTCTTTCGAATAGCGTTTTTTAGAATGGTTAAGATCAGAACGAAGTACTTATTTGACTTGAACTGGGTATGTAATTTGTGCGTCTGTCGCACCTCCGGCATTAGTAATATCTCCAGCAGCAACTCCAGCAGCACTTTTAGCAGGTTCGTGTTTCAAAGTGACTATTATATTTCCTGTTGTTGCTGCTGTTCCTGTCTTTAAGGTAAAAGTCAGACCAATAGGCTTCCCATTAACATCAGCATCAGTATATGTAAATGCTCCAATTGCTGTTGGCGCTTGAAAGAACAATTGGTGCTCATCCCCTTCTTCTTTTATTTCCAATGTGATGTCATCCACTGGAGTTACTGACTCGTTTAGAAAACTAACAGCTCCTGTGTAGGTTGTATTTACCAATAAATCCCCGACAACTGTTACTACAGGTTTATTTGGTCCATCTCCGTCAAGATCTCTGGAAGTCATTGTCACTGTCTGGGCTCCTGCTTTTAGAGTTGTTGTCACCGTTGTGATTACTTCTTCCTCATTTACTGCAATAGGATCGTCGTTATTACAAGATGAAAAGGTAAATACTGATACTAATGCGATTGCTAGAATTTTTGAATTTTTCATTTTTTTGTGTTTACTTTTTAATAATTGAACTTTAATTGAATTTGAAAGTTTCTACCCATTTCGTCAGCAAAAAAACGTTGCCTATTAAGGTAGTCCCTGTAAGTTGTATTTATAATATTTTGAATAGAAAATGCAATTATTGTATTGGTTTTACCAAAAGTTTTAAAGCTCATCTCTGAAAAAAAATGCAACAATTGATATCCTGGAGGAGGTGTACTAATATCAACCAGAACTGGAAATAATTCATTATTCTCGACAATATTTGTTGTAAAATTATTGTCAGGAAACTGATTTTGACGCAATACAACTTCGCTTTTTAATTCGAGTTTCAAATCGTGCCATTCCCTATTTAAAAACTGAATTTTGTTGCTAAGGTTCAAGGGTGGAATATCGATTAAATATTCCTTGTTTGTGAGGTCTTTCCCATTGACATAGGCTAAGGTGAAATCATGTTGCCATTGTTTGCTTATTTTCCAACGGGTTACCACATCAACTCCCGCCAATCTCGCATTAGTCTGCTGGTATTCCCAAACAGGAAAAGCACCACGAATGGTCGTCTCGAAACCAACAGGACGTAAGAACATAAAATTACGGATACTATTGATAAAAGGATTCACCTCAACCGAAAAAGCATTCCATTTTTTTTGTACTGTTGTTGATAGTTTGATTACCTGTTCTTTGTCTAAAGCTAAATCGCCTAACTCAATAACCCCTGTGGAATGATGCAAACCGTCACTAAAAAACTCGGAGGGATTTGGATTTCTTGTAGCAAGACTAATATTAGAATACCAATTCATATCTGCATCAAATTCCTTGTGAAACCCTGCACTAGCTGAAATATTATGAAATGCAAAACTAGGGCTCGTCAACCACTGATTGCCTTGTTCTCCCGCTACAAAATCAGCAAATTCATTTGAATAGCCTCTTTCCTCCCATCTTGATTTCAAATAAAACTTGACAGCATCCACTTGCGAAAAGTCATAACGAAGTCCTGCATCCAAAGAAAAACTATCGGACAAATCATAATTAGCTATTCCATATGTTCCAAATTCGATACGGTCAAAATTAGGAATTAGAGGTTTTATTCCCGTGGCCGGATTGGCAAAATTATTTTGGACCGAAGTATTAAATCCAGATTTAAAAGTCCAGTCATGTAACCCTTTTTTGTAATCTACATTGATGGCATGCGTGGTTAACTCCAAGTCTAAAGCGGCTACATTATTAAAATTCCCTCTGCGAACATCGAACTCTAATCTTTTATTAAACTGAAAAGAGTAGTGCATGGCTAAAGAAGCTGTTTCATTGAAATAGTGATTGTAATTCAGTTTAGCTAAATGGTGCTGCACCTTTTGATTTGGATTTCTTAAGGTGTACGTGAAATCATTTACAACCGAAGGAATTTTATTGGTAATAGAATTGTACAAATCGTTTACATTCCCAGTGTGTGAAGCGTTTAAAATACCAATAGTTGTATTGTAAAAACTATAGTACCCGGAAATATCATATTTCTTTCCAATGAATGTTACATCGCCGGAAAAATTACCTTCCCGATTACCTGAATTAGACAATACATAGTCTGGAGCTTCTCTGTCACCTGAATACTTAAATGTTCCTAAAGCGTTCCAAATCCATCCTTTATCATTTCCTTGATGCAGACTCGAACTTACTGAACCGCCTCTGCCATTGGAGGCTAAATTTAGAATGGTCTTCCCAAACAGCGTATCCTTTTTTACCGAAATTGGCTCTATAACCACTAATCCTCCTACGGCATCCCCTCCATACTGCAACCCACTCGCGCCTTTGATCACCGTGATTTTTCCAGCGGCGTTTACATCAAAATTAGGCGCATGTTCCGTTCCCCACTCTTGATCCTCCAGGCGCACATTGTTATTGATTACTGGAACTCTACTCCCAAACAAACCATTAATAACCGGCTTGACAACAGTGCTTCCTGTCTTAAGACTAGAAACCCCTGCTACTTCCCTTAAAATATCTCCAAGTGTCTGGTTGCTATACTTTTCAATCGTTTCTGTCTTAATCTTTTGCTCCAAAATCGATTTGTTCAGCGTATTGACTTTTTGTCTAATGACCACTTCCTTCAATTGAGAGGTGTTTTGTTTGAGAGCAAAGTTCAAAACTTGATCTCCTTCTAAATTTATTAGCGTATCTACCGATTGAAAACCAACATATGACACAAACACCTTGATGGCACCAGAAGGTAGTTTCTTTATAAGATAGTGCCCAGAAACATTCGAGGACACTGTTTTTTTTCCAATGTGTACGTGGCTGCCAGTAATAGGCATTCCCTCCTGAGTGGTAATTTTTCCACTAACTGTATTTTGCGAAAAACTAATGGTGCAAAACAAACAGAAGCAAAAAACAATATAGATTTTTGTTTGCATTATCCTTGTTCAAAATATATAAACATGTGAATCATTTCCATTGCTTGAAAATGATATGTTGATGCGAATAGTATTTTATACCAGAGGAGGAGCTCGAAGCGCAAAGAGGCTTCCTTTGAAGAATTCTGTAGTTTCTTTTGAAATATAAGCTGTATTGTTTTTATTGGCTACTAGTTCATATAATTCAAAATACTTTACATCTGAAGAAACAAAACTACTTACTGTGGAACTGCATAAATAACAGGAATCGTATGTATGGTGTTCATGCGTAAGTTCTGCAGTTGATAATTGTTTGTGCTCACATTTTTTTTCAGAAAATTGGTTTACTATATGCTCATAACTATGCACAGATTGACCCAGTATTGAAAACAATACAGCAATCATTAATACAAGATTTACTATAGAAAATTTCTTTTTCATGTTTTGCAAATATAGGCATCTATTTGTAAAATCTATTTGTTTCAACAAAATAAAGTTTTTGTTAAAAAAAATGGATTTGAAATGAACTCCAAAAAAATGTTTGGTTTTTCATGATATACAAGAAAAAAAGACGCCATCTTGGCCCTAAGAATATTACACCAATTTGGCTGCAATTAAGTACTCTGCAATTTGAATCGTATTGGTCGCCGCTCCTTTTCTCAAGTTATCCGCTACAACCCACATGTTTAACGTATTCGGTTGACTTTC
>CANHKZ010000048.1 GCA_947461425.1 Flavobacteriaceae bacterium | reverse complement strand
TGCTTAGAAGGCAGGTGCTCTATCCAGCTGAGCTATGCGACCAGTAAAATTGTAGTCGGGGTGGCAGGATTCGAACCTGCGGCCTCCTGCTCCCAAAGCAGGCGCGATAACCGGGCTACGCTACACCCCGAAAAAACAAAATAAAAGCGGAGAGACAGGGACTCGAACCCTGGCGACGATTGCTCGTCGACAGATTAGCAATCTGCTCCATTACCACTCTGGCACCTCTCCAAGCTCAAGAAACCTGTCCTATTTTGCGGTTGCAAATGTAGTACATCATTGTATTAATCACAACTATTTTACACCTTTTTTTATTTTTATTTCGAGATTCTATTTAAATAAGTTCACAATCAAGCCAATAGCAAAAAAGTTCAGCTTATTTAAAATTCATAAAATAGATTCCAGTATTCCATATTTGAATTTGCATAAAAAAGATTAAATTTGCTTTCCTATCTAAATTATAAATAACATGATTAAAAGAGTTGTTATTGTTGCTGCAGCACGAACTCCAATTGGGAGTTTTATGGGAAGTTTATCTACCGTAAGTGCACCACAGTTGGGTGCTATTGCTATAAAAGGGGTTTTAGAAAAAATAAATCTTAATCCTGAATTAGTAGAGGAAGTATTCATGGGAAATGTAGTACAAGCTGGCGTAGGCCAAGCCCCTGCTCGTCAAGCAGCACTTTTTGCAGGTTTGCCAAATTCGGTAGCTTGTACCACCGTAAACAAAGTATGTGCCTCCGGAATGAAAGCTGTTATGTTTGCAGCGCAAGCCATTCAATCTGGTGATGCCGAAATTGTAGTGGCTGGCGGAATGGAAAACATGAGTTTGATTCCGCATTATACAAACCTTAGAGCGGGGACTAAATTTGGCCCCACTACCCTTTTAGATGGAATGCAAAAAGATGGACTTACCGATGCTTATGACAATACTGCCATGGGTGTCAGTGCCGATCTTTGCGCTAGCGAATATAAAATTTCAAGAGAAGAACAAGATCAGTTTGCTATTCAATCGTATGAGCGAAGCGCCAAAGCTTGGGAAACCGGAAAATTTGAAAATGAAGTGGTTCCTGTTGCAGTACCTCAACGAAAAGGAGAGCCCATAATCGTTTCAAAAGATGAAGAGTACACCAATGTGAAATTGGATAGAATAAGCAGCTTAAATCCCGCTTTTACTAAAGAAGGGACGGTTACTGCAGCCAACGCTTCTACTATTAATGACGGAGCGGCCGCTTTGATTATTATGAGTGAAGAAAAAGCGATAGAATTAGGACACAAACCACTTGCTTATATTTTGGCATATGCCGATGCAGCACAAGAACCAAAATGGTTTACTACTAGTCCCGCATTGGCACTTCCTAAAGCATTGAAAAAAGCCAATATTACAATTGAAGAGGTAGATTATTTTGAATTTAACGAAGCTTTCGCTGTGGTTGGACTAGCTAATACCAAAATACTTAATTTAGATTCTTCTAAAGTAAATGTTAACGGAGGAGCTGTTGCATTAGGACATCCTCTGGGTTGTTCTGGAGCACGAATTATCGTTACCTTATTGAATGTTTTAGCACAAAATAATGGGAAAATTGGAGCGGCAGCTATCTGCAATGGTGGTGGCGGAGCTTCAGCAATCGTAATTGAAAGAGCTTAAAATGATCTTTTTAATGGAATTAAATCTATAAACAGTAATCAATGTTTGGAATTTGTAACCTAGCTATAATCCCTCTTCGGGCAGAGCCAAATGACAGAAGCGAAATCGTTTCTCAAGTCTTGTTTGGCGAACACTTCGAAGTGCTAGAAGAGTTAAAACAATGGCGACGAATCCGAATGCAGTATGATGATTATGAAGGATGGGTAGACTCTAAACAATTTCAAACTATTTCTGAAGCGGCCTACCAAACGCTTTCAAAAGAACCAATTATTCTAAATGGGGATTTGATTGATTACATTTCTGCACCCAATAACACTTTACTACCTATACCTTTAGGAGCGTCACTTTCTTTTTTAAGTCACAACGACATTAATACGGCTCAATTTCAATTTGAGGGAACCAAGACTAGTGGGATACAAGATAAAAGCAAATTGATCAATACTGCTTTTTTGTATTTGAATGCACCTTACCTTTGGGGAGGAAAAACACCTTTCGGAATTGATTGTTCTGGCTTTACGCAAATGGTCTATAAATTGAATGGTTACCACTTATTTAGAGATGCTTCGCAACAAGCCGGACAGGGAGAGGCTTTAAGTTTTATCGAAGAAAGCGAACCAGGTGATTTAGCCTTTTTTGACAACGAAGAGGGTTCTATAATTCATGTGGGCATTATTATGGAAAACAATTACATCATTCACGCTAGCGGAAAAGTACGCATTGATCGCCTAGATCATTTAGGGATTTTTAATCCTGAAACCCAAAAACACACGCACAAACTTAGAGTCATCAAAAAAATTATATAAATAAAAAAGCCAAATTTTTCAATTCGGCTTTTTTTATGAGTAACAAAATGAAATTATTTATTCATTTTAGCTTTTAGCGCTTTTGCTTTTTCAGTCATTTCTAATGCTCTGTATACACTTAACAAAGTACTTTTTACTTCTTCGTTAGAACCGTCTAATTCAGACGCTTTTTCCAAGTAAGGCAAAGCTGAAGTAAACACAACTTCTCTTTGCTTTTTTAGCACTTCATAACGTTTGTTATCTTTTTCTGAATTACCTAATTTTTGTATTTCTTCAAATAATTTTTTATCGCCATCTAATTTTAAAATAGCTAAATTCAAATAGGCATTTACATAATCGGGCTTGATTTCAATAGCTTTTTTATAATACGTCTCTGCTTCAACAAAATTTTTAGCGTTATAACTGATAACTCCTAAGTTAAAAACTAAATCCGCATCGTTTGGGCTTTGTGCCAAAACTTCAGTGATTAATTTTTTATAGGTATCGTAATCTTTAGTATCCAAATACAAATTAGCCTCAGTAAGAATCAAAGATTTATCCTCTGGATTAGCTATTCTTGCTTCAGCTACTGCTTTTTTAGCTTCGGCCACTTTTCCATTTTGTACCAAAATTAACGCCATATTCTTAAATATTTCGCCTCTTTTAGATGGGATTTCTTCCATTCTTGGCTTTTCGTGAGTACCTAATTTTACCATTTGGTCTCTTTCTTTTACAGAAGCAAAAAATTGCTCTTCGCCATTCAATTTATTAACCGCATAAAAACTAGTTCCTTTACCTGAATAATTCAACCTTTTCAATTCGTCATACGCATTATAAGCAGTTTCGTACTCTTTTGCATTCACATAAATAGAGGCGGCGTAATATAAATTGATGGTGTCTTTCTTATCCAACAAATAGGCATCATACAATTTTTTAGCACCAGCAGCATGTTTTTCTACTTTAGAATCTGCTATAGCAGCATTGATTAATTTGTATTTTACATCAATAATTGAAGTAGTTGCTTGTGCAGAAAATTTTACTTTCCCTGAAGCTTTCTCGATTGCAATCACCTCTTGGTATCCTTTGGCAGCAGCGGAAAGATTAGCATCGGTATTCTCGTTTTTAGTAGCTAACGCCAAATGAGCATTTGCTTTCACAAAATTGAATTGGGCTTTTTCAGCATCTGGCGCAGTGGCAGAAGCTGCTTCAGCTCCTTGTAAAATAGTGATTGCTTCTTGAGCATTACCTGCTTTTAAGGCTTTTTCAGCTGATTTAATTTGGTCTTTTTGAGCAAAAGTGGCAACTGATATCAGTAATGCTGATGCTAGTAGTACATATTTACTTTTCATAGTATTCTAAATTTAATTAGTTATTTAATGTATTGGTTTTAATTATTCGTCAGAATCGTCGTCGTCGTTTTCTTCAACTTCCTCGTCTTCTACAATTTCATCATCGTCATCATCGTCATCATCGTCAGTTGCACCTTCATCTTCTAAAATTTCTAGCACTGGTTTTACTCTTTCAATAACTTCCACTTCAATTGGATTGCCGTCTTCGTCTAGTTCGACTTCAGAAGGATCGTCTTTCATTACTTTGGTCACCGCAGCAATAGAATCGTTTCCTTTAATGTTGATTAATTTAACTCCTTGAGTGGCACGTCCCATAACACGAAGATCTTCAACCGCCATTCTGATTGTCAATCCTGATTTGTTGATAATCATCAAATCGTCAGCATCAGTCACTGCGTTAATCGAGATCAATTGACCTGTTTTTTCGGTAATATTCAATGTTTTCACACCTTTTCCACCACGATTGGTAATTCTATATTCATCAATGCTTGAACGTTTTCCGTAACCGTTTTCAGCTACAACAAGTATTTCACTACTCATATCATTTACAGAAACCATCCCAATTACTTCGTCCGATTCATCTTTCAAAGTAATTCCGCGAACTCCAGAAGCTGTCCTTCCCATTGGACGGGTTTTACTTTCTTCGAAACGAACCATTTTTCCTGATTTAACAGCAATCATAATTTGACTGTTGCCATCTGTAAGTTTTGCTTCTAATAATTCATCGCCCTCTTTAATCGTAATGGCAGCAACTCCGTTTACACGTGGTTTTGAATATTTATCAAGCGAGGTTTTCTTAACTTGACCTTTCTTAGTCACCATTATTAGGTTGTGACTGTTCGTGTAGTCTTTATCTTTAAGATCTTGCGTACAAATGAATGCTTTTACTTTATCATCTGACTCAATGTTAATCAAGTTTTGCAATGCTCTACCTTTGGCAGTTTTGCTTCCCTCTGGAATTTCGTACACTCGCATCCAGAAACATTTTCCTTTTTGTGTAAAGAACATCATGTACTGGTGATTTGTAGCTACAAACATGTGCTCTAAGAAATCTTGATCACGTGTTCCCGCACTTTTTTGTCCAACTCCTCCTCTATTTTGAGTTTTGTATTCAGACAAATTCGTACGTTTGATATACCCTGCGTGAGAAATTGTAATTACTACATTTTCATCAGCAATCAAGTCTTCAATACTTACATCTCCACCAGAATATTCAATTTGTGAACGACGCTCATCTCCGTATTTATCTCGAATCTCGATTAATTCTTCTTTAATTAACGCGATTCTCAAATCCACATCGGCTAATAAAGCTCTTAAGTGCTCAATTAACTTCATGATTTCATCGTACTCAGCACGCAATTTATCTTGCTCTAGTCCTGTTAATTGACGCAAACGCATTTCTACAATAGCACGCGCTTGAATATCTGATAATTTGAATCGTTCGATTAATTTATCTCTTGCTTCTTCGGTATTTTTAGAGGCTTTGATTAAAGCAATTACTTCATCAATATTGTCTGAAGCAATTATTAATCCTTCTAAAATATGCGCTCTTTCTTCTGCTTTTCTTAATTCGAATTGCGTTCTACGAGTGACAACATCGTGACGGTGCTCTACGAAATAATGAATCATGTCTTTTAGATTCAATGTTTCTGGACGTCCTTTCACTAATGCAATGTTATTTACACTAAAAGAAGATTGCAATTGTGTGTATTTATATAAGGTATTCAAAACTACATTTGGCGTAGCATCACGTTTCAAAATATAAACGATTCGCATACCATTTCTATCCGACTCATCACGAATATTGGCAATACCTTCTATTTTTTTATCGTTTACTAAGTCGGCAGTACGTTTAATCATATCTGCTTTATTGACTTGGTACGGAATTTCAGTAACAATAATCGATTCTCTACCATCTACTTCTTCAAAGCCTACTTTGGCACGAATAACTACTCGCCCACGACCAGTTTTGAATGCCTCACGAACCCCTTCGTATCCGTAAATAATTCCTCCTGTTGGAAAATCAGGTGCTTTAATGTGTGTAATTAATTCATCGATTTCAATATCGTTGTTGTCGATATAGGCAATCGTACCGTTGATTACTTCGGTTAAATTATGAGGTGGCATATTGGTTGCCATACCTACTGCAATTCCCGTTGCTCCATTGATTAATAAAGTGGGGACACGTGTTGGCATTACTTTGGGTTCATACAAAGTATCGTCAAAATTCAATTGGAAGTCGACCGTTTCTTTTTCGATATCTGCCATAATTTCTTCCGAAATCTTACGCATTCTCGCTTCAGTATAACGCATTGCTGCTGGACTATCTCCATCGACAGAACCAAAGTTACCTTGACCATCAACTAATAAATAACGCATACTCCATTCTTGTGCCATACGAACCATGGCATCATAAACAGAAGTATCACCATGTGGGTGGTACTTACCTAAAACTTCTCCAACAATTCTAGCGGATTTCTTGTGGGCTTTATTTGAAAAAACTCCTAAATCATACATTCCATAAAGTACTCTTCGATGCACCGGTTTTAAACCGTCTCTAACATCTGGAAGTGCTCGTGATACAATTACCGACATTGAATAATCAATGTAAGCTGATTTCATTTCATCTTCTATGTTAATAGGAATTAACTTTTCTCCTTCAGACATATGTTATTATATTAAAAAATTATATTAGTTTCAAACGTGGCAATATACGGATATTTGAAAATTTTAGAACTATTTTCCTTTACTTATTTTAATGATTTATTAACAAGTTTTTAAGGTAATTTAGTTAATAAAATAAGCCATGTTTTTCACTATTTTATAGTGTTTTTTTTGTCAATTTGCTGCCAAGGGTTAGTAACGGAATGATATTTGTTTTTGAAACATCAATTACTTAAATTTACACTATCAAATAGATACATATGGATGATAATTTTTCACCGAGAGTAAAAGATGTTATAACGTACAGCAAGGAAGAAGCCTTGCGACTAAGCCATGATTTTATTGGTACAGAGCATCTCATGCTTGGGATACTTCGTGATGGAAACGGTAAAGCAATTCAGATTTTGAATAATTTGGCTATTGATTTAAATCACTTACGTAGAAAAGTAGAGATTTTAAGTCCCGCCAATCCTTCAAACGATCTAAACCTTGAAAAGAAAAATTTGCATCTTACGCGTCAAGCTGAAAGAGCGTTAAAAACTACATTTCTGGAAGCAAAAGTATTCCAAAGTCCTTCTATCAGTACTGCGCATTTGCTTTTGTGCATACTCCGAAATGAAAATGATCCAACAACCAAACTACTCAATAAGTTGAAAATCGATTATGATGTAGTTAAAGAACAATACGTAAATATGACTCCTAGTGAAGAAAATTTTATTGAAAACTTACCTAAAAATGAGTCCTACAATGACGAATCAGGACAAGATGACAGTCTAAAAGAAAGTAGTTTTAACAACCCTTCTAATAAGTCCAATAAAAAATCCAAAACACCTGTATTGGATAATTTCGGTAGAGATTTAACCGAAATGGCTGAAGAAGGAAAATTAGATCCAGTTGTAGGACGCGAAAAAGAAATTGAACGCGTTTCACAGATATTGAGCCGTAGAAAAAAGAACAACCCCTTATTGATTGGAGAACCTGGTGTAGGAAAATCAGCTATAGCCGAAGGTTTGGCATTGCGAATTATCCAAAAAAAGGTGTCTCGAATTCTTTTTAATAAACGAGTGGTTACTCTTGATTTAGCAAGTATTGTAGCGGGTACTAAATACCGTGGTCAATTTGAAGAACGAATGAAAGCTGTAATGAATGAATTGGAAAAGAATGATGATATCATTCTTTTTATTGATGAAATTCACACTATTGTAGGTGCTGGAGGAGCAACAGGTTCATTGGATGCTTCTAATATGTTTAAACCAGCTTTAGCCCGAGGTGAAATTCAATGTATTGGAGCTACTACTTTGGACGAATACAGACAATATATAGAAAAAGATGGTGCGTTAGAAAGACGTTTTCAAAAGATAATTGTTGAACCAACATCAGTTCCAGAAACGATTACCATTTTAAATAATATCAAAAACAAGTACGAAGACCACCATAATGTAACCTATTCAGCTGAAGCTATCGAAGCTTGTGTGAAATTAACTGACAGATACATGTCAGAGCGATTTTTACCTGACAAGGCAATTGATGCTTTGGACGAAGCAGGATCAAGAGTTCACATAACTAATATTGAAGTTCCAAAACAGATTTTAGATTTAGAACTTCAATTGGAAGATGTGCGTGTTCTAAAAAATGAAGTCGTCAAAAAACAAAAATACGAGGAAGCTGCCAAACTTCGTGATGACGAAAAGCGAATTGAAAAAGATTTATCTATTGCACAAGAACAATGGGAAGAAGAATCAAAAAACAACCGTATTGAAGTAACTGAAGACAATGTTGCTGATGTGGTCTCTATGATGACAGGAATTCCTGTAAACCGAATTGCTCAAACAGAAAGTAATAAATTAGCCAAACTACCCGAACTTATAGAAGGAAAGGTAGTTGGTCAAAAAGAAGCTGTACTAAAAATTGCGCGTTCTATTCAACGAAATCGTGCCGGTCTAAAAGACCCAAATCGACCAATTGGTTCTTTTATTTTTCTTGGACAAACAGGTGTAGGAAAAACACAATTGGCAAAAGTAATTGCAAAAGAATTATTCGATTCCGAAGATGCATTAATTCGTATCGACATGAGTGAATATATGGAGAAATTTTCAATTTCAAGATTAATTGGTGCTCCTCCAGGATACGTTGGATATGAAGAAGGGGGACAATTAACTGAAAAAGTTCGAAGAAAACCGTATTGTGTAGTGTTATTAGACGAAATTGAAAAAGCACATCCTGATGTATTTAATATGTTGCTTCAGGTATTGGATGATGGATTCTTAACGGATAGTTTGGGTCGTAAAATTGACTTCAAAAACACCATAATAATCATGACATCCAACGTTGGAGCAAGACAATTAAAAGATTTTGGTCAAGGTGTTGGTTTTGGTACGGCGGCTAGAACTGCTCAAGCAGACGACAATTCGAAAAGTATTATTGAAAATGCTTTAAAGAAAACATTTGCTCCTGAATTTTTAAATCGTATTGATGATGTAATTGTTTTCAATGCTTTAGAGAAACACGATATCAATCAAATTATTGAAATTGAGTTAAACAAATTATTTGCCCGTGTTGCCGAATTAGGTTATAGATTAAGCTTATCAGACAAAGCAAAAGCATTTATAGCTGATAAAGGTTTTGACAAACAATTTGGAGCTAGGCCATTAAAAAGAGCCATACAGAAATATGTTGAAGATTCATTAGCCGAAGAAATTATTACTTCAAAAATTGGATCTGGTGATGAAATTTATATGGATATTGAAGAAGGGGCCGAAGAACTAACGGTTAGGGTACAAAAAACGGAAGAGCCAACTAACTAAAATTAAGTATATAACTTTACAAATCCGTTACGTTTTAATAACATAACGGATTTTTTTATTTTAAATTTTTGTCTGGTTTTTTTAATAGATTTGGTTTGCTAATAAAAAAGAAAAAATAACGCTAAATGACTGATAATAAAATTGTTTTAGGAAGCGAAGAATGGTGCTCTTTTCTGGATTTAGGAATTCCTTCCATAAAAGCAAGAATCGATTCAGGTGCCAAAACATCCGCACTTCATGCTATTAATATTTCACCTTTTGTTCGTGATGAAATGAATTGGGTTAAATTTGACATCAATCCTATTCAAAATAATGTTCGAACAATAATCCATTGTGAAGCTCCTTTATTGGACAAACGGGTCGTAAAAAGTTCGAATGGTTTTAGAGAACAACGTTACGTAATTCAAACCAAATTATCTTTAGGTATTCACGATTGGGACATAGAATTAACACTTACCAATCGAGATTCAATGGGTTTTAGAATGCTTCTGGGTAGAGAAGCTATGATGGGACGTGTTATTGTAGATCCTGAGAAACAATACCTGCTTAATGCTCCCACTGAAGACTACTTGACTGAATTATACAAGGGTGCTGTGAAAGAAAAATCAGGACTCCATATTGGCGTTTTAGCAAGTAATCCGGAGCTTTACAGTAACAAAAGAATTATGGAAGCGGGAGAAATGCGTGGTCACGAAATGCATTTTCTAAACATTAAAGAATGCTATATTAAACTAGACGCTCAAAAACCTGAAATACATTATCGTGGGGGCAAAATTTTAAATCAATTTGATGCCATTATACCACGAATAAGACCAAGTGCCACCTTTTATGGTTGTGCTCTAACTAGGCAATTTGAGGCGTTAAAAGTATTTTGTTTAAATTCTTCCAATGCCATTACGCAATCCCGAGATAAATTATATTCGTTACAATTATTACTGAATCAAGGAGTTGCTATTCCTACTACTGGATTTGCTAATTCGCCCCTAGATACGGATGATTTGATTAAAATGGTTGGAGGTACTCCATTAATAGTAAAACTTTTAGAAGGTACTCAAGGTAAAGGAGTTGTGTTAGCTGAAACAAAAAAGGCTGCAGAAAGTGTGATTAACGCATTTAAAAGTATCAATGCTAATATTTTAGTTCAGGAATTTATCAAGGAGGCGAATGGAAAAGATATTCGTTGTTTTGTAATTGATGGTAAAGTAGTGGCTGCGATCCAACGAGAAGCTTTACCAGGAGAATTTAGAGCTAACATCCACCTTGGCGGAACTGCTTCTTTAGTTAGAATAACATTAGAAGAAAGAAGAATTGCTATCAAAGCAGCAAAAGCTATGAACTTAAAAGTAGCTGGAGTTGATATTATTCGATCTTCTAAAGGACCTTTGTTATTAGAGGTAAATTCATCACCAGGTTTAGAAGGAATTGAAGGAGCAACTAACATTGATCTTGCAGGAAAGATGATAAAAGCAATCGAAAAACATTTTAAAATATAAAAAAAGCATCTCGAATGAGATGCTTTTTTTATATTTTAAAATAACTTTTTTATATAAATAAATTGATTACATAATAAGTAATTGCGGCTAAAATAGCTGAAACTGGAATGGTTAATACCCAAGCCCATAATAAGCTTACCGTAACTCCCCAACGAACTGCAGAAACCCTTTTGGTAATTCCAACACCTATAATTGATCCTGTAATAGTGTGGGTAGTAGAAACCGGTATTTTAAAGTGCTCCGTCAAAAATAAAGTCAAGGCGCCAGCAGACTCAGCCACTACGCCTTCAAAAGCGTTAACTTTTGTAATCTTCGAACCCATCGTTTTTACAATTTTCCACCCGCCACTTAATGTACCAAGAGCTATTACAGAGTAACATGTAATTGGAATCCAAGAAGGCATTTTAAAGGAACCGTCTTCCTTTGGCAACTCAACATCTAGCCAATCCGGTAAATCAATGTTACCAGCCGTTTTTATATAAACTGCTACAGCCGCAGCAATAATTCCCATTACTTTTTGCGAATCATTTCCTCCATGTCCTAAACTAAAAGCTGCTGAGGACAATAACTGCATTTTCTTTAATATAGCTTCCGCTTTAGAAGCAGAAAAAGAACTAAAAAATAAATTAAAAATAGCCAAACTAAAAAAGATAATCGCTACTAAAAACCATTTAATATTGTGTGGCTCTGAAATAATACTCCAGAAATGACTTTCAAATCTGGGTTTTTCAATTTCATTATAAGGAACAAGTACAGAAGACAAAAACCAAACTGCAAGACCCATTAACACAATTGTTAATAGTTTTGGGTATATATTTTTCTTAGAAGAATACATCAACCAAAGTGATATAAAATAGGAAATTATCATCCCTAAAAGAGGTGCAAAAACAATAAAAAGAATTACAATCAAAACACCTGATGGTAATAACTCTCCTTCTTTAGCTGCTTTTAACCAACTTACAATTTTTAATCCATAATGTTCAGGATCTTGAACAGCTCCAGAAAATCCATGTGCGATGGCTGCGCCAGCAAAACCACCAATTAATGTATGCGATGAGGAGGAAGGTATGCCTTTCCACCAAGTAAATAAATTCCAAATAATAGCTGCAACAACTCCCGCTAAAATGACAGTCAGGTCGATACTACTTGTATGAGCAGTTTTCGCAACCGTATCAGCAACACCAAAACCGAAAACCCAATACGCTAAGAAATTGAAAAATGCCGCCCAAAAAACAGCTTGATACGGCGTTAACACCTTTGTAGCAACGATTGTCGCAATTGAATTTGCAGCGTCATGAAAACCGTTGATGTAATCAAAAGCCAATGACAATAGAATTATTATTATGAGTAATGTAAAATCCATAAAACGTGTTTCAGTAATACTGATTAAATTAAGAGTGCTTAACAGCAATAGATTCTAAAACTCCTGCAACGCTTTTACACTTATCAGTCGCTGATTCTAAGACAGACAATACTTCTTTATACTTAATAATATTGATAGCATCTGTTTCATTTTCAAAAATTTCGAATACAGCTTTATTGTAAACTACATCTGAGCTATTCTCCAATTTATTGATTTTTGAACAGGCGCTAATAATATTCTTAGTATCATTTAAGTTGCTAAGTTCTTTAACAGCTAGTTCAATTTTTAAACAGGCTTCTAAATTAATTTCTGTCATCTTACGAATTGACTTGGTAATTTTATCAACATGATACAAACGCATTCTACTAGCAGCGCCTTGAAGATTATCAGCCACATTATCAATTGAAGTAATTAGAGCGTAAATGTCTTCTCTATCAAATGGGGTGATAAAATTTCTACTCAATTCTAAATTAGTTTCGCGAGTAATTTCTTCTCCTTTTTGTTCTAGCTCATCAATTTTTTGAAAAAGATCTTCTCTTTCTTTTAATGGCAAGTTCACCGCTTCATGCAAATGAGAGGCTAATTGAACTAAATTTGTTGTGGCTTGTTCAAAAAGAGGAAAAAACTTTTTGTCTTTTGGTACTAGAAACTGGAAAATACTGTTTAATGACATTGGTGTAAAATTTAGTCTTGCAAAATTAAATGATTATTCAAGGCTTGTGTTAAGCAATTGTTAACAATTACATTTACTTTTTTAATTTAATGATATTTAGCATTAATAGGTCTTATTAGCAAACTTAAAACTAGTTTCAAATTGCAAAAACGACCCAATTTACTTTTGATTATTTCAAAACCAATAGAAATAGATTCATAAATATACTAAAATAGAACATCAAAAGTATCTAAGTAGTCCACACTTTTTTTTGTTGAAAATATAAATTTCGACCAACAACTCAATTTAAGTCCTATTAAAATTACATTTTTACCTATATCGATAAATATTATAGTCCTTTTTTAAAATATTCGTAAAAAGCTTTTTTGAGATGGCTATTTTTATAAAATACAGTAATTTTGAATCCAATGAAAAGTAACAGAAATATATATTTCCCTTCAATAACTACTTCAACTGAAGTGGTCCTTTCTGTTACATTTACTACTACAACAACTACTACCCCTTAGGGGTATACATTTTACATATAATCCTATTGTTTCAACTTTTCCTACAAGGGAGAAAGTTCTTGGATGTATAGAAAATAGTTGCATTTTTAAATAAAACACACACAATGAAAGTATTAAAATTTGGCGGCTCTTCAGTAGCCAATTCAGAAAATATAAATCGCGTTCTTACTATAATTAACGAAAAAGCAAAAAATGAAAAACTAGTAGTAGTCGTTTCTGCCTTAAGTAAAGTAACTGATTTATTACAATTGGCGTCTCAAAAAGCAGCTTCAAACGACGAAAGTTATAAAGAAATTGTAACTGAAATTGAAAAGAAACATTTAGACACTTTAAAAGAATTGATTCCAGTAAGCGAACAAAGTAGTTTACTTAGTCATCTAAAACGAATCATCAACCATTTGGAAACACTTTTGGACGGATGTTTCTTATTAGGTGAACTTTCTCCTAGAACTCAAGATACTATATTGGGTTTTGGCGAATTACTTTCTTCTTATATTATTGCCGAAGCGGTAAAACAAAAAGAAAAAAACAGGGGTTATGTAGATAGTCGTAAGTTGATTAAAACCAATGCTAATTTTGGAAAAGCAATTGTTGATTTTGAAACTACCAATCAATTGGTTTCTGATTTTTTTGCTACAAATAACAATCAAATTGTAGTCCTGCCAGGTTTTATTGCGGCTACAGCTGATAATATTCCTACAACATTAGGACGTGGTGGATCTGATTATACTGCTGCTATTATTGCAGCTGGTTTAAATGCTACTACACTTGAAATTTGGACCGACGTAAACGGCATGTTTACCGCCAATCCGAAAATTGTAAAACAAGCCCAACCTATTGCTACAATTTCGTACCAAGAAGCGATGGAACTGTCGCATTTTGGTGCCAAAGTATTGTATCCGCCAACTATTCAACCTGTTCTGAGAAAAAATATTCCGATTTTAATCAAAAACACTTTTGAACCAGAAGCTATTGGTACTTATATTTCAAATGATCTGGTTTCGCAAACCAATCCCGTAAAAGGAATTAGCCATATAGACAACATTGCCTTGTTAACATTGGAAGGTCCTGGGATGGTGGGCGTATCTGGTTCGTCAAAACGACTATTTGAAGTGCTTTCGCATGAAAACATCAATGTGATTTTTATTACGCAAGCCTCTTCAGAGCATTCTATTTGTATCGGGATTTTAAACTCAGA
>CANHKZ010000047.1 GCA_947461425.1 Flavobacteriaceae bacterium | reverse complement strand
GCCCAATAGAGTGCCGTAAGTTCGCAATAGTTTTTGTTTTTTAAACTGATGTTATTTCCAGAATTGTCTTCTTGGTATGGCAAATCAAATGTGCTAATTGCTTTTCCAACATGTATGGGTAAGAAAGTTTTGTGCGGAATATAATTGAATTCTTTGTGGGTGCAAATTAGAATTTTAGTGTTCATGCTAAACTTGATTTATAACGAGTCTTTACTTTTTTTTAAGGCAGATCCAATTATTTGATGCATATCATAATATTTATATTCAGCTAATCTACCTCCAAAAATGACGGTTGTATCTTTTTCTGAAAGTTTTTTATATTGGCTATAAATGGCATTATTCTTATCATCATTAACAGGATAATAGGATTCTTTACCTAAGCTCCATTCGTCAGGATATTCATAAGTAATTACGGTTTTATCTTGGGTGCCAAATTCAAAATGTTTGTGTTCAATTATTCGAGTATAAGGAATTTCACTTTCTGTGTAGTTGATGACGGCATTACCTTGAAAATTGGCTTGGTCTAAGGTTTTTGTATCAAATTTTAAACTACGGTATTCTAGGCTGCCAAATTGGTTATTGTAAAATTCATCGATTTTTCCAGTAAATACTATCTTGTTAGCTAATAAGGAGAACTCTTCTCGATTTGCTAAAAAATCAACATTGAGTCGAACCTCAATTCCGTCTAATAAACCTTCAATTAATTTATTGTAACCGCCTATTGGTATTCCTTGGTATTTATCATTAAAATAATTATTATCATAAGTGAAACGCACCGGTAATCGTTTGATGATAAATGCGGGAAGTTCAGTAGCTTTTCTACCCCATTGTTTTTCAGTATATCCTTTAATTAATTTTTCATAAATGTCAGTTCCAACTAAAGATATCGCTTGTTCTTCTAAATTTTTAGGCGCAGTGATTCCAGAAGCAATTACTTGCTCTTGAATTTTGTTTTTAGCCTCTTCAGGAGATTTTACCCCCCATAATTGGTAAAACGTATTCATGTTAAAAGGTAAGTTGTACACTTTGTTCTTATAGAATGCAACAGGAGAGTTAGTGTACCTGTTGAACTCAACGAACTGGTTTACATAATCCCATATGGACTTATCATTGGTGTGAAAGATATGTGCGCCATATTTGTGAACATTAATTTCTTCTACTTTTTCGCAATACACATTTCCACCTTGGTGGTTTCTTTTGTCAATTACTAAGCACTTCTTTCCTTTTTTCTTTGCTTCGTGTGCAAAGACAGCTCCAAAGAGTCCAGAACCTACTATTAAATAATCGTATTGTGACATTTTAAAATGGTATTAATTTTTAAAATCAAAAATAATTTACATTTACCTATAAATGGTACTGTATGGAAACTTGTAACTGATAATTGTTTTTGTTGTTGGGTATTTGCCACTGATAATTACGATTTACACTGGTTCCAATTTTTCCATTTACAGTAAATTTTCCAAAATTTTTATATCCATAGGCAGTAAATAATAATTCCACCCATTTTCTATTGTATTCACCAATACTGTAATCGGTATATACATCATAGGCAAAATCAAGATTGTGCGAAAATCTTTCACATTGAATTCCCCATACTTCATTTTTTTTCCATAAACTAAAATCTAACGTTTGCGAATTGCTACCAGGACCAATACCAGCACCAATTACTTGACTCATTTGGGTGTATCCATGTTTTACATACCCATGCATATACCAAGCGCCAGCAGGTCTAGCTATTCGATCAGCACTTTGTTGTAACTGAGTGTGTTCAAAATTAAATTTAAAATAGTGGTTAGACAAATCGTTGTGCTTGAAAATTTTCGCAAAACCAAATGTTAAAGCTCTTGCATGAGAAGGATCTTGAACTAAATCCCATAAATCTTCCTTATGATCATTCCAACCGTTTTCAAAGTAAATTTCAGATTTAGATTCCTTAAATACCCATCTTAAAAATAAAGAAACAATTTGATCTCTTTGTTTGGCATCTTCATTTTTTAAATTTTTCTTTTGAAAAGGAGTGATTACTGGAAAATAATCGGTAAAACTTTTTCCTAATTCATTATTGTATATTTGAAAAATTCGGTTCATTCCTAGGTACAAACCTGGAATCCATTTGGGCTGATAATTGATTGTTAGACCAGATAAATAGCGCCACTCTTTCGACTTAGGAACTTTGTAATTTATTCCATTTACGATATAATTATCGATCGGAACATCCAATCCAGATTCGACTAATTTTCCAGAAATAAGTTGCCATTCAAACGAACCGATTGGAGTATTTATTGGTTGTACAGAATTGAATGTAAAATGAACAAACCCAGGAGCATTATTACTCATGATAAGTGAATTGTACTTGCCAGGTCCCCACCATAGATTTTCATTTGATATACCAAAGTTTACTTTTCCAATGGAATAGTTTATGGCAGACTGTCCCCAAAATATTTTTTTATAAGCTGTAACGCCCAATCGCTCCGGAATATCATAGTTGTTTAAATAATTTAGATAACCTAAACGAACAGGACTAACTACATAGGTTGGAAACAATTCAAAATCTAAGTTTTCAGCATAAACGTATTCAGGGTTAAAACGGAAATTAAATCTTTTGTATTTTACAGTGAATCCTGCGTTTATTCTCATTTGATATCCTTTCGCCGGTATCATTGCGCCGTCGTTTCTTCCAAAGGGAGCTAAGGTGTTATATTGTTGATTTAAAGTTATTGGTAAATAGTTAAATTCAATTTTATTACTAAAAGTATTAATTGAATCATGCTTAATAATTAAGGGTCTAATTGTAAAAGAGTTTTCAGGATTAGTTTTGCTAATTAATTGCTCGTTACGCAATCGTTCATCTTTAAAATCTAATGAACCTAATGGTATTGATTGTGCAATTAATTTTTTCGAAAATAAGAATAGAAAGAATAGGAATACGAGTTTTTTCATGGTTTTTTATTTACAATACTTTTTTCTTCCTGAAGATGAATTTTGAAACTTTTCTTAGCTTGTATCGATACCAACTATTTTCTCTTAATTTTTTTTCAGCTTTTATATGCAGCGCAAGATTTTCTTGAGCAATTTGGTTTAAATCAATAGGTGATTTTTTATCAGTATATAATAGGGCAAGGGTATTGAATTTTTTATAGCAATTGTAATAGATACGACTGATTCTTCTGCACTGTGTAAAACTGTTTGGAAAGTATTTTTTTGTTATTTGTAACGTATAGATTAAGTGGGGATGAGGAACAATGATATCATCAAGTTTTTTTCGGTTAACTCCAATTTGTTGGTTAGAGTGTATTCTATAGGAAATTAAATGTTCATTTATATAATCTAAACTATTTCTAGACGCTAATATAAGTGCAATCCATTCATCATGATAAAACTTTTTTTTGGTTAAATCAGGAAATGGCAAAATAAGATCTATTATGGATTTCTTTATGCATAAAGTAGCTCCTGTAACCATATTAGCATGATGTTTTAATAAACACAGTAAGTCAACGGGTTTATCTAAATTTTTTTCAAAAAAATAAAAGGAATCCCACATATCTGTGTTTGGAATTGTTTCATTGTTGTCATCAATCAATTTTCCGTTGGTAAATATTCCTTCTAGTGACTCATTTCCTTCAAACTTTGCAATTATTTTTTCCACTTTATAATAATCCCAAATATCATCTTGATCTGCTAGAAAAATATAATCTCCAGTACATTTAGAAATTACATTTTCAAAATTCTTAGTACTCTTAAGGTTTTTTTTGTTTTGAAAAAGTTGGATTAATCCAGGATATTCTGCAATGTATTCATTAATTATTTCTATTGTAGCATCAGTAGAACAGTCATCATAAATAATAATTTCATCAACCAGTAGAGATTGTTTGATGATACTATTCAATTGATCTTTTATGAATTTTGAACCATTAAAGGTGCACATTGCTACTGATAAACCCATTGTATATTTTTGAATTACTAATTTAAATCCATTTAATAGATTTATTTTTTAATGAATTTTTAAAAATAGTTAAAATATCATCAATACTACTATTAATGTTTAATTCCTGTTGCATTTTTATTATTTGGGATTTTGAATTATTGATTTTGTTTTTGTGTTTTAAAAATTCAAATAAACTATAAAAAATCCAAAACTCTCCTTTAATTATGTGCCAAAATAGTGTAGAGGTAAACAATTGAGAATACCATGCTATTTTTCGAAAACCTTTTAAGTGTATAGCATGCAAAATAAAATTATTTCTGTAATAAATTATTTTTACATAGTTTGATTTATTTAATTTATTAGTTGTAGCACTTACTTTATGAAAGCAAATTGATTCATGTTCATAGTATAATTTCCATCCCATTTTCCATGCACGTAATCCTAAATCAAAATCTTCAAAATAAAAGGGGGAATAAATCTCATCAAAGCCATTCAATACTTTTAATTTTTGATTACAAATTAATGCATTGGCACCAGAAAGGTAGGTTGTAAATATTTTCTCTGAGGGATTGGTTGAATAATAAAATTGGGTAGCTTTTAGTTTTACTCCTTTAAATCTTGGAAATCGTGCATTATCTTCGGTCTTTAAACTTTGATAATTTTTTATTTGGCCCATGACCCCAAAAGTCTCATTATTATCGAAATAGTTTAATTGATTTTTAAAATAATCTTTTGAAAGTTTAACATCAGAATTAACCAAAAAAACGAGATCCTTTGTAGTTATTTCAATCCCTCTATTGCAAGAGTAAGAAAAACCTTTGTTGATTTCATTTTCTACAACAATAATAAAAGGATATTGATTTTTTAAAAACGCAATTGATTGATCAGTTGATTTGTCATCAACAACAATGAATTCATAGTCAATATTTGAAAAGTGAAGGGCTTCAATAATTGAAGGAATAAATTCCTTTAATAGGTCTTTACCATTAAAATTTGGTAAAACTATAGAGATTGATTTTTTTGAAGAAGTCACTATAGCAAAGATTTGTATACGTTGTGAATATTTGACGCTATATGTTCGTCATTAAATTTTTGGACAAAATCATACCCTTTTTCAGCCAATTCATTTCTTAATTCAAAATTATTGAGCAGCAGGTTTATAGCATTTGTAATCTCGTCTATGTTGTTGGTATCAATGTATAAAGTGTTTGGTCCACCAGATTCGTGAAATACACCACCCTTAGATGTTATTACTGGAGTTTTTGAGTACAAAGATTCGATGATTGGAATTCCGAATCCTTCATATAAAGAGGGATAAATAAACAAAGTAGCCAATTGATATATTATGGCTAATTCTTCCACCTCGACATCATTTAAAAATAGAATTTTATGTTCTAGATTATTTTGTTCAATGTAAGATTCAATTTTTATCTTATAAGCAGTTGGATTACCAATAATTACAAGATAGGTATCAATATTTTGTATTGCTTTAACAGCCGATAATACATTTTTTCTGGACTCTACTGTGCCAACATTTAAAATGAAATTAGCAGGCAAATTGTATTTATCAATTACGGTTTTTTTACGTTCTAAAGAATATTCTTTTTTGAAAGCAGGATTACAACCTTGATAAACAACCATTATTTTGCGGGATGGTACATTAAAGTATTTAATAAGATCCGATTTAGTTTGTTCGCTTATGGCAATAACTAAGTCCGATTTAGAGGTAGACTTTTTAAATTTATAGAAATAAATTACACGATCCAAAAATGAATAAAATTGAGGTAAACTCATAAAAATTAAGTCGTGTACAGTTACAATACTTTTAATTTTTGTTTTATTAAGTCCGCTAGGTATTTCTCCTGATAACCCATGAAATAACTTAATTTCATCTGAAACCAAATCTTTTACAACTCCTTTTTGTCTCCATAAATTATAAAATTTTGAATAAAAATTAGAAGTTGGTTTTTTCTCAATAACATTACTTTCGTTAGTTTCAAACAGATTTTCGTCAGGTGGTAATGGATTATAAAGCAAATAGTTGTATTCAGGAAAGTAGTGACTAAGAATTCTTACCAAATCTCGGCTATAATTGCCAAGACCAGTTTTATTGTGAAAAATTCTTTTTGCCTCAAAACCTATATTCATATCAAAATTTTAACTTGGGATTTAGTATTTTAAACGGAACAACTATAATATGTCAACTAGTTTTTAAAATCATTCAAATGTAAGTTTTTTCTTCAAATTTACATCTTCTTTTTGTAAGTATTTTACTGATCTAGGACTAGTCCATGTTTTTTTAGCAATAGCATTTCTATAATATTTGATCAAATTCATAAAAATAAAAATATTCACTTTCAACTTTGGAATAAAAAAGAACAATATTCCTGTGATTGCTAGTACGCATTTTTGAAATAGAAGTGATAGAATTAACAAACTTTGGATTAAATGCTTATTGAAACCAAATTTATGTTCACTAACAAAAACATGTTTCGATATAAGTACCTCTGTTTTAGTAAGTGCTTTTGTATTTACATTAATTCGAGTTGCTCCACCGTGTTTGTGAAAAATATTTGCAGTTCTAATCAAACAAATTTTTCCGTTCTTTTCTTGTATTTTCTTGCATAGATCAACATCTTCAAAATAAAGCCAGTATTTTTCAGTCCAACCATTAACACTATTGAACCATTCTCTACTCATAAAGATGGTTGCCCCAGTTACCCAATCCGGAAAAATTTTATCTTTATGAAAATTGAATTTTTTTCGAAGCGAAAAATAATTTACAAATCGGTACAACACTCTCGATAACCCAAAAAGGGTCGATAATTTTGGAAAAAATCTAATTTCAGTATATTTTTTGTTAGACTCATCCGTCTGTAGACAACTCACAATACCATAGTGAGGATTTTTATAAGAAGTTTTCCAAAGTTTGGAAACCGCATCTTTGTTAATAATTGTATCCGGGTTTAAAAAGAATAAATAATTGCCTTTTGCATTCGCTGCGCCGACATTACATCCATTAGCAAATCCATTATTACCAGAATTTTCTATAAAACAAATGGAAGGAAAAAGAGTTTTAAATTCCTCAATCCTTCCATCATTCGATTGGTTATCTATCACAATTGTTTCCAATGTATATCTTTCATTAGTTATAGTAACGATTGACTGAAGACATTCTTTTAGGTCGTTCCAGCTTTTGTAGTTTACAATAATAATAGAGATATCAACCATAAAATATTTTGTTATACTGCTACGTCGTATTCTCTTAATGCATTGTTTAGAGACGTTTTTAAATCGGTAGAAGGTTTACGAGTACCAATAATTAAAGCGCAAGGTACTTGGAATTCTCCTGCAGCGAATTTTTTAGTATAACTTCCGGGAATTACAACTGAACGAGCAGGTACAAATCCTTTCATTTCTTTAGGTTCATCTCCTGTCACGTCAATAATTTTGGTAGAGGCAGTCAAGCAAACGTTAGCCCCAAGAACCGCTTCTTTACCCACATGAACTCCTTCAACTACAATACACCGCGAGCCAATAAAAGCACCGTCTTCAATAATTACTGGGGCAGCTTGTAAAGGTTCTAAAACCCCACCAATTCCAACACCACCGCTCAAGTGTACATCTTTACCTATTTGAGCACAACTTCCTACGGTTGCCCATGTATCTACCATAGTTCCTTCATCAACATAAGCTCCAATGTTAACATAACTCGGCATCATGATCACACCACTAGAAATGTAAGAACCATAACGAGCAGATGCACCCGGTACAACACGAACACCTTTTTCAGCATAGTCTCTTTTTAATTCCATTTTGTCATGGTATTCAAAAATTCCTGCTTCCCAAGTTTCCATTTTTTGGATTGGAAAATACATTACAACTGCTTTTTTTACCCATTCGTTTACTTGCCATCCATCTCCTTTTGGTTCGGCAACACGAAGTTTTCCAGCATCTAATAATTCAATAACTTCTCTTATGGCATTAGTAGTAGTAGTTTCTTGTAATAAAGCCCTATTTTCCCAAGCTTGTTCTATTGTTGTTTGTAATGAACTCATTGTGTAGTTTTGTATATATATTTTTTACAAAGATAGTTTTTTTGTGCAATTGTCAAAAGAGTACACGGTGGATAATAGTTATAAATAAACAGAATTAATTCCTACTCTTAGAAGAGTTTTTATAGTAAATTTACACATTGAAAATAGGACACACATGCCAAGAATACTAGCTATAGATTACGGACAAAAACGAACAGGAATTGCAGTCACTGATGAGTTGCAGATTATTGCCTCTGGATTAACAACGATTCCTTCTGCAACAGCAATTGCTTTTTTGAAAAATTATTTTGAAAAAGAAAAGGTAGAAGCGGTACTTATTGGCGAACCCAAACAAATGAATGGACAGCCTTCTGAAAGTGCTCCCATAATCAAAGGATTTGTAACGCATTTTACCAATCATTTTCCGGAGATGAAGGTTATTCGAGTAGATGAGCGTTTTACTTCAAAAATGGCATTTCAATCCATGATTGATAGTGGATTAAGTAAAAAGAAACGTCAAGACAAAGGTTTGATTGACGAAATTTCAGCCACAATTATGTTACAAGATTATTTAACTAGGAAAATGTTCTAGTATTCTATTTTTTTAGTTGGTTAATTATCCGTTTGTTTTCTTACTTTTCGATTCAATTTTGTTATAAAATTATACTGATTTTTGCGTTTTTAAGGAGTATATTTGCACCTTAAAATTTTGAGCCATGTCAGATACTACAATTCGAACCAATCCTGATGTTATTCTTATCGGTGCTGGAATTATGAGTGCTACTCTTGGAGTAATTCTTAAGGAATTACAACCAAATATTTCCATCGAAATATACGAGCGATTAGATAATGCGGCTTGCGAAAGTTCAGACGCATGGAACAATGCGGGTACGGGTCATTCAGCTTTTTGCGAATTGAACTATACTCCTCAAGCTGCTGATGGTACTGTTAGTCCTAAAAAAGCCATTAGTATTGCAGAATCTTTTGAAGTTTCAAGACAATTTTGGGCTTATTTGGTTCAACAAAATAAAATTGTAGCCCCAGAAAAATTTATTAAAAGTGTTCCTCATCTTAGTTTTGTTTGGGGAGAAAAAAATGTGGAGTACCTCCAAAAAAGATTTGACATATTGCAATCCAATCCCTTGTTTAAAGAAATGGATTTTACTACAGAATTTTCCAGATTACAAGAGTGGATGCCCTTAGTAATGGAAGGGAGAGATCTTTCTGAGCCAATGGCGGCTACTAAAATGGCTATTGGAACCGACGTGAATTTTGGAGAATTAACCCGAAGTATGTTTAATTATCTAAAATCTCTTGAAGGTGTAAGCTTGTATTTTAATAGTGAGGTTGAAAAATTAAAACAGCGAAAAGATGGAACTTGGAGAATAAAAGTGAGTGAACTAACTTCAAAACAAAAAAGGAGAGTGTATCCTAAGTTTATTTTTATTGGTGCTGGTGGCGGTTCTTTACCTTTATTAGAAAACGCTAATATTCCTGAAGGTAAAGGGTATGGTGGTTTTCCAGTTAGTGGCCAATGGTTAAAATGTACCAATCCTGAAATAATTGCTAAACATGATGTCAAAGTATATGGTAAAGCAAGCGTAGGTGCACCACCTATGTCGGTTCCTCATATCGATTCTAGAATGATTAATGGCGAAAAACAATTACTTTTTGGCCCATTTGCTGGATTTTCTACGCGATTTCTTAAGAATGGATCATATTCGGATTTACCTTTATCAATTCAATTTGATAACATTATTCCAATGATAATAGCAGGAATTAAAAATATTCCATTGACTCGATATTTAATTGATCAAGTGCGTCAAAATCCAAAAGATAGAATGAATGCGTTGCGAGAATATGTGCCTAGTGCAAGATCGAAAGATTGGAAATTAGAACGTGCTGGTCAACGAGTTCAAGTGATAAAGAAAGATGAAAAAGAAGGTGGGATTTTAGAATTTGGAACCGAGGTAATCACAACTAATGATGGAACTTTATCAGTTTTACTAGGTGCTTCTCCAGGCGCTTCTACTGCTGTTACAGTAATGTTAGATGTAGTACAAAAATGTTTCAAAAACGAATTGAATTCAGCTGAATGGCAGTCTAAATTAAAAGTCATAATTCCTTCTTATGGTCAGGAACTAAATGAGAATGAAAAATTGTTGTCAGAAGTTAGAAAAATCACTTCAGAAGTATTGAAATTAAACTAAAATTTCTATTCAGTAAGTTTTAAACATCAAAATTATATTTTGATGCTTTTTTAATTTTACACATGCAGTTTCAATTTGGTTTATATATTTGTTTGGTTCTACATAATGCTAAAATAATTATCTAATACTATCTATTTTTACTATTTTTGCACTCAAAATTAATAAAAAAAATCGCTTAATCTGTAGCAGATAATACTTAATACGTCAACAATGATTTTACCAATTATAGGTTATGGTGATCCCGTTTTAAGAAAAGTCGGAGTTTCAATTACACCTGATTATCCCAACTTGAAGGAAATTATTGGCAATATGTACGACACTATGTACAATGCGTCCGGTGTTGGACTAGCAGCGCCTCAAATTGGCATGGCTTTGCGTTTGTTTGTGATTGATACAACTCCTTTTAGTGATGACGAAGAAATGTCAAAAGAAGATCAAATAAAAATGAATGGTTTTAAACGCACTTTTATTAATGCTACAATTCTAAAAGAAGAGGGTGAAGAGTGGAGTTTTAACGAAGGTTGTTTGAGTATTCCAGACGTTCGCGAGGATGTCTATCGAAATTCAGTAGTTACAATTGAATATTGTGAAGAAGATTTTGTAATGAAAACTGAAGTTTTTGATGGTTTAATTGCTAGAGTAATTCAACATGAATACGATCATATAGAAGGCATTTTATTTACCGATAAAATTTCTTCTTTGAAAAAACGTTTGATTCAAAAAAAATTAAAAAACATTATCGAAGGAAAGACATTTCAAGAATACCGAATGAAATTCTTTGGTAAAAAAAGAAGATAATTTAATTAAAATTTATACAATGAATATTGAAAAAATATTAGCCATTTCTGGCAAACCAGGTTTATTCGAATTGAAAATTCAAACACGCACTGGTTTTGTAGCAGAGTCATTATTGGATGGAAAAAAAATCACAGTGAATTTAAAAGCCAATGTGAGTTTACTTTCAGAAATATCAATTTACACCTATGAAGCTGAAAAACCTTTAGCCGAAATATTGAATACTATTGCAAAAAAAGAGAAAAACGGACCAACAATTTCGCACAAAGAAGATACGGCAACTTTAGCAGCTTATTTCAAAGAAATCATGCCAGATTATGATGAAGAAAGAGTTTATGGTTCAGATATTAAAAAAATAGTGAATTGGTATAATTTATTACAGTCAAAAGGATTAGTAAAAGATGAGGCGCCAAAAGCGTCAAGTAAAGAAGTATCAGTTACTGAGGAAAAACAAAAAAAAGCTAAGGCAACTAAATCATAATTAATCTTTATATCGTATTTAATCCTGCTGAGGTAATTTCTTAGCAGGATTTTTTTATTTTTACCAAAACCTACTTTATAATGAAATCTAGACAACTACAACTTCATGCTTTCGATAGATTGTTAACTATCATGGACGATTTACGCGATCAATGTCCTTGGGATAAAAAGCAAACTTTACAAAGTTTGCGTCATCTTACTATTGAAGAAACCTATGAATTGGCTGATGCAATTTTGGAAAATGATTTAGAAGAAGTTAAAAAAGAATTGGGAGATTTATTGTTACACATTGTATTTTATGCCAAAATTGGCAGCGAAACCCATGATTTTGATATGGCGGATGTGTGTAATGCCATTTGCGATAAACTTATTTTCCGTCATCCACATATTTATGGAGATGTGGTGGTAAAAGACGAAGAAGAAGTAAAACAAAATTGGGAAAAACTCAAACTCAAAGAAGGTAAAAAATCGGTTTTAGAAGGCGTGCCTAAAGGTTTACCGGCTTTGGTTAAAGCTAGCCGAATTCAAGATAAAGTGAAAGGTGTAGGTTTTGATTGGGAAGAATCGCATCAAGTTTGGGATAAAGTACAAGAGGAGTTACAAGAACTGCAAGTAGAAGTTGCCGCTGGAAACCAAGATAAAATGGAAGCCGAATTTGGCGATGTGCTTTTTTCATTGATTAACTATGCCCGATTCTTGAATATAAATCCTGAAGATGCTTTGGAGCGAACGAATAAAAAATTCATCACCCGTTTTCAATATTTAGAAACTAAAGCTGCAGAACTAGGCAAACCATTGGTTAATATGACGTTAGCTGAAATGGATGTGTTTTGGAATGAGGCAAAGAAATTGTAAAAACTAACTATGATTTATTTACTATTATCTGCCTTACTTTATTCGTTGAATAATTTATTATGGAAAAAAGTTTTACAACAAGATAATAGCTGGTTGATAATGACTTTACGGGCATTATTAACTAGTATTATTGGAATTGTAGTTGTTTTACGTTATTATCCAAACCTACTAAATCAGATTAGCAAAGATTCATTTTGTAGAGTTACGATAGCTTCAATGTTAGGTGCTTTTGGATTAATCTTTATGATTTCGGCCCTCAAAAAAGGAACTTTACGACTATTAGGAATTTTTAATTTATTGACAATTGCGTTTACAGTAACCTATCTATTGCTTTTTGAAAAATTTAATATTTTAAATTATCTTTCCGGAACTAGTTTGATTATTTTAGGATTTAGTATTTATATTTTTCAGATTAAAAAAACACCAACAGAAGAATTTACTGGTAAAGTAGTTATTTATTATACTTTGATGTCGTTGTTTTTTGCTTCATCAGGAATGGTTCACTGGTATAATTTTAAACAATCAATTTCCCCACTTTTTTCAGTTGTCAATCAAGAAATAATTGTTTTTCTATTAGGAGTTACGGGATTGTGGTTACAACCTAAATCATTAAAAACACAATGGTTACAGACAATTGAGAAATCAAGCTATTTGTTAATCGGGATGGCTGTATTGATTTTTGCAGCAGTTTGGACTGGTTTTTTAGGATTAAAGAGTACAAATCCCTTATTAAGTTCACTTTTATCATTGTCAATACCAATACTAACTATTTTTTTTGGAGCATTATTTTTTAAAGAAAAATTAAACAAATCTATTTTTTTGTCACTATTGATAATAACAATTGGAGCTTTTATTTTGCACTTTAAACTCAATCAATTTTAGTTAAGTATTGTGTTAAAAAATCAACTGTAAATCTTTTGAATCCAGTATTATTTACCGTTAACTTATATTCATTTTGAATTTCAGTTAATTGAATCTTGCAGGAAGAGGAAGCTAATTCTAGTTGGTATTTTGCAATCAAATAAAATAATTTAATGTAGTCATAATAGGAAAGACTAAACTTAGTCAAATCGATTAAATCAAGCCCTACTTTAGCTTCTTTTATTTCATTTTCTTTAATTAAATGTAAGGTTTGTGTTAGTAAAATCATTCCTTGAAATGGGTATCCACTCCAGTTTTGGAGCGTTAATAATTCTTCGTAATAATTTTGAATAAGATAGTTGGTTTTATCGAAGTCTTTAATTAAAAGTAAAACGGGAAAAACTTCAATAGTAATCAAATTAACTTGGTCCGTTTTACTAATTTTTTTCAATAATTCGTTCCAAGTTTGTTCAAATTTGATTTCATTTTTTTGCTGACTAAAATAAAGTAGATTATAGGCCAAACATCGACCTTGTAGAACGATAAAAAAATCAGGTTGTATTCGATTTAAATCTATAAATTTTAAATTAGAGTTAGAGGATAAATAGTCGTTGTAACTTATAATTAAATCATAAAAAAGCGATTCATGGCTATCTGGTAATGCATGTTTTGTTGCTTCCTGTATAAAATCTCCGTAATACCCATTAAAACAGGAATAGTCTATAAACCAATGCAATATGTTTTCTCTAAATAATTGATTTGTTGTAATTTTTTCTATAGCAATAGTTATATCTTCATTATTTAAACTTCTAAATAGTAAACAAATATTAGCTGCAAGTTTAAGTTGGCTCTCTTCTTCAAATTTGAAAATTCTAGCATCAAAAAACTTATTAAGAATTGTGTAATTTTTTCTATAGATGAATGTTTTTATTATGGATGCAATTTTCAAATGATAATCATTTGTTTTTTGTTGTGATTCTAACCATTTAATATCCACTTCATTGATGGAATCACTTAATTCGATTTTAATAGTTTGGGTCCATACAAACCAGTCATTGTCTCTTAGACTATTTTTTTGGTATGCACTATAATTTTCATAGCCAATGTATTGACTTAATGTATTTAATGTAGTTAGGTTTGGATTAGTACTATTTAGAAAACCAAAAAATCGTCTCAAAGTATTAAAACTTATTTTTTTTTTAGTATTCCATTCAATGGCTTCCTGTAGCATCTTTATTTCAGAAAGGTTTTCAACTTGATACCCAATTCTTTTTTGAATAGCTAAGCGTAATTGGTTGTAATTTTCTGAACTCATTTTTTAATATTTATGGGCTAACAATGGGCTAAATATACATTTTTTATATTATAAATTTGTTAATGATTATTTTTTGCCCCCTAAAGTATATAAGAGTTTTGTAATTCTAAAAAATTTTAGGTTATGTTTTTTAATGTAAATTTAGATCAAATTCGTATCGAAGAATCGGACTTATTAATAAACGTAAATTTTAATAATCAAAAAAAAATACCGATTAAAGAAATTAAGAAAGTGTATGTTTCAGTAAAAAAAGTTCCAACAAAATATGAAATTGCTTATATAGTTGTTGGAGGATTTTTGATTGGACTAAATTT
>CANHKZ010000046.1 GCA_947461425.1 Flavobacteriaceae bacterium | reverse complement strand
TACAAATTAAGTGAAGTCTTAGCACAAAAAGCCATTTTAGATAAAATAGATCCATCAAAAATCACAGAAATAATTGCTTTGGGAAGTTTGGTTAAAGCCAATGGTATTTATTTGTATCTCAGTGTGGCATTGCCTAAGATTGCTATTGAAGGTATTAACATTATTGCTTTGTCGCCACAATCGCCTTTGGGAAGCAAGTTGATGGGAAATCAAGTTGGTTTTACTTTTGAGATTAATAACACGCGCTATTTGATTGAAAGTGTTGAATAACCCCTAACTTTTTATTAATTTTTTGATTCGAAATTATTAAATGTAATCTAATATTATAATTTCATTTCTTTTTAATTACATTTTTACATTTTTATTTAATTTTTAGTTTTATTTTACAACTAAAAATAGATTTTATGTTTTAAAATTGTAACCTTTAATCCATCTTTGCCGTATCAAAATAACAAAAAGTAAATTGTAAGATTATGTGCGGAATTATAGCCATTATTGGAAAAGGAAAAGATGAACAATTAGTGAGAGAACTTTCAAAAAGAATGTCCCACCGTGGTCCAGATGAGAGCGATTTACATATTACTGAGAATGGACATATTTTAAGTCATGAGCGTTTGTCAATTATTGACTTGCATTCAGGGCGTCAACCGATTCAAGGAACTTCAACAGCTTGGATGGTACATAATGGAGAGGTATATAATCACCAAGCATTACGCGATGGTATTTTAAAAGGACATACTTTCAGAACAAAATCGGATTCAGAAGTAATTGTTCATTTGTATGAAGAATTCAAATACGATTTCTGTAACATGTTAGATGGAGATTGGGCTTTTGTTGTGGTTGATGGAGATGATTTTATGGCCGGTAGAGACCCGATGGGAGTTAAGCCGTTGTATTATGGTTTGGACGATAGAGGAAGAATTTACTTTGCTTCTGAAATGAAACCTATTGCGGACCAATGTAAAACATTCTCCACTTTTCCACCAGGACATTATTACACACCCAATACAGGATTTGTAAAATACTACAACCCAGAATACGAAGATTATACAAAAGCAGATCAAGATTTAGACTTAGATTTGATTAGAGAAACCTTGACTGAGGCCACTCGTAAACGTTTGATGAGCGATGTGCCCATTGGAGTATTGCTTTCAGGAGGTTTGGATTCGTCTTTAACGTCTTCCATCGCTTCACGATTATTGAAAGAAAGTGGCAAAAAATTACACTCGTTTTCAATTGGTTTAAATGCTGATGCGCCAGACGCAAAAGCCGCTAGAAAAGTAGCTGACTATTTAGGAACTGAACACCACGAAATTCATTTCACCATTGAACAAGGAATTGAAATTTTAGACAAATTAGTTTGGCACTTAGAGACCTATGATGTGACTTCTATTCGAGCGAGTACACCCATGTATTTCTTGTCAAAAGCAATTACCGATTTGGGAATCAAAGTGGTGCTATCAGGCGAAGGAGCAGATGAGATTTTTGGAGGGTATTTGTATTTTAGAAACGCACCTTCAGTTGAAGATTTCCAAAAAGAAACCATTGAGAGAGTTCAGAAATTATTTACTGCCGACTTGTTACGAGCAGATAAATCAACCATGGCTCATGGTTTAGAAGCGAGAGTACCGTTTTTA
Organism: Flavobacteriaceae bacterium; assembly: GCA_947461425.1. Classification (GTDB taxonomy): domain Bacteria; phylum Bacteroidota; class Bacteroidia; order Flavobacteriales; family Flavobacteriaceae; genus Flavobacterium. The sequence continues at coordinate 13,445 of CANHKZ010000046.1, read as the reverse complement.
GACAAAACGTTCTTAGACATGGCTGTTAGAATAAAGCCAGTAGAAAAAATGCCTAAAACCTACGATGGTAAAGAAAAGTATATTTTAAGAAAAGCATTTGATACGCCAGACAATCCGTATTTACCAGATGAGGTATTGTGGAGACAAAAAGAGCAATTCTCAGATGGGGTAGGGTACAACTGGATCGATCAATTGATTGAGTATTGTTCTTCTCAAGTTACGGATGAGCAATTAGCAGGCGCGGAGGCTGAGTTTCCTTACAACACACCAACGACTAAAGAAGCGTATTTTTATAGAGCTATTTTTTACAAATATTATCCGCAATTAAGTGCTGCTCAAACAGTTCGAAAATGGATCCCGAAATGGCAAGAAAATCAAGATCCAAGCGGTAGAGCCAATGCGGCTCACGTTCAAGCGGATGTAGCGATTGCTAAATAAGATTTTGATTAGTTTAAATAGTATTGATAAAAAGACGATTTTCGTAAGAAGATCGTTTTTTTTCTTTAAAATATAAACAAATGTTGATAACTTAACAGTTATAAAAGGGAATTTCTTTCTTCAATCACCCCTGTTTTTATATATTTGCTTGTTATACAATTTTACATTTTAGATTAAAAATATGAGTGAGGAAATTAACAAGAATAATTATTCAGCGGATAGTATTCAGGCATTAGAAGGAATGGAGCATGTAAGAATGCGTCCTTCTATGTATATTGGAGATGTAGGAGTACGAGGATTACATCATTTAGTTTATGAGGTGGTAGATAACTCCATCGATGAGGCTATGGGCGGACATTGTGATACTATTGGTGTTGCTATTAATGAAGATGGATCAATTACTGTTGAAGATAATGGTCGGGGTATTCCTGTAGGGATTCATAAAAAAGAAGGCGTTTCAGCTTTAGAGGTTGTCATGACCAAAATTGGTGCCGGAGGTAAATTTGACAAAGATTCGTATAAAGTTTCTGGAGGTTTGCACGGTGTAGGGGTTTCTTGTGTGAATGCATTGTCATCTCACTTAAGAGCTACGGTTCATAGTAGTGATGGAAAGGTTTACGAACAAGAATACGAACGCGGAAAAGCGTTATATCCAGTAAAACAAATTGGTGAAACTACCAAAAGAGGAACGATTGTTACTTTTTATCCAGATCCAACTATTTTTACACAAACTACAGAGTATTCCTACGAGACTTTGTCGGCGCGTATGCGTGAATTGTCTTTCTTGAACAAAGGAATAAAAATCACTTTTACAGATAAAAGAGAATTAGATAAGGACGGAAACTTTATTTCTGAATTGTTTCATTCAACAGAAGGTTTGAAAGAATACATTCGTTATCTAGATGGAAATCGGGAGCCAATTATTTCTCACGTAATTTCTATGGATCATGAAAAAGGAGAAATCCCTGTTGAGGTAGCTTTGATATACAATACAAGTTATTCAGAGAATATTTTTTCTTATGTAAATAATATAAATACACACGAAGGAGGAACACATTTACAAGGTTTTAGAAGTGGTTTGACAAGAACACTTAAAAAATATGCAGATGCTTCTGGAATGTTGGATAAACTAAAATTTGAAATTGCTGGTGATGACTTCCGTGAGGGATTGACCGCAATTATTTCAGTAAAAGTTGCCGAGCCACAATTTGAAGGGCAGACTAAAACTAAGCTAGGAAACAGAGAAGTAGTTTCTCCAGTAAGTCAAGCTGTTGGAGAAATGTTGGAGAATTATTTGGAAGAAAATCCAAATGATGCTCGTATCATTATCCAGAAAGTTATTTTGGCTGCCCAAGCCCGTCATGCTGCCAAAAAAGCGCGTGAAATGGTACAACGTAAAACCGTTATGGGAGGCGGTGGATTGCCAGGAAAATTATCCGATTGTTCTGAGCAAGATCCTGTAAAATGTGAAGTGTACCTTGTCGAGGGTGATTCGGCAGGTGGAACAGCAAAACAAGGTCGTGATCGAAATTTCCAAGCGATTTTACCCTTACGTGGTAAGATTTTGAACGTGGAAAAAGCGATGCACCACAAAGTTTTTGAAAGCGAAGAGATTCGAAATATATTTACGGCACTAGGAGTAACTATTGGTACAGCAGAAGATAGTAAAGCATTGAATATCGAGAAATTACGTTACCATAAAGTAATTATTATGTGTGATGCCGATGTCGATGGAAGTCACATTGCTACCTTAATATTAACGTTCTTTTTCCGTTTTATGAGAGAGTTGATCGAAAGAGGTCATGTGTATATTGCTGCTCCTCCTTTGTATTTAGTTAAAAAAGGAAACAAAAAAGAATACGCTTGGACAGAAGATCAACGAGATATTGCTAATGAAAGAATGGGTGGAAGTGCTGCTATTCAACGTTATAAAGGTCTTGGAGAGATGAATGCGGAACAATTGTGGGAAACTACTATGGATCCAAGTTTCAGAACACTACGTCAAGTAACTATTGATAATATGGTTGAAGCCGATAGAGTTTTCTCTATGTTGATGGGCGATGAAGTGCCGCCAAGAAGAGAATTTATTGAGAAAAATGCGGTGTATGCCAAAATTGATGCTTAATAAAAAATAAAAAAGTAGAAGTAATTAAATAATTATAAAAATACAAAAATCATGAAAGTTACAATTGTAGGAGCAGGAAATGTTGGAGCAACCTGTGCTGATGTAATCTCGTATAGAGGAATAGCTAGTGTAGTAGTTTTATTGGATATCAAAGAAGGTTTTGCTGAAGGTAAAGCGATGGATATTATGCAATGTGCTACCAATACCGGTTTTAATACAAAAGTAATTGGAGTGACCAATGATTATTCCAAAACAGCTAAAAGCGATGTGGTAGTAATAACTTCTGGAATTCCAAGAAAACCAGGAATGACACGTGAAGAGTTGATTGGTATCAATGCAGGAATTGTGAAATCAGTTGTAGAAAATGTTTTAGTTCATTCTCCTAATACTATTGTAGTTGTAGTATCTAATCCAATGGACACAATGACTTATTTAGCATTAAAATCAACAGGTTTGCCTAAAAATAGAATCATTGGAATGGGTGGTGCTTTAGATAGTTCCCGTTTCAGATACTATTTGTCGCAAGCTTTGGATAAACCATCTAATGATGTTTCGGCTATGGTTATTGGAGGTCACGGTGATACCACTATGATTCCGTTAACTCGTTTGGCATCTTATAATGGTATTCCAGTTTCTGAATTTCTATCGCAAGACGCATTAGAAAAAGTAGCAGCATCAACTATGGTTGGAGGAGCAACTTTGACGGGTCTTTTAGGAACTTCTGCTTGGTACGCACCAGGTGCTTCAGTAGCATATTTGGTAGATAGTATTTTGAATGACCAAAAGAAAATGATAGCATGTTCTGTTTTCTTAGAAGGCGAATACGGTCAAAATGATATCTGTATCGGTGTTCCTTGTATTATTGGTAAAAACGGCGTGGAAGAAATTCTTGAAATCTCATTAAATGATTCTGAAAAAGAATTGTTTTCAAAAAGTGCGGATGCAGTCAGAAATATGAATGCTGATTTAAAATCAGTTTTGGCATAATTTTTAAACATAATTTAAAAAGACTGCTTTTTTGCAGTCTTTTTTTTGAGATTAATTGATAAATAAATTGGTTAATCTTAACCTTAAATTATATATTTGCTCGGTTTAAAAAAAGAGTTTCACTTTTAAATTTGTTTTTTCAATTTTAAAGGGGATCTTAATCACTGTTTTACAGCAGTTTAAATACAATTAAAATATAAGAATAATTAATTTTAGTAATAATGCAGAATAAAGGCCTCATTAAATTTTTCGCAATTCTATTTGCTTTGGTAAGTATTTACCAACTTTCTTTCACTTTCGTAGCTAATAAAGTAGCAAGTGATGCTAAAGCTTTTGCAGGAGGAAATCCTGAAAAAGAATTAAAATATCTAGATTCTATTGGTAAAGAGAAAATCTTTAACCTTGGTTTTTCTGATTTTACTTATAACGAAGTAAAAGACAAACAAATCAATAAAGGTCTTGACCTAGAAGGAGGAATTAACGTAATTCTTCAAGTTTCTATTAAAGATATTTTGAAAGGATTATCTAATAATTCTAAAAATCCGGTTTTCAATAAATCTTTAGCGGATGCCATTACCAACCAAAAAGGAAATCAAACTTATATTGATGCTTTCTTTGAAGCTTTTCAGTCTAATTCTAAAGGTACTGTAAAATTAGCGTCGCCTGATATTTTTGCAAACAGAAGTTTACAAGGAGAAGGCGGGGTAGATTTTCAAATGACAGATGCACAAGTTGAGAAGGTGATCAAAAGAAAAGTAGATGAGTCTGTAGAAAGTGCTTTTGGAGTATTGAGAAAACGTATCGATAAATTTGGTGTAACCCAACCAAATATTCAAAAGTTAGGGGAGTCAGGAAGAATCCTAGTTGAACTTCCAGGTGCTAAAGATGTAGATAGAATTAAAAAATTATTGCAAAGTACAGCTCAATTAGAGTTTTGTGAAACCTATAAAGTAGAAGAAATAGGGAATTTCTTAATGGCTGCTAATGATGCTTTGAAAAAAACTGAAATCAATTCGGTTGTTCCTAAGAAAGTTGTTAAAGATTCATTGAGTGCTTTATTAGCAGATACTAAAGATTCAGTTTCAACTACAAAAGGAAGCAATCCTTTGTTAGATAAAATTATTGCTCAAGGTGGCGGTCCAGTTTTAGGATTATTTGCACCAAAAGACACTGCCATTGTAGGTGGTTATTTGCGAAGAGCTGACATTAGAGTTTTATTAGCAGGCGATCAACGTTATGCTAAATTTGTTTGGGGTAAACCAACCAAAATTAAAGATGCTAAATCAAAAGATATTGATGCAGTTGAATTGTATGCTTTAAAAGGAAATAGAGACAATGTTGCTGCAATGAGCGGTGGTGTTGTAACGGATGCTAGTGATACATTTGATCAGTTAGGGAAACCAGCTGTTTCTATGCAAATGAACGGTAAAGGAGCTAAATCTTGGGAAGAATTAACTGGTAAAGCGTATACTCAAAAAAGTAATATTGCCATTGTTTTAGATAATGTAGTGTATTCTGCTCCAGGTGTCTCTAGTGGGCCAATTGCTGGAGGTAGATCAGAGATCTCAGGTGATTTTGATGTAACTGAAACAAAAGATTTAGCGAATGTCTTGAAAGCAGGTAAATTGCCAGCATCAGCAGATATTATTCAATCAGAAGTAGTAGGGCCATCGTTAGGGCAAGCCGCTATTGATGCAGGAACAACTTCATCAATCGTTGGATTTTTACTAGTTTGTTTATGGATGGTATTTTATTATGGTAAAGCGGGTTGGTATGCAAACCTTGCGTTATTATTAAACTTATTGTTCTTATTCGGAATTATGGCAAGTTTTGGTTTTGTTTTAACATTGCCGGGTATTGCAGGTATCGTTTTAACATTAGGTACTGCAGTGGATGCTAACATCATTATTTATGAAAGAGCAAAAGAAGAATTGCGTGAAGGAAAATCATTAACTGACACTGTAATTGCCTCTTACGGTTGGAAAGGAGCAATGCGTTCTATTATTGATGCTAACGTAACACACATTCTTACAGGTGCTATATTGTTTATTTTTGGTACAGGTTTGATTAAAGGATTTGCTTTGACATTATTAATTGGTATTATAACTTCATTGTTTACCTCTATCTTCATTGCAAGAATTTTTATTGATAGAGATATTGTAAGAAATAGTAAATTAACTTTTTCTACATCGATAACAAAAAATTGGTTTACCAATTTCCATTTTGATTTTATAAAAATTAAAAAATTTACTTACATCTTTTCTTCTATTGTAGTTATTGTAAGTATAGTATCTATCTTTTTTGTAAATGGATTAGATCAAGGTGTTGATTTTGTTGGAGGGAGAACATTCCAAGTCAAATTTGAAAAACCAATTGATGCTGTTGTTGTATCAGAAGAATTATCAAAAGAGTTTGGAACTCCCGTTGAAGCAAAAGTTTTTGGCACTGACAATCAATTAAAACTTACTACTAAGTATAAGATTAATGTTGAAGGTCTTGATGTTGATAAAGAAGTGAATGAGAAATTATACAACTCATTAAAAAAATATTACACAGTTACATCTTACGATCAATTCATCAATTCGTATGATGGAAAAAAAGTAGGTGTGTTACAAGCTTCAAAGGTAGGAGCCTCTATCTCAGAGGATATTAAAACTAACTCCTATTGGGCTGTTTTAGGTGCAATGGCTGTTATCTTTCTATACTTGATGATCTCATTCCGTAAGTGGCAGTATTCATTGGGTGCGATTGCGGCAGTAGCGCATGACGTAATTTTTGTATTAGGAATTTATTCTTTATGTTATAAATTCATGCCTTTCCACATGGAAATGGACCAACATTTTATTGCGGCTATCTTAACTGTTATTGGTTACTCAATGAATGATACTGTAATTGTATTTGATAGAATTAGAGAGTTCATTTTGGGTAAACGTAAAGGTTCTTTTGAAGAAATTGTTAACGCTTCTATTAATACTACTTTATCAAGAACATTGAACACTTCTTTAATGATGATTATTGTTTTATTAACAATGTTTATTTTTGGAGGAGAATCAATCAGAGGATTTATTTTTGCGATGTTAATAGGAATTATTGTAGGTACTTATTCATCGTTATTTATTGCAACTCCAGTATTGGTAGATACGATCTCAAGAGCAGATAAAAATCAAATTGAAAAAGAACATAAAGAAGTTTAATTTTAATAGATTATATTTCAAAAGGGATTCAATGAAAGTTGGATCCCTTTTTTTATAAAGTTCGTTTGGAATGTATAAATTGATTATTTTTGGTAAAATTAATTTTCAAAACAATGAACAAAGTAATTCTAAGTATGTTGGTAACATCGACAGTCGTATTAGTTGGGCAAGCTCAAATCAACTATCCTCAAACCAAAAAAACAGATAAGATTGATTCCTATTTTGAAACTAAAGTAGCTGACCCTTATCGTTGGTTGGAAGATGATAGATCCACAGAAACTGCCGAATGGGTTAAAGTTCAAAATCAACTCACTTTTGGATATCTTTCAGCTATTCCTTTCCGAAATGTTATCAAAGAGCGAATGGAAAAATTGTGGAATTATGAAAAGGTTTCTGCCCCATTCAGAGAAGGGAAATTTACGTATTATTATAAAAATAATGGATTGCAAAATCAATCCGTATTATATCGAAAAAATGCTTCTGGTGACGAAGAATTATTTTTAGATCCTAACACGTTTTCGAAAGATGCCACAACTTCACTAGATGCGGTTAGTTTTTCTAATGATGGTTCGCTTTGTGCCTATTCTATATCAGAGGCTGGAAGCGATTGGAGAAAAGTCATTTTCATCAATGCCGAGACAAAACAAAGTATTGGAGACCAATTAATTGATGTTAAATTTAGCGGACTTTCTTGGAAAGGAAATGAAGGCGTTTATTATTCGAGTTACGATAAACCGAAAGGAAGCGAATTATCAGCTAAGACTGACCAACATAAATTGTATTTTCACAAATTAGGCACAAATCAATCGGATGACAAACTAATTTTTGGAGACAAAGAAAAACGTCGATACGTTGGCGGAAACGTATCTGATGACAATCATTATTTATTTATTTCAGCTGCTAATTCCACTTCAGGTAACGAACTCTATGTTCTCGATTTAACTCAGTCTAATGCAACAATCAAAAACATCCATTCTGGTTTTGAATACGATGTAGATATTTTAGATAATGTTGGAACAAAGTTGTTTATTGAAACTAATTTTAAAGCACCCAATAAACGGGTAGTTACCGTTGATGTTGCTAATCCTTCTTCAGCCAATTGGAAAGATTGCATTGCAGAAACAGAACAAGTACTTTCGCCTTCTACTGGCGCAGGATTTATTTTTGCTAATTATATGAAAGATGCTGTCTCATTAGTAAAGCAATATGACTACGACGGTAAATTAATTCGCGAAATCCAGTTACCAGGACTGGGAACAGCTTCAGGTTTTAGAGGAAAAAATGAAGACAAAGTTCTCTATTTTTCGTTTACCAATTATGTAACGCCTTCGACTACCTTTCAATTTTCACCAGTAGATGGAAGATCTTCGATTTATGTTCAACCTAAAGTGGATTTTGTAAGCGACAATTATACTTCAAAACAAGTTTTTTATGCCTCCAAAGACGGAACAAAAGTACCAATGATTATCACCTATAAAAAAGGAACTTCATTAAATGGTAAAAATCCAACCATTTTGTATGGGTATGGTGGTTTTAATGTGAGTTTGACACCTTCATTTAGTATAGCTAATGCAGTTTGGTTAGAAATGGGCGGCATCTATGCTGTAGCCAATTTACGCGGAGGTGGTGAATATGGAAAAAAATGGCATGATGCAGGAACCAAAATGCAAAAACAAAATGTTTTTGATGATTTTATAGCTGCAGCTGAATTTTTAATTACTCAAAAATACACTTCATCTGATTATTTAGCCATAAAAGGCGGTTCTAACGGAGGTTTGTTAGTTGGAGCCACAATGAATCAACGACCAGATTTAATGAAGGTAGCCTTGCCTGCAGTAGGCGTGATGGACATGTTACGATACCATACTTTTACTGCAGGAGCTGGATGGGCTTATGACTATGGAACTGCAGATGATTCTAAAGCGATGTTTGAATATATCAAAGACTATTCCCCAGTTCATAATGTAAAATCTGGGACAAAATACCCAGCTACACTTGTTACCACAGGGGATCATGATGATAGGGTAGTGCCAGCACATAGTTTTAAGTTTGCTGCGGAGTTGCAGGCCAAACAAATGGGAGTTAATCCAGTGTTAATTCGAATTGAAACTAATGCGGGTCATGGAGCAGGAAAACCAGTATCAAAAACTATTGAAGAAGCTGCTGATTTGCAAGCTTTTACTTTATTCAACATGGGCGTGACATCATTGCCTATTAAATAGATATAGCTTTATAAAAAGTAAAAGGCTGTCCGTTTAATTATGGCAGCCTTTTTTATGTTGTTTTAATCACAGGTAAGATGCTCTTATAAATGATTACTCTTTGGAATGTTTTGCAGTTAACACAAAATAAAAGCCTACCAATATAAATGGAATACTCAGCCATTGTCCTGTTGATAAAAGTCCTAGAGCACTCTCGAATCCACCTTGACTTTCTTTAACGGATTCGACCACAACTCGAACAGAGAATAATAAAATCAAAAATAATCCGAATAAAAATCCAGATTTCTTGCTGGCTTCTGTTTTCCAATATAAGAAAAACAAAATTGCAAAGACAAAAATATAACAAAATGCTTCGTACAATTGTGTCGGGTGTTTGGCAGGAACTTGTTCTAGAAGGGCTGCAAATTTTGGATCTGTTACAATGGCTTTATACGCTTCGTTTGGATTGGCAATTTGAGTAGCATTAACAGCATCTCTTGGACTAAAATAATCTCGTATAAATTTGATTCCAAAAGAAGACGTAGTTTCTTGACCTATAATTTCAGAATTAAAGAAATTACCAATTCGCACAAATATAGCCCCACTCGCTACCGGAACAACAATGCGGTCTAAAATCCATAACTGTGGTTTTTGTACAATTTTCTTGCTGTAAAAATACATCGCTACTATGATTGAAATGGCTGCGCCATGACTTGCTAAACCTGTGTATCCAGTGAAATGAAAAGTAGGCTCAAATCTAACCGGTAAAAAGATTTCCAATAAGTTGTTTCTAAAATACTCCCAATCGTAAAAGAAAACGTGTCCCAACCGTGCACCAGCCAAAGTGGCTAAAACTGTCCAAATGAACAACGAATCTAGTTTTTCAATGCTTACACCTTCGCGAACGAAAATAGGTTTCATGAGGTACCATCCCAATCCAAAGGCAATTACAAACATTAAACTGTAATAGCGAATCATGAAAAAACCTAAGTCAATTCCCTCTGATGGGTTCCAAACAATGGATAAAGTCTGTGTCATTGGTATTTTTTATTTAGCGTAAAAATAAGGATTTATTTGAATCTACAATTTGTGTTGGCATTTTTTGGAAGGCACAGGATCATAACCGCTCCTGCCCCAAGGGTGGCAGCTAAATATTCGTTTTGTTCCTAAAAATAAGCCGTAAACTAAACCGTGTGTTTCTAAAGCTTCTATCATATAGGAAGAACAGGTAGGTTCAAATCGGCAAGAAGCAGGAGTGAATGGAGAAATAGCCACTTGGTAAAAGCGCACCAACATCAAAAAAGGAAAAATGAGAATCTTAGTTACCATATTTTATTTTTTGAATGGATTGAAAAACTAGGCGTTCTATTATAAACTAAATGAAGTTCCTTCTTTTCCGTCCTTCAATTGTATGCCCAAGTCTAATAATTGATCTCTAATTTGGTCAGATAAAGCAAAATTTTTATTCTCTCTTGCTTGTTTACGCATTTCAATTAACAAGTTCACCGTACCTTCTAATTTATCGTTGTTACCCTCACGTACTTTCTCATCTTCTAAACCTAAAACGTCAAATACAAACGCATTCATAGTATTGGTAAATGTTTTCAAATCTTCGGCAGTCAAAGTTTCTTTATTTTCTTTGAGTAGATTGACAAAACGAACGCCCTCAAACAATTGCGCAATTAAAATAGGCGTGTTGAAATCGTCGTTCATCGCTTCAAAACACAATAGTTTCCACTCGGCAATGTTCAATGTACTTTGAGAACTAGTCTGAATCGATTCCAAACTATTCATGGCTTCCATCAACCTTTTGTATCCTTTTTCGGCAGCCACAATAGCATCGTCAGAAAAATCCAAGATACTTCTGTAGTGTGCTTGTAACATAAAGAAACGCGTTACTGAAGCTGAAAAAGCCTTACTCAAAATCGTATTGTTACCCGTTAATATCTCTCTTGGCAAAATATTATTTCCAGTAGATTTAGCCATTTTCTTGCCATTCAGTGTTAACATATTGGCGTGAAGCCAATAATTAACAGGAGTTTGACCCGTGCAAGCTTCATTTTGTGCAATCTCACATTCGTGATGCGGAAATTTCAAATCCATTCCACCACCATGAATATCAAAATGATTGCCCAAATATTTGGTACTCATTGCGGTACATTCCAAGTGCCAACCCGGAAAACCATCGCTCCAAGGCGAAGGCCAACGCATAATATGTTGGGGTTCGGCTTTTTTCCATAAAGCAAAATCTTGTGGATTTCGTTTGTCGGATTGACCGTCTAAATCACGAGTGTTGGCAAGCATATCTTCTATGTTTCTGCCGCTCAAACGCCCGTAATGATTTGTTTCGTTAAATTTAACTACATCAAAATACACCGATCCATTAGCTTCATAACCAATTCCAGAATTGATTATTTTTTTGATGATTTCTATTTGTTCGATAATATGTCCTGTAGCTGTTGGCTCAATACTGGGTGGTAAAAAATTAAAAGCACTCAAAATTTCATGGAAATCGACCGTATAACGTTGTACTACTTCCATCGGTTCCAATTGTTCCAAACGTGCTTTTTTGGCAATTTTGTCTTCGCCTTCATCTACATCATCAACAATGTGTCCAACATCCGTAATGTTTCGAACATAGCGCACTTTGTAGTCTAAATGTTGAAAATACCTAAAAATCACATCAAACGACATAAAAGTCCTCAAGTTTCCTAAATGCACATTGCTATATACCGTTGGGCCGCAAACATACATCCCAACATTGCCTTCGTGAATAGGAGTAAAGACCTCTTTTTCTCCCGAAAGAGAATTGTATATTTTTAGTTGTTGTCTTTTATATAATGGCATTTTTATTTTTTTAGGAGCCGTTTCCTGCTATTCGCTTTATCTTTCCTGCCAAAACCCGGCAGTAAAGGATGCCGCTACTATCAGGGCTAGTTTTTTCGTTTTTTAAAACTTCGTATCTAATTTGATGTAATCCAAAAATTCTCTTCTTGTTTGTGCCTCTTTAAATTTACCTCCAAATTCAGAAGTCACGGTGCTACTTTCAATATCCCCAATTCCTCTTGAATTCACACACAAATGTTTGGCATCAATCACGCAAGCTACATCATCAGTACCGAGAGCGATTTGCATTTCCTGAACAATTTGCATCGTTAAACGCTCCTGAACCTGTGGTCTTTTAGCGTAATATTCTACAATTCGATTCATTTTAGACAAACCAATCACACTACCATTTGAAATATAGGCAACGTGTGCTCTACCAATAATAGGCAATAAATGATGTTCGCAAGTAGAATATACCGTAATATTTTTTTCTACCAGCATTTCGCCGTATTTGTAATTGTTTTCAAATGTAGATGCTTTAGGTTTTTTCGCTGGATTTAGTCCTGCAAAAATCTCTTTGACAAACATTTTAGCTACTCGATTAGGAGTACCTTTCATACTATCGTCAGTTAAATCCATACCCAAAGTGGTTAGAATATTCTCTACGTCTTTTTTTATTCGCACAATTTTTTCGTCGTCAGTAATAGCAAAAGCATCATCTCGTACCGGGTTTTTCGCATTGGTACTAATATGATTGTTTCCTATCTCGTCTTGAAATTCTTCGTTATTTATCATGTAATCTATTGTTGTAATGGGTATGTCAATTCAAGCGGTAAAGATAATTAATAAAATGCAAAAAAAAGAAGCCCTTTTCGGATTTAATCTCGGTTTGTATTAAAAGCAAAAAGCAATACTATTTGAGTATTGCTTTGAGATTTTTTTTCGGTTGGTAATTGTTCTGATTTTAATTTTTAGGTTGCTGTCCTTGCAATCGAAATCCTAAAATATTAAGGATAAATCCAATTGGGAATAATCCCCCAGCAATCAGATTCATTCTTCCAGAATACGGATATTGAATCATTAAAAATACCGAAACTAAAATGATTAGTAAACTTGTGATGTAAATGATGTTTTTCATTTGTGTTACTTTTAAAATAAGTTTAATCAATAAATTTTAGAGTTAGTTACTTTCACCCTCGGAGGGTTGAAATCCTTTGGGAGTTTTTGGCTATTTCTATTTTCTACTTTCATTGTACGCAGGAATCGCTTCTTTCAATACCGCTACGGATTGAACTAAATCTTCCTTTTTCAAGACGTAGGCAATACGCACTTGGTTCAATCCCATGCCAGGAGTAGAATAAAATCCACCGGCTGGCGCTACCATTACGGTTTCTCCATTCAAATCGTAACTTTCTAAAAGCCATTGTGCAAAATCATCGGTGTTGTCCACGGGTAATTCAGCAATACAATAAAAAGCGGCTTTTGGAGTATTGACGACTACACCCTCAATTTTATTTAATTCAGCAATTAAAGTATCTCTTCGGCCTCTATATTCTGAGATGACTTCGTCAAAATAACTTTGAGGGGTATCAATAGCTGCTTCGCAAGCAATTTGTGCAATAGTTGGCGGACAAAGTCGCGCTTGAGCAAACTTCATTGCAGCCACAATTACAT
>CANHKZ010000045.1 GCA_947461425.1 Flavobacteriaceae bacterium | reverse complement strand
TTCGCTCTATTAAAGTGCATGTAAATTAGATTACAAACTGATTACTTTTCTATTGCCTTTTGCCTAATGGCTATTGCCTTAGATGTCATAAACTACATTACTACATTTTCAAATTTTCAAATTAGTACATTTTCAAATCGTACTTAGCTTCGCTCCATTCGGCTGCGCCTTGGGTCGTAAATCGTATATCTAATATCGTACTTCGTAAATTTAAAAACCATATAAGTCATATAAGTTAATTTAAGAAAGTTACTTCGCTCTATTCAAGAACATTTAAGTAGTACTTCCTGAGCACTTACAGCTAAATACTGAACACTTTTATTTAACTAATTGTTACATTTTCAAATTAATACATTTTCAAATCAAAAATTATAATTACTACCTATCTAATTTTCCTAGAATTAAAGCTGGATCTATTAGTAACTTCGAAAAAGCAAACCATTTTTTTCCGAGATCTTTGAGTGAAGCTCCTAAATGATATATTTCTTTTTGATCGATAATTAAAAAACGATCGTGGGATTTATCAAATTCAATAACTTGAAGCGAACCATACTGTTTATTGAATTTTTCTACATCTAGTTGTAACTGTCTGCTTATATTTTTTATATATATTTTTACTGTTACTTCTTTATTTTTCTTAGACAATTGTGTAAGTACTGTTTCGTCGATGTAATTATCAAAAAGAAAAATAGATTGATTCGCTGATTTAATAATTTTTGAAACTAATACATGAGCATCAAATAATTCTCCTTCAAAAAAAACTCCTTGTTGTGGAGGCAAATTGGTGTTAAGCAGCAATTGAAATTCTTTATTTTTTATTTCAATAGAACTGACTTTTTGTTCTAAGGTATCAATTCTATGATTAATAGCGTATCCCTTAAGTAAATAGTCTTTTAAGATTTTGTTAGCCCAAATTCTGAATTGTGTTCCTGCTTTCGACTTGACGCGATACCCAACTGAAATAATTACGTCTAGATTGTATAATTTAGTATTTCTACTAACTTTTCGGCCTCCTTCATTTTGAACTGTCAAGTATTCCTTGACAACTGAACTTTTTTCTAATTCTCCCTCTTTAAAAATATTAGCAATATGCAAACTAATATTCTGTTTAGTGGATTGAAACAATAACACCATTTGTAATTGTGTGAGCCAAACGGTTTCGTTTTCAATTAATACATCAATAGGTTGTGATTCAATTCTTGATGTGTAGGAGACAAGTATATTATTTTCCATGGGGGCAGTATGGGATTTATAGTGTTAGTTCGTAATGCGTGAATCGGTAATTGCTACATTTTCAAATCGTAAATCGTAAATCGTACATTTAAAAACCATATAAGTCATATAAGTTAATTTAAGAAAGTCACTTCGCTCTATTTAAGAACATTTGAGTAGTACTTCCTGAGCACTTACAGCTGAATACTGAACACTTTTATTAAATTAATTGTTACATTTTCAAATTTTCAAATTGATACATTTTCAAATCGTACTTAGCTTCGCTCCATTCGGCTGCGCCTTGGGTCGTAAATCGTATATCTAATATCGTACTTCGTAAATTTAAAAACCGTATAAGACATATAAGTTAATTTAAAAAAGTCACTTCGCTTAATTTAATAACATTTGAGTAGTACTCCCTGAACACATAAGGCAAATAAGTATTTCCTCTGTGCTTAGAGGAACTGGTCACAAATTGTGACGAGTTCCTATCCCATTCGGATATGGTAACTTGAAACATAAAATCTTCCGGAAATCGAATTATATTTCTTTTAACGGCTTGATTTAAAACTTTAGTTTCTACTTCATATAGTGCGGCTAAATCGAAATCGAAGATGACTTTTACAGCTCGAATTTCATGAATTTTGGGTTGAAAAACATTTATTTCCATAATTTGGGATTTATAGTTTATAAAGACTGTTTAATGGGGGTAATTAATACAGTAATTATTTAATTCTATTCAGATAGTGTATGAGTACTCAACACATTTTTCAAATTTTCAAATTGGTACATTTTCAAATCGTAAATCGTAAATTTAAAAACCATATAAGTCATATAAGTTAATTTAAGAAAGTCACTTCGCTTTATTAAAGTGCATGTAAATTAGATTACAAACTGATTACTTTTCTATTGCCTTTTGCCTAATGGCTATTGCCTTAGATGTCATAAACTACATTACTACATTTTCAAATTTTCAAATTGCTACATTCCTAAATCGTAGCTCGCAAATCGTATATCTTATAATCTCCAATAATTTTGATAATCGGCTTTCTTCAGCACGCCTTTGATGTCAAAAAGGTAGACCGGCCCGTTAGAGAGTTCTTCAAAATCAGACGGTTGCATAGCACGATAAACTTGATGTCCTACTGCCAAGACGATACTGTCGTATTTGCCTTCGGGAGCCGCTTTCAACTCAATATTGTATTCGTGTGCCAATTCTGCTGGGCTTCCAAAAGGATCTATCACATCTACGGCAATCGAATAGTCTTCTAATTCTTTGATAAGATCGACAACTTTTGAATTGCGAATGTCGGACACTTCTTCTTTGAAGGTAATTCCCATCACCAAAACTCGAGATTTACCAGGATTTTTATCTTGTTCGATCAAGGATTGTACAATGCGTTTGGCGATAAAAGTCGGAATGAAATCATTAACGCGACGTCCTGCCGCAATCACCTGTGGCTCAATGCCGATCATTTTGGCTTTATGCATCAAATAAAACGGATCCACACTGATGCAGTGTCCGCCCACTAAACCGGGCTGGTACGGATGAAAATTCCATTTGGTTCCCGCCGCGGCTAGCACCGCTTGGGTATCAATACCCATTTTGTCAAAAATAATCGCCAATTCGTTCATTAACGAAATATTGATATCGCGTTGGGTATTTTCAATCACCTTAGCTGCTTCGGCTACTTTAATCGATTCCGCGCGATGCAATCCGGCTTTGATGATACTCCCGTAAACACCGGCAATCAAATCCAAAGCTTCGGTATCATTACCCGATACAATTTTTAAAATGGTTGTCAAGGTGCGTACTTTATCGCCTGGAACAATACGTTCTGGACTGTATCCGAATTTAAAATCTTTTCCACCTTGTAATCCTGAAACGGATTCTAAAATGGGCAAACAATCGTCTTCGGTGCAACCGGGATAGACTGTTGATTCGTATACCACCACATCTCCTTTTTTCAAAGCCGAAGCCACACTTCGGGTCGCTCCTAATAGCGGATTCAAATTCGGTACTTTATTGGAATCAATATCCGTGGGCACGCCAATAATATGAAAATGCGCCTGTTGTAAATCAGCCACATTGGACGTAAATTCAATATCACCACCTTCAAAAGCGGTACTGTCCAATTCTTTAGACGGATCAATTCCTTTTTGCATCAAGGCAATGCGCTCTTGATTAATATCAAATCCAATCACTTTAAACTGCTTCGCCAACTCCAACGCCAAAGGCAATCCTACATAACCTAATCCGGTTACGGATATGCATTTTTCTTTGTTTGTAAAGGGTTGGAGACTGTATGTCATTTTTGTTGTTGGTTGTCAGTTGTCTGTCATTGCGAATGCAGTGAGGCAATCTTTGGTTGTATTAGTTAAACTTCGTAAATCAAATATCGTACTTCGTAAATTTTAACACACCCCTAGCCCCTCTCTAGAGGGGAACGTTTAGTGCTACTTACACGAATTGCTACATTTTCAAATTTTCAAATTGGCACATTTTCAAATCGCAAATCGTATATCTAATATCGTACTTCATAAATTACTTCATAAATTACTTCATAAATTACTTCATAAATTACTTCATAAATTACTTAAACGCCGTTACAATCAACAACGCTAAACTAGACATAACGCTTCCAATGCTAACCCATTCTCCCGTACTCATTTTCTTAGTTTCTGGTTTCTCAGGAATGATGATCTGAGATCCTGGTGTAACGGTAGGATAGGATTTGAAAAACAAGAACGTACCTGTTACAGCAGCCTTACCGTTAGGATAAACTACGTAGGCTTTTTTCTTCCACGCCTTAGCATCGGTGCCACCCACTGCATTCAAATAGTAATTCAATCCTCTTCCCGAATTGTAGGGTATCTCAGAAGTCAACAATACATTACCGGTTACTTTCACGCTTTCGCTAAAAGTTGCCACTTCGATCTCATCACCAGCCAATAATGTAATATTGGTTCTACTTTTTGGATTGCGCTCAATACGGTCCCAATCCACCGGAATGGTCGCAAATTTTAATTCTTCTTTTAATTTTTTTAATGCCTTATTCTTAACGGTGTCTTTTTGAGTCATACCTGCTTCGACTATATTTTTGCTCAAATCAACATTCACATTCTCCAAGTCTTCGATTTGTTTAGCCGAAATAGGGCGTTTGATTTTTACTCCTTTTACATCAGCCAAAGGGGTTAATCCACCAGCACGTTGCAGCACACTATAGACTTTTTCATTTTTATCGGCCAAAACGTATTTACCGCCATAGGTAACAGCGCCGCTTACTGTCACCATTGCTGGTTTTTCGTAAACCGCCATCTTACGAATATTGACCACATCAAAAGGAGCCAATGCAAAATTGATAGCTTGTTCATTATTGCCTGGAGTGATTTCGATATTGAACACTTCTGCACGAGCAGTATTGGATGCGTCTATTGCTTCCGATTGTATCATTCGCGCTATCTCAACACGCTTAGAAGACGACCCTATTAAACCGCCTGCTTGCACTAATAAATCATTCAAAGTCAAGTCGGGATTGTATTCGTATTGGCCAGGTTTTTTAATTTCGCCATCGATAGTTACTTTGAAGTCTTCTCTGAAATCCAAAATCGAATAGACCGTCACAGCATCCTCTTTAGCCAAGAAAATATTCGCTTGGGCATCTCCCGATAGGGCTTTCGCCAAATTCACCGATACCGTTTCTTTAGTCAAATCGTCTTTCACACGCACAATCGTAACACGAGCACGATAGGCGTCTTCTTTTAAACCATCGGCTTTGGCTATCAAATCAGTGATGCGCATCCCTTCATAAAACGAATAGGTATTGGGTCTAAAAACTGCTCCTTGGATCGTAATTCGATTTTCAAAGCGATTTAATATTTTGTTTACTGTAAACAGGTCGCCAGCCATGGGCTTATAAGTAGCAAATTCTATTGCTTTAATATCGCGTACTTTAAATTCCTTAGCTGTTTTTTGTAAAACAGATACCGAAGCCGTGTAGGCCCCATCAGTGAATCCAGAAGCAAAAGACAATAAAT
Source organism: Flavobacteriaceae bacterium (assembly GCA_947461425.1). Classification (GTDB taxonomy): domain Bacteria; phylum Bacteroidota; class Bacteroidia; order Flavobacteriales; family Flavobacteriaceae; genus Flavobacterium. Next base: position 10,757 of record CANHKZ010000045.1, on the reverse strand, counting down.
CGTTGAAGTTTTCGCCTTTTTTCATTTCGAAAATACCGGGACGTTTCCATTCTCCTTCCAAAGTTACCCTTTGAGTATAAGCCGGGATGCGAATCACATCATTGTCTTTCAAGCCAATATTATCCGATTGATTTCCTTGTACCAAAAAGCGGTACAAATCTATGGTTCGATATACTTTGTTGTTGCGAAGCAATTCGATGTTACGGTAACTTCCGTTTTTAGCAGGACCGCCTCCTAAAAACAAAGCATTGTAAACGGTAGCCAAAGAAGAAACCGAATAGTTCCCGGGTTGTTTACTACCGATTAGGGTCACTTTGATCGTACGAATGCGACTCAAGCTAATTCCCACCTGAGATTGTCCAGAACGTACGGTGCTGTACACACGGGCGATCGCATTTTTAATTTTTACCGTCGCTGCCTCTATAGTCATTCCCGAAACGGCAATTTGTCCCACATACTGAATGTTGACTTTTCCTTCCAAAGAAACAGGCACTGCATCACTAAATTCTTGGATTCCATAGACGCTGATTTGCAATTCATCGCCAGGTCCTAAGATGTAGTTTACGGGAGTGGCTAATTTTAAATTGGGTTCAAAATTCAAAGTTGGGTTGTCAAATAATTCCGATCCAAATACCAAGGCGTTCAAACTATCCTTAACTTTTTTATTGCTGATTTTTTCTTGTTTTCTGGCATATTCGTCTTCAGAAATAGAATCATTATCAAACGAATAAGATGGCTTTTTCAATTTTGGTTTGGCTGCACTGGCACTTTTCATACCCAAACGGGCTTTTAACTTAGCAAATTCTGCCGCCGACATTCCTTTGGCCATAGCCATTGGTTCTACTTGTTCAATAGTCATGTTGTTGCTTTGCAATTGCGAACGCAATTTGGCCAAATCAGCATCTGATAAATAATCCACTTTCAAAGTGCTTAAATCTTGTCCTTTCAATAAATCCTGAGCTTTTACAGTAGTCGTTTGCGTCAACGCAAAAAACAAAAAGGCGATAAAAAGTAATTTTTTCATGTTTTAAAATGTATGAATGTGTAAATGTACCAATGAATCAATTGTTTCATTGGTACATTATTAAATTGTTATTGTAGTAATTGTGAATTTTCTTTTTCTAATTGGTTGTAAATGTGCTTGACGTCTTGTGATTGTTCTTTTTGTAAAATCAAATTGGCATCAGGCGTACTTACAAAAATGGTGTTTTTCATTCCGACAAAAGTCGAAAAAATATCGGTACCAATCACCATATTCCCTTGAGCATCCACTGGATGACCTTGAGCTGCCAAATAATCATAAACGGATTCAAACGAACCTAAGTCGGACCAGCCAAATTGTGAAGCCACTACTTTAATTTTTTTGGAACGCTCCATCACCGCATAATCAATACTAATTGACGGAATCGCCATGGACAAATCGTAATCCAATTGACCCGCTTGATTGGCTTCCCAAGCCGCTTTGGCTTTGGCATACACTTCCGGTTCAAAGGCTTTCAATTCGTCTAACAACACTGCTGCTTTGAAACAAAACATACCGCTATTCCATAAAAAATTGCCTCTAGATATAAAATCAAGGGCAATTGCTTTACTGGGTTTTTCACGAAAGGAAAGTACTTTGTCTTCTTGGTATTCAATGTAACCAAATCCCGTTTCCGGTTGGGTTGGCACAATACCAAACGTAACGATAAAATTGTCTTGAGCCTTTGCAATAGCTACTGAAATGGCACTATTGTAAGCTTCCATTTCGTCAATGATATGATCCGATGGCGTAACAATTAAAATGTCTTCAGCTTGTGCGGCAAAGGCGGCAAAAGCAATCGCAGCAGCGGTATTTCTTGGTGTTGCCTCCACAATATCAATATAGGAAGTTTGCGACTTCTCCAATACTTTTTTACTCAAATGGCAGTTGTCTCTATTGCCCACCACCATTACTTGGTCCACCAAATGACTGTTTCGAGCTACTGTCATTTCAAATAATGATTTCCCTTGGAATAATTCTAAATATTGTTTGGGTTGGCTCTTACGAGAAAGCGGCCACAAACGGCTCCCCACTCCTCCAGTAAGAATAACATGTATGATAGATGAACTCATATATTTTTTTAAATTTTTATCTGCTGTACTTCAGTTGCAAAAAACTAACAACTGACAACCGACAACCGATAACTGACAACCGACAACCGACAACCGATAACTGACAACTATTTCTTCGGCTGCTTGTCGGCTACTTCTTGACGCAAACTACTACTCGAAAAACGGTGTTCGCGAATGTTGAAACACAATTCGATACCTTTTTCTTCACAATAAGTTCTTCCTGTGAAATTTTTGTTTTGGTATTCGTCGCCAATGATGCGTACATCAATTTTGAAAGCACGTAAAATATCTTCTAAATCTTGTTCAGTGGCATAGGGTACAATTTCGTCTACAAATTTGCAGCCCTTTAATTGAATATAGCGTTCTACCACAGATTGTACCGGACGGTTTTTTTCAGGGCGATCAATCGTTGGATCGGTTTGCAAACCACAAATCAAATAATCACATTGACGTTTGGCTTCTTCTAACATTGTAATATGCCCTGCATGAAGTAAATCAAAGGCACTGAAGGTAATTCCGATTTTTAATTTAGCACTCATTGTAAAATTTTTAAATAAAAAAACTAATTTCAGACCACGGCTACGCCCTTTCCAGTCCCATAATTAGAACTAAAAAAGCTGGATTTTGAAGTGTCACAAATGTAGTAAAAATATGGTGATAAATAATTCCTTTTTTTAATACATCAGAACTTTATAAAACACCAAATGCCAACTAAAATTCTAAAATACTAATAATCAATTGAAAACCCAAAAAACAGTATGAAAATCAGCTAAAAAAATCACTAAATGTAGGGAGGAAAAATAGACGAGGTACGAGGTGAGATATACGATATATGAGGTGCGATATGAAAATGTACCAATTTGAAAATGTACTAATTTGAAAATGTAGTAATTTGAAAATGTAACAATTCGTTTACATAACACTACACGTTCCCCTCTTGAAATCGAAGATTCAACGATTCAAAAAAAACAATATTTAAAAGAGTTATAGGGGCTAGGGGTGTGTAAAATTTACGATATAGGAAGTACAATTCACGACCCGAGGCGCGGCCGAACGGAGCGAAGCTAATTACGAAGTAAGATTTGAAAATGTACTAATTTGAAAATTTGAAAATGTAACAATTCGTTTACATAACACTACACGTTCCCCTCTTGAAATCGAAGATTAAACGATTCAAAAAACAATATTTAAAAGAGCTATAGGGGGGCTAGGGGTGTGTGAAATTTACGATATAGGAAGTACAATTTACGACCCGAGGCGCAGCCGAATGGAGCGAAGCTAATTACGTAGTAAGATTTGAAAATATACTAATTTGAAAATTTGAAAATGTAACAATTCGTTTACATAACACTACACGTTCCCCTCTTGAGAGGGGTTAGGGGTGTGTAATTTAATTAAAATATATTACCTTTACTTCCCAAATCAACCCCAAATGTCAAAACGAAAATTCCTCCCCTACAACCCAAAGCTGACCCAATTAGCAAAAAAGCTCCGCAACGAATCCACCGCAACTGAAATCTATCTTTGGTTAAAGCTAAAAGGAAAACAAATGTACGGTTACGATTTTCACAGACAAAAACCTATTGACAATTACATCTTAGATTTTTTCTGTTACGACCTCATGTTAGGAATTGAAGTTGATGGCTACTCCCATGAGATTTTAGAAGTATTTAACAAAGACCTAGTTAAAGAAAAAAGAATGAACGAATTAGGAATCACAATCCTTCGTTTCAGTGATTTTGAAGTATTGAAAGACATGGAAAACGTAATTCGTGCTATTGAATTTTTCATTCTAGAATTTGAGAAAAACAACAATAAAAGTGATTAATTAGCCACTATTAACTCACCCCTTGCCCCTCTCAAGAGGGGAATTACTTAGTAGATATAAAAACGTTTACGGTAAAAACAAAATTATAATCCAATTTAACACACCCCTAACCCCTCTCAAGAGGGGAATAATTTAGGCGTAAACAAAGACATTTATAATTTAAAAACTAGTAAAAAATTGTGACCAGTTCAAAATAAAAATTCAAAATAATACTTACCATTAAAAAACAAACCCCTAACCCCTCTCCAGAGAGGAATAGAAGATTAGTAAATAAAAGATTACTTCACTAAGTTCGCAATGACTGACAACCGACAACCGATAACCTTACTTATGTTTCATCTTCAACACACAACCCATCGATTCTAAGACCAAAACATAGTGAGAAGCGGTTACTTCTTTCACAATAGCTTGTTGATTTACAAATGGACCTGAATCGACTTGAATAGAGTCACCCACTTGGTAGGTACTCACTTCAATTTCGGCCACATCAGGAGCGCTCAACCATTTTTTAATAGTAGCGATTTCTTCTTCGCGAACCATGGCTGGTTTTTGCAACCAAAACAAATACCGAACTGCACCTGGAGAGTGAAAAACCGAAGAGCGATTTTTCTCTTCCAAATGAACAAAAACATAGGAATTGAACAAAGGTACTTCGACCTTCTTTTTCCGATCAGACCATTGGCGTTCTTTCATCACCAATGGGCAATAACAATCGATTCCAATTGCTTGCAATTGCTCGGCTACTTTTTTCTCCCATTTGGGTTTTGTGTAGAGTACGTACCAGTTCATGATGATTAATTATTATTTCTAATAGCCGTCAGTTCGAGTGATTTTTGCCAAAAAATTGTATCGAGAACAGTTGTTTAAGCTCCGATTCCTTGGTACACAAAACCAATGGCTTCCAATTCAGTTCGATTTAACAAATTACGACCGTCAAAAACAAAGGCTGGTTTTTGCATGCCATCGTAAATTTTTTGCCAATCGTATGTAGTAAATTCATCCCATTCAGTGAGCACTGCAATGGCGTGTGCGTTGGCACAAGCTTCGTAAGGATTAGCAAAAGACTGCAATTGTTTTGCATTTTCAACCTTAGAACGAGTGGCTAAATAATCCAAATCGGCGAGTATTTTATCTTGAGCCACTTTTGGATCATAAACGGCTATTTGAGCTTGTTCGTTAATCAAATCATCCGCAACATAAATCGCCGCTGATTCTCTAGTATCATTCGTATCTTTCTTAAACGCCCAGCCTAAAAAAGCAATCTTTTTAGCGGCAACAGTATTGTACAAGGTTTGTACAATTTTAACAGAGAAACGTCTTTTTTGATGGTCATTCATAATAATCACCTGTTCCCAATAATCAGCCACTTCGTTCAATCCATATGACTTAGCAATATAGACCAAATTGAGAATGTCTTTTTGGAAACAAGAACCACCAAAACCAACAGACGATTTTAAAAATTTAGAGCCAATTCGGCTATCCATTCCAATGGCACGAGCTACTTCAGTCACATCAGCTCCTGTTTTTTCACACAATTCGGACATCGCATTGATAGACGAAATACGTTGCGCTAAAAAGGCGTTCGCCGTTAGTTTAGACAATTCGGATGACCAGACATTGGTCGTCAAAATTTTATGGTTTGGCACCCAATTGGCATAGACTTCCACCAAAGCTTGAATCGCTTCTTGCCCTTCTGGAGTGGTGTCGCCACCAATTAAAATCCGATCCGGATGCACCAAATCTTCAACCGCAGTACCTTCAGCTAAAAACTCTGGATTGGACAAAATTTGAAATTGTACACCGTTTCCGGTATGGTCTAAAATATTTTTAATTGCCTCGGCAGTACGTACTGGCAAAGTTGATTTTTCTACTACAATTTTGTTGTCTTTGGCTACTTGAGCAATTTGGCGCGCACACAATTCGATGTATTTCAAATCGGCGGCCATTCCTTTTCCTTTTCCGTAGGTTTTGGTAGGCGTATTCACCGAAATAAAAATCAATTGCGCCTCATCAATGGCTTTTTTCACATCAGTGGAGAAAAACAAATTTCTTCCTCTAGCTTCGGCCACGACAGCGCTTAATCCTGGTTCGTATATCGGAATATTATCAAAGTTTTCATCATTCCAAGCTGCGATACGTTCTGCATTCAAATCGACAACCGTCACCTGAATGTGTGGGCATTTTTGAGCAATCACCGCCATGGTAGGTCCCCCAACATAACCTGCTCCAATGCAACAAATTTTTGTAATTTTCATTAATTCTATAATTAGTCGTTTGACTTCATTTTAATTGTTCCTCATGGATTTTTCAAAAGGTACCCGTTGTAAAATACTACGCCCCAAAGTCACTTCATCAGCATATTCCAACTCATCGCCCACTGAAATCCCTCTCGCTATTGTGGACAATTCCACTGGAAAATCCATAATTTGCTTGTAAATATAAAAATTAGTAGTATCGCCTTCCATAGTCGAGCTTAGCGCAAAAATGATTTCGCTTACACCACCCAGTTTCACTTTTTCTATTAATGGACTGATGTGCAGTTGGCTAGGTCCTACGCCATCAATGGGCGAAATTTTCCCTCCTAGTACATGGTAAATTCCTCTAAATTGTCCGGTGTTTTCAATCGCCATCACATCCCGAATATCCTCTACCACACAAATCATTTGATGATTCCGACTAGCATTGGCACAAATTTCGCACAAAGCGTTATCCGAAATGTTATTGCAACTAGAACAATGCTTGATCTCCTCGCGCATCGTGACTAAAGCTTGTGACAAATACTGCGTTTGCTCCTGCGGTTGTTTCAACAAATGCAAAACCAATCGCAAAGCCGTACGCTTACCAATTCCTGGTAATTGCGACATTTCGTTGACTGCTTTTTCTAATAGTTTTGAAGAAAATTCCATGGTTACAAAAGTAGTAAATTTGAAAAACGAATCGTCTTAATATTGATCAGTTGCTAGTAAAACTAAGGTACAAGCCACGTCTACCTGAATATCATTTAAGCCTAACAATTGGTAAAACTCTGGATTTTCGGTTCCAGGGTTAAAAATAACCCGTTTAGGATGTGCCTCAATGATGTAATTATAATACTCTCTTTGTCGCACTGGGTTCAAATATAAACTAACTGTATCAATACTTTTTATAGGCAGCGCTTTGGTATGAATTTTTACACCAGCAACTTCTCCAGCATTTTGACCTATTGCTAGTACCGAATGTCCTTTGGCTACCAAAGCTGAGATCGCTTTAAAAGCATATCGTTCCGGTTTAGTTGTAGCTCCAAGTACCAAGGTTTTTTTATTTTTCATAATTGAAATTTAAGCCGCAAAAGTAATCAAAAAGAAACGGCTATGTCTAATTTTTACTATTAAACCGCTGCTAAGGGTAAGAAAATTTCAGCCATCATACAACGAGCACTTCCACCGCCACAAGCTTCAATAGTATCTAAATTAACACTTAAAATAGTAAGATGCTCTTCTAACTGTGTGATTTGCTTTTTGGTTAAACATTGGTAAGCCGAAGCACTCATCACTAAATAGCGACGCTCATTGGCTCCTACTACTTCTAACATATTACCCGCAAAATGATTCAATTGTGCTTCTGTAATTAGGATAACTTCTTTATCATCGCCACGCAAACTATCTAAGACCATTTTGCGCTCTTTTTTATCATCGATACAGTCTGCACAAATTACAGCAAAGGTATCGCCAATACACATCATTACATTGGTGTGATAAATCAATTTTCGTTCGTTTTCAACCGTTTGAAAAGCTTCGAAAATTACTGGAGAATATTCAAAATCTTCACAAAATTCAATGAACAATTCTTCGTCAGCTCTCGGAGACAAAGCACAATAGGCTTTTCCATTTTCGCGATCCAAAACGATACTTCCAGTTCCTTCCAAGAAGAATCCCTCTGTTTCAGCCGACGTATAGTCCATAATTTCATTGACTACAAATCCTTCTTCTTCTAAGATATCTAAAATATCTTCTCTGCGCTCTAAACGGCGGTTCTCAGCAAACATGGGGTATAACACAACATCCCCATTTTCATGAAAGGAAATCCAGTTGTTCGGAAAAACGCTATCTGGTGTGTCCGAATCAGCTGTGTCTTCCACCACAATAACTTGAACACCCAAAGCGCTTAATTGACTTACGAAATTATCAAACTCATTTTGCGCTTTAGCATTTACCGTTGCGGGCAATAAACCGTCGAGTACTTTTTGGTAGTAATTATTAACCGAAGTTTGTTCGTTCATTCGAAACGCCACAGGTCGAATCATCAAGATGGCATTAGTAGTTTGGTTCATATTTTTTGTTATCAGTTATCGGTTGTCTGTTCTCGGTTGTCTGTTCTCGGTTGTCAGTTGTTGGTTTTATTAAATAATCAAGTTTTCCAGTTGGATTCAACATATTGTATAAAATTATATATTTTGGCGCCTAAAATATCATAGTCGGAAATAAATCGATCAACATCTGGAAGCAAACTTATGTAAATATGCTTTATTTTAATTAAATGTGCTTTGGTTTCTAAACAACTGGCATGCGAATACACTAAAAATTTGATAAAGTCGGCTTTATATCGCTTTCTTCCATACCCTTCTACAATATTTGAATTTACCGAGTCGGCAGATCGTCTAATTTGGCTACCTAATTCATACAACTCATGCTTAGGCAATTGCAATGAAGCTTTGTGAATATGGTAAAATAGGACTAAACTAATCTTATATATGTCTAAATCTTCATGACTTTTCATATTAGTATAATTTTAAATTAGACAACCGATAACAGATAACAGAAAACAGACAACCGATAACAGACAACCAATTACTCTCTAATCAATGGTAAAGTCGAACATCGCAATAAGCCTTCTTGTTTGGCGATTTCTGCGTAGGGAATTTCTTCCACAGTAAATCCGTTTTTTCTAAGCCAATTGTTCAATCGTGTGAAATTCTTTTCGGAAACTACCACATCAGGCGCTATCGAAAAAACATTAGAATACATATGGTACATTTCCTCTCGTTCAATGTGAAACAAATTTTCTTTTCCAAACAATTGAACTAAAAACATATAATCCGATTCTTCTCGAAAACCACTCTTATATATTATTCCTTTATTTTTACCAACAGGTTGAAAACAACAATCCAAATGTAAGGCGTTGTCACGTGCTTCAATTTTTGATTTTACTAGATCAAATTCTTTGACCACCTTATTAGGGAAAAGTTGTTTCAAAAATGCTACGCCTTGCCAGTTTGTTCTGGCGGTAATGTAATCTTTGTAATCACTTCCTTTATAAGTCCCAACAAAAATATAATTCTCCCACAGCATTACATCACCGCCCTCAATATGAACTTCCTCTGGAGGACGAACGACTTTAGTAGGATCCATTTGATCAATAACATATTGAATAGCATCCAATTCACGCTCTCTATCCGGAAGGATATTTGACTTAATAAACACATCGTCAATAACAAACCCAATATCCCGGGTAAAAATTTGATTGTAATTTTGAATTATTTCAGGGCGATAGACAGTAACCTCATACTTTTTGAAAACTGCTTCAAAGGCATCCATTTCAGGAACCATATCTAGTTCAATCGGATAGGTGCCTGCAAGAATATGTTCCAATGATTTTGGATCATACGCTTCTTCAATTTGCGGAGTTGGTCCATTACTAATAGCCGTCCCAAGTACCACAGCCCGTAGTCTTGATGACTCGTCTTTAACATTTAATTGCAACATAAATTCGGGATTTAAGTGAGCTAAGATAACAAAAAAAGCCTCACAAGAAAGTGAAGCTTTAGAATTATTCTAATGCAAATTATCGTATAAATTCTCTCAAAGGATGTCCGATATAAATTTGTCTTGGTCGACCAATTGGCTCTTTGTTTTCGCGCATTTCTTTCCATTGTGCAATCCAACCTGGCAACCTTCCAATTGCAAACATAACCGTAAACATATCGGTTGGAATCCCTAAAGCTCTGTATATAATTCCAGAATAAAAATCCACATTTGGATACAAGTTTCTTGATTTGAAATACTCATCTTCCAATGCCGATTCTTCTAATTTTTTAGCAATAGCTAAAATTGGATCGTGAACACCTAAAGTACTCAGTACTTCATCAGCTGCTTTTTTAATAATTTTTGCTCTTGGATCAAAGTTTTTATACACACGGTGACCAAATCCCATCAAACGGAACGGATCGTTTTTATCTTTGGCTTTAGCCAAGTATTTATCAGCGTCACCACCCGTTTTGTATATTTCTTCCAGCATTTCTAAAACAGCTTGATTAGCTCCACCGTGAAGTGGTCCCCAAAGCGCAGATACACCAGCAGAAATAGAAGCAAATAGACCAGCGTGAGAAGATCCCACCATACGTACTGTAGAAGTAGAGCAATTCTGTTCGTGATCAGCATGAAGAATAAATAATTTATCTAAGGCATTGATAACTATTGGATCGGCAGCATAGGGTCCTGTAGGCAATTGAAACATCAAATGCATGAAATTTTCTACATATCCTTTAGTGTTATCATAATAATTTAAAGGAAAGCCCATGCTCTTTCTGTAGGTCCAAGTTGCAATTACTAAAAATTTACCCATCGTCTTACATACAGCCTCATACATTTCTTTACTGTTCTCAAAATTTACTGGCTTTGGATTAAAGGCCGTCAAGGCACTTGTCAAAGCTGATAAAACCCCCATTGGATGGGCTGTTTTTGGAAAACCGTCAATGATATTTTTCATTTCCTCGTTTACCAAAGTATACTTTCTGATATCTTCCTCAAACTGAAGCAATTGCTCTTCTGATGGAAGATCTCCAAAAATAACCAAATAC
>CANHKZ010000044.1 GCA_947461425.1 Flavobacteriaceae bacterium | reverse complement strand
TCACTTCACCTTGCAGGATATCCACCAAATCTTTTTGGATAACGCCGCCTATTTTTTTCTGTCTATTTGTTTCCATGATGCAAAAATACTACTTTTAAACTTTATTCGAGCAAATTTTAAATCGAACCAAAATTTCGAGAAGCTATTCCTGCTTTATGCTATATCTTTCCTGCCGAACCCGGCAGTAAAGGATGTCGCTACAATCAGGGCTAGGGTTTTCGTTCTCAGTTCCCGAATAAGTTATAAACCCAAATGATGCAAAGACACTCCTTTTCGATTTACGACGCCTCAGCCGGTTCGGGTAAAACCTATGCCTTGGTCAAAGAATATTTAAAAATCATCTTGACCTCACCAAAAAATGATGCGTATCGAAATATCCTAGCCATTACGTTTACCAACAAGGCAGTGCACGAAATGAAAAGTCGTATCGTAGGAAGTTTGACTGATTTTGCAAAAGATAATCCATCTTCAAAATCTCAAGATTTAATGCAGGATTTATCAGTAGATACTTCGCTGTCTATCATTCAAATCAAAACCAAGGCACAACAAATTATCAAGCACCTGATTCATAATTATGCCGCTTTTGATATTTCGACCATTGATAAATTTACCCATAAAGTGATTCGGGCTTTTGCACACGATTTGAATTTACCCATGACGTTTGAAGTCACCTTGGATACCGAAAATTTAGTAATTGAAGCCGTAGATGCGATTATTGCGCAGGCGGGCGAAGACGAAATCTTGACTAATTTATTGGTTGATTTCACCATGGAAAAAACCGACGACGATAAATCTTGGGATATTTCTCGTGAAATTTTAGAAACCGGAAAATTAGTTTTAAATGAAAACAACCGAAATGAAATCACTCATTTTCAAAATAAATCCATCACAGAATTTCTCGAAATCAAGAAAAAACTCGCTGTTGTTTGTGAGGATTTAGAAAAAGAAACCATTATTTTAGGAAACGAAGCGGCAGCCCTCATAGAACAAAATGGCATTGACCTAAAATCGTTTTCACGCGGCACATTTCCTAATCATATTGCAAGCATTCAAGAAGGAAAATTCAATCCTAAAAATAAAATGTTTCGCGAAGTCGACGATATTGCCATCAACAAAACAGCAACTGACCGCGCAATTATTGAAGCTATCATTCCAGATTTGTTAGTTATTCTATCTAAAGTGTATCTCTTGTTTGAAAAGATTCATTTTTACAAAGCTTTCTTAAAAAACATCACACCTTTGTCGTTGTTGAATACGGTGAGTAATGAATTGGCTAAAATTCAACAAGAACAAAATATTTTATCTATTACTGAGTTCAATGCGTTAATTCATCGCGAAATTCAAAACCAGCCCGCGCCATTTATTTACGAGCGTTTGGGCGAACGCTACCGTCATTTTTTTATTGATGAGTTTCAAGACACTTCGGAAATGCAATGGCAAAATTTGATTCCGCTTATTGATAATGCGCTTTCTGGTCAAGATGAATATGGCGTAAAAGGTACTTTGATGATTGTTGGAGACCCTAAACAGTCCATTTATCGCTGGCGCGGAGGAAAAGCCGAGCAATTTATAGAATTGAGTAAAGACCAAAATCCGTTCAATAATCCCGATAAAAAATTAACTCAATTAGAATATAATTACCGTTCGTATTCTCAAATTATTGAATTCAACAATAGTTTTTTTAAATTATTGGCTAATGAATTTCAGCATCCTGATTACAAAGATTTGTATGAAAATCACAGTCACCAAAAAGCGAATTCTAAAACGGGGGGCTATGTAAACATTTCGTTTCTGCCAGAAACTGCTGAAACCGAAGAAGAAGAATTGGACAAAACCGAAATGTATGTTCAAGCTACCTTGGATACCATCAAGAAAGTCCTTGAGAAAGGCTTTGAATACAAAGATATTGTCATTTTGACTCGCAAACGCGGACAAGGAATTGCGGTGGCCAATTATTTAACAGAACAAAGAATTCCGCTATTGTCCTCTGAAACCTTGATGATTCAAAATGCTACCGAGGTTCGCTTTATTATTCATTTGCTAAAATATTTGAAAAACAGTTCTGACATTGACGTTAAAACTCATTTCTTACATTATTTAGCATTGCATGTTCAAGACGAATTATCCGTACATGATTTTATTGCCAAAGGCAAGGAATTAGTGCAAGAAACCCAATTTGAAAATTGGTTGTTGCAATTTAACTTGGATTTGTCCTTTCAAAATCTTAGAAAAAAATCATTGTATGAAGCTGTGGAAATTATAGCACGTACGTTCTTGAATTCAAAGCTTCGGGCTTCTAGTTACGTACAATATTTTCTCGATATTGTATTGGAAAGAGATATTCGGAATCAAGCTGGAGTGTCTGATTTCTTAGATTTTTGGGACAAAAGTGGTGAGAAATTCAGTATTCCTTCTCCCGAAGGCACCAATGCTGTCCGAATTATGACCATCCATAAATCGAAAGGACTAGAATTTCCAGTGGTAATTATGCCTTTTGCAGAAGAAGATTACAGTCGAAAACCTAAAGATAAATTGTGGTTGAATGCAGAGGAAGAAACTGTTGGATTGCCAAAAGTGTTGATTGACAATAGTAGTGCGGTGGAAGGATTTGGCGAGGACGCTTTAGAGACATACACGATTAAAAAGCAAGAAGAATTATTAGATAATGTCAATGTATTGTACGTTGCTTTAACCCGTGCCGAAGAACAATTGTATATCATTACAAGTAAAAATTTATCTAGTAAAGGCGAGCTGCCTAAAAATAATATGTGTGCTTTTTTCATTAATTATTTGCTAGCTCAAGATTTATATGATAACGACAAACTTGTATATGAATTAGGAAATGCAACAAAATTATCTTCGGAAGAAAAACATAAAGACACTTCTAAAACGATCCCGTCTGTAACGGAAGTCTTGAATCCTAAAAACATAAAAATTGCGCAGCGAGAATCAGTAATGTGGGGAACGCTCCAGCAAGAAGCTATTGAATATGGCAATGTAATTCACGAAATTTTATCAATAATTAAAACCAAAAATGATATTGACTTAGCGATTACTAAGGCAGTTGAAGACGGACTAGTAGCCCCAACCCAAAAAGGAGCGGTTTATCAAACTATTTATGAAATTGTGGAACATGATGAACTTAAAAATCATTTTGCAGAAGGTAATATTGTGATGAATGAGCAAACTATTATTCAAAAAGAGGGAGGGACAATTAAACCAGATCGAATGGCGGTAACCCAAGACAATACCGTTTTTCTGTTAGACTATAAAACAGGGTCTCCCCATTCTAAATATGAAATACAATTGAACAATTATTGTAATGCGATTGAAAATTTGGGATATCAAGTAATAGAAAAAACACTAGTTTATATAGGGAAAGAAGTTATTGTTGTTAGTTTTTAATGTTTTTAAAATAAAACTAAAGATTTAGGGCTTTCCGGAATAGCTTACTAAGAGTATTAGCAGACCGAGTTTTAGATGCGAAAACTGTATTTTAATAAATAAAATAGAAGTTTTTTTGTATTTTATTTTGCTTTTTTAAAATATAATCTATTTTTGTTAAAAAAATAAAACTAATTGTTAAATTTATTAATAAAAAAATTATGAAAAATCTAAACAAAATTTTAATTGCTATAGCAATAGTAATTGGATTAAATGTTCAAGCTCAAGACAGCAAAAAACCATGGGCTATTTCTTTTGGAGTAAATGCTATAGATACTAAAACTAGTGCTGAAGGAGGAAAGAGTTGGTTGGATTACCACGCGTCTCATGCATTTGCAGTTAGAGACAATTGGAATATTTTACCTTCAATTTCGTACATTGGTGTGTCAAAATATATTGCTGATAATTTCAGTTTTGGTATAACAGGAACTGCTAACAAAATAAGTAAATTTGTAACGTATAATCCTACCTCTACTTCAACAGAAAGAAATTCTAGAGGATATGTAGTAACTAATCCTGGGGACTTAGCTTACTATGGTGTAGCGGCAAATTTAAAATATAGTTTACAAACCTTAATTAAATCCAAATCTTTCGAGCCAACTATTTCTGTTGGGGCTGGATATTCTTTTATGGGAGATTCAAGTTTTGGATCACTTAATACAGGAGTTGGTGTTACATATTGGGCTACAGATGCTTTTGGTTTTGAATTATCATCTGCATATGTAAAATCATTCGGAGAGAGAGCTATTGCTGAAACTCCGGACGCTCCATCTTTTTTACAACATTCAGTTGGTTTAGTTTTTAAATTTGGATCAGGGGAATAACAATTACTAATTGGATTTACAAAATAGCAAACGCCTTAATTAGATTTAAGGCGTTTTTTTGTCTGTATAAAAAAAAGTTACTATAATATAACTAATTAAAAGTTAGTATTTTAGTTTAATTTCTGTCAATACTATTTTGTAGTTAAAATATTATATAGTACTTTTGATTTAAATAACTAATAAGTAATTTAAAAAAAAAGTATGAAACATTTTAACAAAATTGTAGTTGCTTCACTAATGATGTTGAGTTTAAGCTCACAGGCACAAGATAGTAACAACCCATGGGCTATCTATTTTGGGGCAAATGCCATTGACACAAAAACAGGAGCTGATGGCGGCCACGAATGGTTAGATCGTCATTTTTCACAACCTTTTGCAGTTAAAGATAATTGGGATATTCTTCCCTCTATTTCTTATTTAGGGGTATCTAAATATATTGGAGATAATTTCACTTTTGGAGTTTCTGGAACAATTAACAAAATAAGTAAATTTGTAAACTTTAATCCAACTGCAGCTGGAGCTGATTCTCGTGGTTATTTAGTTACAAATCCAGGGGATTTAACCTATATTGGAATTGACGCAACTGTTAGATATTCTT
The DNA here is from genome assembly GCA_947461425.1 of Flavobacteriaceae bacterium. Taxonomy (GTDB): domain Bacteria; phylum Bacteroidota; class Bacteroidia; order Flavobacteriales; family Flavobacteriaceae; genus Flavobacterium. The sequence goes on along the minus strand of CANHKZ010000044.1, from coordinate 11,217 downwards.
TTCAGTCATTAATTAAATCAAAAGTAATTGACCCATCTCTTTCAGTAGGTGGAGGATATTCATTTTTTGGTGACGCTAGTTTTGGAACAATTAATACAGGCGCTGGTGTAACATTTTGGTTTACAGAAAATATGGGTTTAGCATTAGCTACTACCTACAAAAAATCTTTTGGAGAAAGAGTTATTGCTGGAACAGCTACTCCTGATGCTCCATCATTCTCTCAACATACTGCTGGTTTGATTTTCAAATTTGGAGGAACAGACACAGATAAAGATGGTATTTATGACAAAGATGACGCTTGTCCTCAAGTTGCTGGTTTAAAACAATTCAATGGATGTCCTGATACTGATGGTGATGGAATTGTTGACGGTAGCGATGCTTGTCCAGAAGTTGCTGGTTTAGCTGCTTTGAACGGATGTCCAGATGCTGATGGTGATGGTATTACTGACGCCAATGACGCTTGTCCTCAAGTTGCTGGTTTAGCTACTTTAAAAGGTTGTCCAGATGCTGACAAAGACGGGGTTGCAGATAAAGATGACAAATGTCCTTCAGTTGCAGGTCCTAAAGAAAATGCAGGATGTCCATGGGCTGATTCAGATAAAGATGGTGTTGCCGATAAAGATGATGAGTGTCCTGAAGTTGCCGGTCTGGCTAGCAACAAAGGTTGTCCTGAAGTAACTGCTACAGTTTTAGAAACAGTATCAGTTGAAGCTAAATCAATCTATTTCGAAACAGGAAAATCTACTTTTAGATCAGTAGATGTTCCAGTTAAAATTGAGTCAATCTCTGCATTGTTAATACAATATCCTACAGCTAAATTTAGTATTGAAGGACATACTGATAGCGATGGTTCAGATGAATTTAATCAAAAATTATCTCAAGAAAGAGCTGATTTAGTTAGAAACACTTTGATCGAAAGAGGAATGAAAGCAGCTAATTTAACAGCTGTTGGTTATGGAGAAAGCAAACCAGTTGCAACAAACAAAACAGCTGCTGGAAAAGCTAAAAACAGAAGAACTGAAGTTGTATTACAAAAATAATATACTTTAAATATTTTTTAGAAAACGTCCCGATTTATCGGGACGTTTTTTTATTTTTATAGAATGACAAAAACTTCTTTTTTAGATAAAATTGCGGCAATACTAATTGACAATTACTCAGATAATTTGTCAAATACTATAGTTATTTTACCTAACAAGAGAGCTAAGGTTTTTTTAGTGGAAGCTATTAAAAATAAGGTAACTCACACCGTACTTTCTCCCGAAATTATAAGTATAGAAGATTTTATTCAAAATATTGCAGGAATCCGTTCTGTAGATTCAATTGAACAATTATTTGAGTTTTATGATGTCTATTTGTCAATTACTCCATCAGCTCAACAACAATCTTTCGAATTGTTTGCTAATTGGGCTAAGATACTCTTACAAGATTTCAACGAAATAGATCGATATCTATTGGATCCAAACCATGTATTGTCCTACTTGAACGATATTGAAGATATTAAAAAATGGGGAATAGAAGTTGAAGACAAAACAAAGCTGCTTGAAAATTACATTGATTTTTGGAAGTTATTGCCTAAGTACTACCAATCTTTATATGATCATATGCTTTCAAAAGGAATTGGTTACCAAGGATTAATTTACAGAGAAGCCGTTAAAAACCTAATTCATTTTTTAAATTCTGTTCAGAATAAACAATTCCTATTTGCTGGATTTAATGCGCTTAACGCTGCCGAAGAAAAAATCGTACAAGAGCTTTTAACTTTTGGTCAAGCTAAAATTTATTGGGATGCTGATCAAACCTTTCTAAACGATCCGTATCATGATGCGGGGCTTTTTTTACGTCGATTCAAAGAAAACTGGAAACACTATAAATCACATCCTTTTGAATGGATTGTAAATGATTTTTCCGCTACTAAAAACATTCAAGTTATTGGCACGCCAAAGACTATTGGTCAAGCTAAAATTGCTGGAAGTATTTTGGAACAAACCATCATAGAAAACCCCGAAAAAGCTTTAGATAAAGTAGCAGTAGTTTTAGGAGAGGAAAGTTTGCTCGTTCCTTTGTTGTATTCGCTGCCAGCTTCGGTTGGCGCTTTGAATATTACCATGGGGTATTCGGCTAAGAATAATCCCGCCCAAATTTTAGTTGCTAAGTTATTTAAAATGCACACCAATTCTTTGTCAAGGAACAATAAGGGATATGTATTGTATTATAAGGAGGTTTTGGATATTTTGACACATCCATTAGTGGAACCTTATGCGAATACGCGTGAATTGGTACAACTCATAAATGAGAATAATTATACCTTCATTACACACCAAAAACTATTGGATTTAAATCCAAATCCGAGTGAGTTATTTTTGTTGCTATTCAAAAAATGGGAAACGGGCGCAGTACCCGTTTTAGAAACTATTATTAGTTTGTTACAGACTTTAAAAAACAATTTGACTACCGATAACGAAGAGGAAAAAATAACAAAGGCGTTTGTTTTTGCAGTTTTCAAGGTGATTAATAAATTGATAACCTACTATTCAAAACACCAACATATTGATAAGATTGAAACTTTATATGCTATTTATAAACAGGTGATTGATGTTGCCGAAGTTTCTTTTGAAGGCGAACCGCTGAACGGCTTACAAATTATGGGTGTTTTAGAAAGTAGGGTTTTGGATTTTGATACGGTTATTGTTACCTCCATGAATGAGGGGAAGTTTCCTGCGGGGAAATCATCAAATTCCTTTATTCCGTATGATGTAAAACGCGAATTAGGTTTGCCAACTTTCAAAGAGAAAGATGCGATTTACACCTATCATTTTTACCATTTATTACAACGAGCTACTACCATTTATTTACTATATAATACTGAAAGCGAAGGTTTGGATGCGGGGGAAAGAAGCCGATTTATTACACAATTAGAAGTTGAAAGTCAAACCAATCATAATTTGACACAAGAAATTTATAATGCAGTCTTGCCCGAAACCGCTTATTTACCAATGGAAGTGCCCAAATCAGATGCCGTGATGTTGCGATTAAAAGAAATTGCCGATCAAGGTTTTTCTCCTTCGGCATTGACCAGTTACATCAGAAATCCCATTGATTTTTATTTCCAAAAAATTCTCCGTATTCGAGAAGTGGAAGAAGTGGAAGAAAGTATTGCCTTGAATACCTTAGGAACGATTATTCACGAAACCTTAAAAATACTTTATGAACCTTTCATAGGACGGTTGATTTCAGAGTTGGACCTACAACAATGCTTCAAGCAAATTGATGCCGAAGTGCTGAAACAATTCAAACTGGTTTACAAAGAAGGCGAAATCAAAAAAGGACGCAATTTGTTGGCATTTGAAGTAGCTAAACGCAATGTGTCGAACTTTTTAAAAGTCGAGTTGGAAACTATCAAAGCGGGTGATCAAATTCAAATTATTGCTTTGGAACAAACGTATGAAAGACGTTTAGAACATCCTATGTTGCCTTTCCCAGTTTTGATAAAAGGAAATGTAGACCGAATCGAAAATCGTAACGGAACCATCCGTATCATTGATTATAAAACCGGAAAAGTCGAAAAAGGAAGTGTAGTTTTATCAACTTGGGACGGTTTGACTGAGGACCTTAAAAACGATAAAATTATTCAGGTTTTGGCTTATGCTTTCATGTTTGAAAAAGAACCAAATCGATTGCCAATTGAAGCAGGAATTATATCGTTTAAAAATTTAAAAGCAGGATTTTTGCCTTTCAATTTTAAATCAGGGAAAGAAGTTAAAACCACTATTGATCAAGAAATTATCGATAATTATTTAGAACAAATAGTACTACTACTTTCTCAAATTTTAAATGAAACAATTCCGTTTAAAGAGAAAATATAAATGAAAGATAGGTTAAGAATAATCGCAAACGCTTTTGAGTTTTTCAAAAGTACTGTCCCAATTAATTTGGGCGTGAGTCTTTTTGTTGGCTATTTTGGAGGGTTAATTGCTTTCAATTTTTCATTTTTAATTTTTGGACTTTTACTAAGTTTTGTTTTGAAAGAATTGCGAAATGAAAACGATTATTTGTTTTACTTCAACAATGGAATTTCTAAAAAACAACTTTGGATGTATTCGTGGTTTTTTAGTTTCCTTTCTTTAATTGTTGGTATTTTTATTTTGAACCTTATACGCCATTTATTTTGAAAAAACATCTTTTAGAAATAGACAGTGTTCAGAAAAATTTTGGTTTCCAATCCATCATTTCAGATGTCTATCTTAAATGTGAAACGGGAGATATTATCGGGATTTTAGGAAGAAATGGTTGTGGGAAATCGACACTATTAAAAATCATTTTCGGCATTGTACCTGCTGATTTTAAGTTTGTTCGAATAGATGGAATGGTGCAATTAAAACCAAAAGCTTTATTTCAAGAAATTAGTTATTTGCATCAAGATAGTTGTATTCCCAAATCACTTTCGGTAAAAAAAGCCATTCAACTTTCTATTTCAAAAGAATATTTAGATAATTTCTGTGCAGATGAAATGATTCAGAACATTCGGGATAATAAAATTGCACATCTCTCAGGAGGAGAATTACGTTATTTAGAAATCAAATTAGCACTTAGTAATCCTTCAAAATTCGTCTTATTGGACGAGCCTTATAATGGTTTGTCTCCACTTATGGCGGAGAAAATCAACCAGTTAATTCTTGATAATGCGGCTCAAAAAGGAATTATTATTACCGATCATAATTATCAAAATGTAATTTCAGTCGCGGCACAATTGACCTTAATGAAAGAAGGAAAATTACATTATTTAAAAGATAAAATGGAATTAGTTGAGAAAGGTTATTTGAATTCAGGGATGCTTTAAACCGACTTAAAAAACTGCAATAATTTCCTTTGAAGTTCTTTTTGGTTTTCGATGTGCGACATATGTCCGTCAGGGAAACTCAATAATTGAACTTGGGTGTCTTCGATTTGTTGTTTCGTTTCTTCGTAGTTTAAAACAGGATCTTTTTTGCCTAAAACTAATAGTTTAGGATAAGGGGTTAGATGCAATAACACTTCTCGGTCAATGCGTATTTTCATCCCTTCTAAGGACGCTACAATACCTTGAAGAGGCGTTTTAAGCGCTTCTTGTTTTACGCTGTTAATTGCATCCGAAAGGCGTTCTCTGTTATCTTCGCTAAATAAATTAGAGATAGACAACGAAATAAAATTTTGAAAGGAGTGCTTTACGGCTTTTATAGCCCGATCCCGATTGGTTTTCCGTTCGTCACTATCGGCTCTGGAAGTTGAGTTTAACAGTACTAATCCTTTTATAAAATCTGGATATAATTCGGCGAAAGCCAAAGCCACATAACCGCCCATAGAGTGCCCAACCAAAATTACTTTTCGAAGGCGTAATTTAGAAAGCACTTCATGAACCAAATCAGCGTTGTTTTCCATAGAATGTATATAGCCCATACAACCTGTTTCGCCATGACCCAATAAATCAATGGTGATGACTCGGAATTTGCTGCTCCACTCCGGAATAAATGCGTCCCACATTTTTTTGTTTTCTAAAAAACCATGTAATAAGACTATCGCCGTTCCTTTACCTTGGTCGGTGTAGCTAATGTTGGTATTTTTGAAATGCGTGGTTTTCATGTAGGCAAAGGTAAATTTTAAACGCTAAGAGCACAATATTTTTTCGAATTGGCACCAAAACATTAAAAAATGATAATAAAAAAACGGCTCACTTTCGTAAACCGTCTTCACCGAAAACTGTCAACAAACAATTTTAACTATTCATCAAACTTTCAATTTCCTCTACTTCAATTGGAATGTTGCGCATCAAATTGAAAGGCGAACCCTTTTCTTGTACTACCACATTGTCTTCTAAACGAATGCCAAAACCTTCTGCCGGAATGTAAATCCCCGGTTCTACGGTGAACACCATATTGGCTTGCATTGGCTCAGTCAGGATTCCGTAATCGTGGGTATCTAAGCCCATATGATGTGACGTTCCATGCATAAAATATTTTTTGTAAGCTGGCCAATCTGGATTTTCGTTTTGCACATCGGCCTTATCAATCAAACCTAGACCTAATAATTCAGACGTCATTAGTTTACCCACTTCAACATGGTATTGTTTCCATAAAGTGCCGGGAGTTAGCATTTGAGTAGCTTCATTTTTCACACGCAAAACAGCATTGTATACTGCTTTTTGTCTTTCTGTAAATCGACCTGAAACGGGAATTGTTCTGGTCATATCACTTGAATAATTGGCATATTCTGCTGCAACGTCTAGCAAAATCAAATCACCCGCTTTACACACTTGGTTGTTTTCTATATAATGCAATACATTGGCATTATTCCCAGAAGCAATGATCGGTGTATAGGCAAAACCTTTGGAGCGATTCCGAATAAATTCGTGTGCAAATTCCGCTTCGATTTCATATTCGGTTACCTCAGGTTGTACAAAAGACAAGACTCTTCTAAATCCTTTTTCGGTAATATCGCAGGCTTTTTGGATTAACTCTAATTCTACATTTTCCTTAACCGAACGAAGTCGTTGTAATATCGGATTGCTTTTGGCTACGGCATGCGCAGGATACTTTTCTTTCCACCATTTTACAAAACGAGCCTCGCGAGTTTCAGTTTCTACCGTAGCGCGATAGTGTTCGTTGGTATTAATGTAGATTGTTTCAGCATGTGTCATTAATTCAAACAATACCTTTTCAAATTCGGTTAACCAATACACGGTTTTGATTCCGGACACTTCAAAAGCTCGTTCTTTGGTTAGTTTTTCACCTTCCCAAACCGCAATGTGATCGTTGGTTTCTTTCAAGAAAAGCATTTCTCTTTGGTGCTCGTAGGGTGCCTCTGGAAAAAGCAATAAAATGCTTTCTTCCTGATCTACGCCGCTCAAATAAAAGATATCGCGGTGCTGTGCAAAAGGCATAGTACTATCAGCACTAATAGGATAAATATCGTTCGAATTGAAAACTGCCACACTTTTTGGCTTCATTTGAGCCGTGAATTTAGCACGGTTTTTTATAAATAAATTACGGTCTATTGGATGGTATTTCATATATGTAAAAGTTATTTTTTAGCGGTCATATATGTTATCGCTTTCATTCATTAGTGATTGCTTGCGCAAACTTTTTTATGGCGATTTCATAATGAGTTGAAATTAGTAAACAACAAATTTAATCAATCCATTTGTAATAGTGCAAACTGTTTTTTAAATTGTTGTCTACTGTAATTAATGTTTTGAACTAAGCTGTAAGGTTTTTGAAACTTGTAGCTTTTGATTATATATAACCTTACTTTAGTTCGAAGTCAGGAGACTTTGAAGAGCAGGGTAATAGTGATGGTATTTTTTCAAAAAGTTGTAGCTAACAACAACCTGAGTATTTGCGTTCAAGCGGTGCTTCAGGAGCCACCTGCTGTCCCCGTCACCGAACGCATTAAAGATTTCAAACGTTGGATTACGCGTCAACCCCGCTTGACGCAAATACATTATAGGCAGCTGTGCAAACTATTTATAAACAGTTCTAAATTCCTTTTTAGTTAGTTAATGGAAGAGTTGCAAACCAAGTCGCAAATGTTTCCCATAATCCTATTCTAATTTCGAAAATTAATAGTGAGTGGAAAAAAATGTACAAGCCAAGAACCAACGGAAACATCCACCGCCCTTGTTTTTCTTTTCGCTCCACTATTATCAATCCAACCAATAGTGAATAGATAAGTCCAATTGTTAACAGATAACCTGCACTCCCAATATTTAAAATTTTGAAAACTACCCTACCGAGTGCTGGCTCAATAAATACAATTCCTGTGGTAACCATTGCTCTAGCGTGAATATGAACATTGTTTCTGTAAGCAATTGCTATACTATAGAAAGTCCCCAAAATCAACAAGTCTTTGAATGAAAGAAGTAAATGAGGACCATACAATTTTTCATTACCTTGAATAAGAACATGGTCTTGAATGCGATAGTGGGAAAGCAGGATTACGGATATGAAAACCAATGGCATCAATACATAGGATAGCTTGCCAATAATTCGGTGAATCTCAAATTTCTTTTTCTTTATGAGTATTGGTTGGGTTATTAAACAAGCTATCCAAAGGGAGACCATAAAGGCATGAAAATGAAAGTAAAATCTAAAGTCGGCTGTCCCGTCAAAGAACTTCGCGAAATAAGAAGGCCAGAAGCCCAATAAGGCAAGTCCAACAAGCCCAATAAAATAATAACCTGAACGTTCAAATCGTAATTTAGATGTCGTTGATTCCATTATAAATCATTTAGTTGTTTATGTCTTCGAAGCACTCCATTGATGGTAACGTTTTGGCGCTTGGCGAAGAAGCGGATTTAGAAGCACTAAACTGTCTGCCAGCACTGAACTTGATACGAAGCACAAAACTTCATTTAAGCACTGAACCCGCTTTTTTGCCAAACGCCTGTTATATGCTGCCCTTCTTTCAGTCATTGGTAATGTCCTCCGTTTTTGGTATTGGAAAACCTGCTTTAAATAGCAAGTCAATTTTCCAAGGTTCCCATTTTTTAGTCCTGTGTCTTGTCTGTGAAACCCAATCTTGAATTGTTTTGTGATACTTCTTTTCCTCGTCTGAAAGTTGTCTACCTACAATCGTTTTTTGCCATTCTTTCCACTCGTTCCATTTCAAAAGTCCGTTTATAATAGCTTCTCTTTCTTTTTGTTCTTGCCATTTCCATTCAACTCCATTTTTGTTTAATACATCACCAAGCATTTCTTCTCTAAGTGGGTGTAAGAATTTTTTAATCTTTCCTCTTGTTCCAGTAAGTTTTAACGTAATCTGCTCGTTTAACCACTTCCCAAGTTTGGTGTTTTGATGAGGAATTGATTTGAAATTGTTTTTATCACTATAATATTCTTCAAGTTCTACTAATCTGTCAGCCCAATCATCATCTTTTGGCTTACTTCCAAAATCGCCAAAATCAGGAACATTCCACATATAATTTATGGACTTCATTTTTTCTTCTTCGTAATCTGTCCAAGCAGAACCGTTTTGTCCTTTTCGTCTTTGTTTCTGTTGAGCAATCCATCTTCCTAATTCATAGTGCGGACTTTCAGGATTTTTTGTCTGAATAACGTATGTATAATCTAAATGCTTTTGTTCCTTTTCCTTAAATTCCAATAGTTTTTGAAACTTAATATCCCACCACATTCTAATCGTATTAATCCAACCATTCTCAATTGGAAAATCAGCGTCAATAAGTTGCATTGCAAGGTCATCAGGCAAAGCATTATGTTTGATGAGTTCTTTCATTCGTTGATACCAAACCAACAACTCCATTTCTTCTGGAACTTTAGTGTCTTTATAGACAACCCCCGAAGTTCTTACATCCCTTTTGTAAATTTTATATCGTTCAAGGAAGAATGGAAATACCTCAAAATCGTTTGCTGTTACATTGATTTTTCTTTCATAATTAGTTCTTTCCGTTGGCTCTTGTCCATCGCCAAACTCGTCTGTATAGAATGGTGATGTAATAGATTTTTCTTCGGGATTTTCTCCGTCATTGGGTTGTTCTTCTGTTGAGCCTTTTCCTGTTCTTATTTGAGAATACAAAAGTCCTTCGCTATCATATTTTTCAATGAGGTCTTTGTCAAGTTTGAAAACGTTTTTGTCAGTAAGGTCAATTAGGTTTGCGAAATAACTTTTTACTTCTTTCAAAAGTTTGTTTCCTTGCTTGTCTGTCCCTGTTTTGAAGTCAAGCTGTATTGATGCTTCAATGTTGTTTAAAAAGCCAGAATATGTGAGGTTAGAAGAACCAATAATTACTCTTGTGTGTCTGCCACCTTCAAAAAGAAAAAGTTTTGGATGATATGTTATCTGTTCTGCATCCTTGTGATAAATATAAGTTTCAATATTTTTTTCTAAAAGTAATTCAAGTGCTTCTTTAGATGTCCCTTTGTTGTCAACGCCAACAAAAAAAACAAGTTTCTTATATTTTTTTTGAGCTCTCAATAATGAAGGCAATAATTTGTTTACGCCTGAAATTGCAGCAAAGGCAACAAAACCAATAAAACTGTCAAAGTGTGAACTACCAAAGGAAGTCGCTAACTGGTCGCCAACATTTAATTTGTTGTTCGTGTTAAGTCCGTGTCCAATGAAGTCTATTTGCATTTAATTTCAGTTGTTTTGTTGGTTGCAGTGTCGTTCGTTAGGGTTGCATATAACGGGCGCGCGCTTGACGCAGGCTTTGGAGCTTGCTCCAAGCGTGTGTTAGCGGAAGGGCGCGCCCGTTAGCGGAAAGGTGCTTGCGCCTTTCCGCTAACTCTTTGATTTACGAATGTTCTACGTACAAACGCTTACAACCGTTTATAATTATTTGTTTTCAATAAAATCTGTAAAGGAAATTGATTTGGAATCCAATGCAGTTTTAGGGCTTTTCAAATATAATAATTATTTTAATTTGAAAATGGATTAATTTGAAAATTTAAAAATGGGAAAGACTTAGAAATTAATCAATCCATTTGTAATAACGTGCACCAATTAGATTTGGATTTTCATTTTCGATACAATCTAAAATCCATTCGTTTTTAGGCGTTTGAACACTTTGTTTTTGTTCTTTTTTGTGTAGTTTTTCGTAAGTAGTAAAATCAATCTCATGGCTTTGTTCCAATGTTTCAAAGAGTTGGACTTTGGCTATAGCCAATTGCCAATCGGCTTGAATAGTGCCTTCAAACACTTTTGATTTGGAACCACTTCCGTAGGCTAAAAAACCAAATTTCTTGCCCGAAATTGGAGCATTTGTGTGGGCAAAATGCGCCAAAGTAGACAGGAATCCCATGAAAATCGAGCCGGTGTATAAATTTCCAATCAATGAAGAAGCGATTTCAGCAGGCTGTAATTTTTCGTTTACAAATGCACGGTATTCATCAGATTTACTTACTTCTTTCAATTTGTTTTGGTAGTCGGCAGGAGATTCGTCACCAGAAATAATAGGAATTGCTGCGTCTAATGCATAAATTTCAGACAACATGCGACGTCCTTGAAACGAATACGGCAAGTGCATGATGATGCTTTTCCAGCTATCGTAAAGCGTTTCGGTAGTATTTTTTAATTTTTTGAATAAAAAGTAGGCATCGCGGGTACGATCCATATAGCATTGATTGGAATATTGCCCATCAAAAACGGGTTGGTCTTTATGGATTTCAATTTTGGCTTCCAAATTATCAAACCAAGCATCGTTGGAACTATTGCCAGTAATAGCTT